>JALOLR010000008.1 GCA_025455885.1 Acidimicrobiales bacterium
CGAAGGCGCCCGCCTCCTCACCGCCGTCGAACGCGCCATGCCACCACGCGACCCCCACACCGAGACGACCGCCACCCCCGACCAACGCCGCGCCGACGGGCTCCTCGCCCTCGCCGGCGCCACCCTCGCCGCCGATGCCGATCCCGACCGGGCCACCGTCGTCGCCGTCGTCGAGCTCGCCGCCATCTGCGACGACGACCCCGGTGCCACCGCCGAACTCGAGACGGGCCAGCCTCTCGCCACCGAGACCGCCCGCCGGCTGCTCTGCGACAGCCGGATCGAGGTGGTGGTCCAGGACCGCGCCGGCATCGCCGTCGGTGTCGGCACCACCAACCGAACCGTGTCCCCCGGCCTACGCCGCGCCCTCACACACCGCGACGGACACTGCCGATTCGGGAACTGCACCTCGACCCGCTTCCTGCAGGCCCACCACATCACCCCCTGGCCATCACCGACCACCACCGCGAACCTCGCCCTGTTGTGCTGGCACCACCACCACCTCGTCCACGAAGGCGGCTGGACACTGTCCGGTGATCCCAACAGCGCGCTCCACGCCACCAACCCCACCGGCACCACCACCGTCACCAGCCACCCCCACCACCACCCCCCACCCGGACCGGCACCACCTGAGCCGGAGCCGTCATCCGATCCCGAACCGCCGGCGCTGCCCGGCTCGGGGCCGCCATGACCTGGCCGCGCGACCTGAAGCAGACGATCTCCCGCCCGGGGCCGATCGAGGCCGTCACGATCCGGCGCCTGGTCGAACGGCTGGGAACGAGGTTGTCGTCGACCGGCCCGTCGAGCCCCAGGGTCGCGGGCCTCGCTAACGTCGCCGGCGTGACCGATCCCGAACTGCGAGCCACGCTCGACGCCCTGGTCGGCAAGCCGGTGGGGAGCCGAGGCCCGTCGGTGGCGCCCGATCCGGTGAACCAGCCGATGATCCGCCACTGGGCCGCGGCCTTCGAGGACGCCAACCCCGTCTACACCGACCCCGCGGCCGCCGCAGCGTCCCGGTTCGGTGAGGTCATCGCCCCGCCGCTGATGTTGCAGACCTGGACGATGGCCACCCCGAAGATCACCGGCATCGCCGAACGGGGTGGATCGCCGGTGGAGGCCGAGGGCGACAGCCCCCTCAAGGTGCTCGACGACGCCGGGTTCGTGGCCACGTTGGCCGCCAACTCCGAGTTCGAGATCGTGCGACCGCTGCGTCTCGGGGAGGTGGTGTCGTCCTCGACCGTGATGGAGTCGATCTCCGACGAGAAGCAGACCCGCATCGGACCCGGACACTTCGTGACCTGGCTCACCACCTACACCGTGGAGTCGGGCGAGGTCGTCGGCACCCAGCTCTTCCGGATCCTCAAGTTCAAGCCCGGAGGGAACCCGTGAGCGCCCCTGCGACCCCCGAGCCCAGGCCCTTCTCGTCGATCTCCGCAGGGGACGAGCTGACCCCGATGGTCATCGACGTCACCGCCACCGTCATCGCCGCCGGCGCCATCGCCACCCGCGACTTCATGCCCGTGCACCACGACCGGGACTACGCCAACGCCCAGGGCGCCCCCGACATCTTCATGAACATCCTGTCGACGAACGCCTACTGCAGCCGCTTCCTCACCGACTGGGCCGGCCCCGAGGCGATGATCCGCACGCTGTCCATCCGCCTCGGGGTGAGCGTGCACCCGCACAGCACCCTGACCTTCACCGGGACCGTCACCGGGACCCGGGTCGAGGGCGACGAGGGCGTCGTCGAGGTCGCTCTCCGGGCCACCAACGCGCTCGGCGACCACGTCACCGGCACCGCCACGCTCACCCTTCCCCCGGACTGACCCGGCGGACGCGAGGCCGGCGCCGCACCCGACCGACCGCTCGTAACGTGGTCGGATGCCGTTCCCCGCCGAACCCGCGCCCACCGCGCTGGTGGTCGGCGGCGGCCCCGGGGGGCTGATGGCCGCCGAGGTGCTGGCCGGCGCCGGGGTGTCCGTCACGGTCGTCGAGCACCGGCGCTCGGTGGGTCGCAAGCTCCTCCTCGCCGGGCGAGGGGGACTGAACCTCACCCACACCGAGCCGCTCGGCGACCTCCTGGCCCGCTACGGCGACCCTGCCCCGCAGCTGCGCGCCGCCGTCGAAGGCTTCGGACCGGACGACCTGCGGGCCTGGGCGGAGGGACTGGGCCAGGCCACCTTCGTGGGCACCAGCGGGCGGGTGTTCCCCGAGGCGTTCCGGGCCACTCCCCTGCTGCGGGCGTGGCTGGCTCGACTGGGTGCGCTCGGCGTCTCGCTGCGCACCGAGACCAGCTGGCTCGGGTGGGACGACGACGACCCGGATGGGTCCGTCGGCGAGGGCCACCGGGTGGTCGTGTCCGGCGCAGACGGAAAGCGGGAGGTCCTGACCGCCGACGTGGTCGTGCTGGCGCTCGGTGGGGCGAGCTGGCCCCGCACCGGCTCCGACGGCGGCTGGCTGGAGGTCGTGGAGGCGGCCGGGATCCAGGTCCGGCCGCTGCGGGCCTCGAACGTGGGGGTGAAGGTCGCATGGTCGCCGACCTTCGCCGACCGCTTCGCCGGCGAACCGTTGAAGGACGTGCGCGTGGCCGTGGCGCCCGAGCACGACCACGCGGCGGCGTGGAGCCGGGGCGACGTGGTCGCCACCCGGACCGGCCTCGAGGGCGGGCCCGTGTACGCGCTGTCGCCCGGGGTGCGACGCGCGCTCGACGACGACGGCACGGCCCGCCTGCTGGTCGACCTGCTGCCCGACCTCTCCCCCGCCGCCGTCGCGGCGCGTTGGGCCCGGCGCCGGCCGAAGGACTCCCTCGCCTCAAACCTGCGCCGCACCCTCGGGCTCACCCCGGTGGCCGTCGGGCTGCTGCGCGAGGCCACCGGGAACCGGGTGCCCACCGACGGGCACGAGCTGGCCGCCCTCGTCACGGCGATCCCGCTCACCGTGACGGCGACCGAACCGGTCGACCGGGCCATCTCCACCGCCGGCGGCATCGCCTTCGACGAGGTCGACGAGCACTTCATGCTGCGTCGCCGGCCCGGCACCTTCGTGGTGGGCGAGATGCTCGACTGGGACGCGCCCACCGGGGGGTACCTGTTGCAGGCCACCTTCAGCACCGCCGTCGCCGCCGCCCGCGGCGCCCTCGCCGTCCTCGACGTCCTCGACGCCCCTGTCGTCCCCGGGGCGGTCGACGCCGAGGCGCCGGTCGGCGAGGCTGGGGGCATGAACGAGACCGCCGACCGCTACCGTCGCCTCTCCGCACAGTTCGCCGAGCGCATCGCCGGCGTCCCCGACACGGCCTGGGACGACCCCACCCCGTGCGAGGAGTGGACCGTGCGGGCGCTCGTTCGACACGTCGTCGACAGCCAGGGGATCTTCCTCGACCGCGTGGGGATCGCCGCACCCGTCGTCGACGTGGCCGCCGATCCCGAAGGGGCGTGGCGGACGACGAGCGCCACCGTCCAGGCCGAGCTCGACGACCCCGAACGCGCCGCCGCGCCGTTCGAGGGCTTCATGGGCCCGACGACGCTCGAGGAGTCCATCGACCGGTTCGTGGTGCTCGACCTCATCGCCCACGGGTGGGACCTCGCCCGGGCCACCGGCCAGGACGAGCGGATCGATCCCGACGACCTCTCCCGTCTCGACCGCGGCGCGCGGTCCTTCGGCGAGATCGCCAGGAGCCCCGGCGTGTTCGGCGAGGAGATCCCCGTCGGCGACGACGCCGACGACCAGACCAGGGTCCTGGCCTACATCGGCCGACGCGCCTGAGTCACCCCGCGGTGGTCTCGACCCCGTCGACGTGGGCCGAGGGCGGCCGCGCGTCGTGGCCTCGGCGGCCCCTGCTGCGCCGTGACTCCTTCATCTCGGACTCGAAGACGTGGCGTTGCCCGCCCATGCGGTCGCGCTCGATGCGTCGCACTGCGTCGCGCACCGGTCCGTAGTAGAGGTCGTCGAACTCCTCCACGATCTGGAAGGTCCAGCGCCCGTCGATGGCGTTGCGACCGATGATCTCCTCACGGAGCATCTCCGCCTCCTCGGCGGCACCCGCGTCCCCGAGATCGTCGGCGGCCTCGCCGAGCAGGAGATCGGCGTGCCCCATGAGCTGGTGGAACGAGAACAGGTGGCCCCGAGCCCGCTCGACGTACTCGAGCGCCTCGGACACCTTGCCGACGGCCTGGACGAGCTCGTCGGTGGCCTCCTCCGGCCGGCGCCGGGGCGCCTCGTCGGCGCTCACGGGGCGACGTCGATGGGGCGACGGGTCGGGCGGGTGGTTGCCATGGGTGCTCCTCGTTCGTGGACGGCGCTGACGCTCACGCATGACCTACCCGAACGGTCCGGCGGCATCACCTGCTACATCACCATCGTGCCGTACATCTCCCCGAGCGGGTCGGAGATGAGCTCGAGGCGCTCCCCGTCGGGGCCGCGGAAGTACAACGACGTGTTCGACAGCTCGAGCACGTCGACCCCGGCGGCGTCGAGCTTGGCCCGCAGGTGGGCCCACCGCTCCGGCTCGACCGAGATGGCGAGGTGGTGCAGGCCACCGAGGACCTCGGCGTAGGGCCCGAGATCGAGACCCGGCATGTCGAAGAAGGCCAGCGCGTTGCCGTGGCCGATGTCGAAGAAGAAGTGCGTCGAGCCCTGGTAGTCGCGGTTCTCGAACAACTCGGTGAGCGGGAACTCGAGCAGGTCCTGGTAGAAGCGGATCGTCGTCTCGACGTCGCCCGACAGCAGCGCCACGTGGTGTACGCCGCGCGCCGACGACGCCGGGCGGTCCTCGGCGGCCCGCTGGTGACGGGCTCGGAGCTCGTCCCACTCCGCCGTCCGGTCGATGTCGGCCCCGTGGCGGGTCGTGCCTCCGTCGTCGATGCTCATCCTCGGTCTCCCCGGTCCGGCGGACTCCCCGACGCTACGCGCTGTCACGCCGTGGCTTCGGCCTGGCCGCCGGGGCCGGTCGCGGTGAGGGTCCAGGTGGCGCCGGGGGTGGGCGCGCACGCCACGAGGCTCCCGCTGACCGGACCGGCGAGCGCCGGGCCACCGAAGCTGCCCACGATCGACACCCCCGTGGCGCCCGTGGTGGACCACACCAGGGTGGACGCCCACTGGCCCGGCGGGCACGCCCCGCCCGGGGTCGTGGCCGGCGTGGCCCGGAAGCCCGAGATGACCGGCGGCGCCGGGGGTGCGGGCGGTGGCGGCGGTGGCGGCGGGGCCACGGTGGTGGGCGGCGCCGCGGTGACGGGGGGTCGGGGAACAGGGGTGGACGGCGGAGAGGTCGGAACCGCCGTCGTCGACGGCTCGACGGGCGGCGCGACGACCTCACCGGGGACCGAGGTCCCCGATCGGGGCTCGGTGCCCGCCGGGGTGTCGACCGGGGCCACCGCCACGTCGACCCCATCGGCCTCGTCGGCCCCGCCCTGCAGGATCGCCAGTCCGCCGAGCACCAGCAGCGCCACGACGATCGCCACCATGGCGAGGAGCTTCGAACGACCGGAGCCCGGGTCGGGGTCGCTGTCGTCGCCCGCCCCGTCGACGACGACGGCCACCACCGGGGCCACGGCGCCCGCCGCGACGGCGTCGCTCGCCGGGCTCCCGTCGGGAGGCGACTGCCCCGGACCCTCCGAGGCACCGGTCGCCTCCGGGTCCGACGACGGGAGCGGCCGGGCGGCGTCGGGGCCGAGGGGCACGCCGTCGGTGCGCAACGCCGACGCCACGCGGTCGCGCAGGACGGCGCCGGCCGGCAGGAGCGGCACGGCCGCGAACATCGCCTCGGGGGCGAGCACCGCCGCCTGGCGGCGCGTGCACTCGTCGCAGTCGTCGACGTGTCGGGCGACGACCTTGACCGTCGCCGCGGAGAAGGAGGTGACCCCGGCGGCGCGCAGCACCCGGCCGAGCTCCTCGCACTGGGGGTCGCCGCCCTTGAACAGCACCCACGCCCTGATCCCGGTGGCCAGCCGGCCCTTCATGCGGAACAGGAGCTGGTGGGCGTTGTTGGTGGTCACGTCGAGCGCCTCGGCGATCTCGGCGGCGTCGAAGCCGTGACGCAGGTGCAGGTCGAGGACGCTGGCGTCCCGCTCGCCCAGCGCCGCCGCGGCCGCCCACAGGAGGTCCTGGTGGGCGCGCGCGTCCACCTCACCGGCCACGTCGCCCGCCGCCTCGAGGCCGGCCAGGGCCGGGTGCTCGTCCCGGTCCACGGGGGTGCTGCGCCGCTCCCGCTCCAACCGGTTCAGGGCCTTGTTGCGGCTGGTCCGCAACACCCATCCCCCGAAGGCCGAGGGGTCGCGGAGCGTGGCGAGCTGGCGCCAGGCCACCAGGAACGTCTCCTGGGCGACCTCCGCGGCGGTGTCGTCGTCGTGGACGATCCTTTGGGCCAGGTCGAAGCAGGGGTCGAACCAGTGCCGGAAGAGGGTGGTGAAGGCCGCCTCGTCGCCGTCGCGGGCGGCCTCCACGAGGGAGGCCTCGTCGTCGTAGCGTCGCACCATCGCCGTCAAGCATCACACGGTCCGAGGGTCGGGGCCCGGTGGGTCACGACACCACGACGGGCGTGCCGAGGGGCAGCAGCTCGTCGAGCCGGACCGCGATGTCGTTGGGCACCCGCACGCAGCCGTTCGAGACGTCCCGGCCGATCGAGTCCGGTCGGTCGGTGCCGTGGATGCCGACCTGGCCGTCGCCGCCGGCGAAGTCGGTCAGGACGTCGGAGTGGGCGGACAGGCCCAGCGCGAACGGCCCGTAGGCGCCGGACGGGTCCGGGGTGACGAGCTTGTCGACCACGAAGAAGCGCCCGACGGGGGTCGGGGTGGCGGGGGCGCCCACCGCCACCGGGGTCTCGAACAGGGTGACACCGGCGTCGGTGACGGTGAGCCGGCGGGCGGCGACGTCGACGTGCACCGCGACGGTCACCTCGCGCACGGCGACGCCGTCGGCGTCGATCCACCCGGTCGACTCGTTCGGCCGGGTGGGGAGCTGCACCCGGAGCCAGCCGTCGGGACGCTCCTCCACCACCACGAGGGCGAGGGGGGAGCCGAACTCCGAGGTCGCGGGGAGGACCTGGGTGGGGGTGTCGTCGCCGGGAGCGGCGAAGACCGGGGTGTCCTCCATCGGCCTCGCGACCCGCGTGACGTCGGCGGACGCGGGTGCCGCCGGCGCGGCGGGAGCCGGGGCGGGGGCGGCGGCGATCGGTGCGGTCGGCGCGGACCCGTCGGTCGAACCCCCGCAGGCCGCCACCAGGGCGACCAACGGGACGAGGAGAACGAACAGGAGCCGGGTGGTGTGGGTGGAACGGGTGGTGATCACGGCGGTGGACAGGGCGGTGGACATGGCGGAGCCTCCTGGGCGGTGATGCGGGCCGACGTGGCCCGTCGCCCGTCCTGACCGCTCGCTCGCCGATCCCTTACGCGTTCATCGACAGGATCTCGACACGGGCACAGGCACGAGCACTGCCCCGGACGCCGGACGCGGGAGGAGCCGGGCCCGAGGCCCGGCTCCTCCCGCCCTCGGGGATGCGGTCAACCGGTGAAGGTGGGGGTGGCCACCACGGCGGGGTCGACCTGGGCCTCGCCGCCGTTGCCGCCGTTGCCCCCGTCGCCGGCATCGCCGGGGTCGGAGGTGATGTCGCAGGAGGCGAGCAGCGGCGGGCAGTCGGGCTCGTCCGGCGTGCCGGTGAGGTCACCGGGGCCTTCCGGGCGGGGGTCGTCGGGGCCGTTGCCACCGGGGACGAGGTCGGTCGGGCCCTGCGGGAAGGCCGGGACGGCGGCGTGGGCGGCGGTGCCGGTGCCGGCGATCCCCAGGGTGAGGACGGCGGCGAGGGCGATGCGGGCGGTGCGGGTGCGGAAGGTGTTCATCGGGATGTCTCCTCGGTGTGGTGGGAGCCGGTGTCTCCGGCCCGTCACCCCTCCTGACCGGCGACCGCCCGACCCCTTACGCGCCACGACCGCAGAATCTGCCGGGACGACCCAGGTTCCTCGACGGTGCCCGGAATGCCGGGGGGCGCAGCGGTGCTGATCCGCACGGAGGACGCCCGATGACCCCAGACCCGCCGTTGCGCGAGGAGCACCCCGAGTACCGGACGCGAGCCGGCTCGTTCGTCGACGCCGTCCTCGAGGTGCCGGTGGCGCCGAGCTTCAGCCGCATCGGCTACGACGTCCGGTCACGCCTCGACCGGTGGCGCCCGCTCGACAGCTACGACCTCAGCGATCGGGTGGTGGTGGTCACCGGCCCGACGTCCGGCCTCGGGCTGGCCACCGCTCGCCGGGTGGCGACCCTCGGTGCGACGGTCGTGCTGCTGGGGCGCGACAGGGACCGCACCGGACGGGTGGCCGACGAGATCGTCGGGGCCACCGGCAACGACCGGGTGTCCGTGGCGCTGGCCGACATGGCCGACCCCGAGGCGGTGCGGCGGGCCGCCGACGAGATCCTCGACGCCCACCCTGCGATCGACACGCTGATCCACAACGCCGGCGCGCTCCACCCCGATCGCCGCGAGGCCCAGGACGGGACCGAGTTGACGGTGGCCGCCCAGGTGGTCGGCCCGTTCCTCCTCACGGCGCAGCTGTTCGACCGGCTCCGGGCGTCGGCCCCGAGCAGGGTGATCACCGTGTCCTCCGGGGGCATGTACGCCGCCTCGCTCGACGTCGAACACCTCGAGATGGGCGACGACTACCGCGGCACCGAGCAGTACGCCCGGGCCAAGCGGGCCCAGGTGACGCTCAACGAGCTGTGGGCCGAGCGCCTCGACGGACAGGGCGTCCGCTTCCACGCCATGCACCCCGGGTGGGCCGACACGCCGGGGGTGGCCGCCTCCCTGCCCACCTTTCGCACGCTCACCGGCCCCCTGTTGCGCTCCCCGGACCAGGGGGCGGACACGATCGTGTGGCTGGCCGCCGACGACGGCGAGCCGCTGGCGACGACGGGACGCTTCTGGCACGACCGTCGGGTGCGGGCCACCCATCGCCTCCCCGCCACCCGCCGCGCCGACACCCCCGAGGAGCGCGACCGCCTCTGGGCGTGGTGCGTCGAGCACGCCGGCGTCGATCCCGCGGCCTGAGCCGAGCCGCAACGGGCGGCACTACCGTCGCCCCTCGTGCGCCTGTCCCTCGTCCCGCCGCTCGACCCGTCCGCCTACGCGTTCGCCCACCGCCTGCGGACCCGTTTCGCCGAGACCGACGCCATGGGGGTGGTGCACCACTCGTCGTACCTGCTGTACATGGAGGAGGCCCGGGTGGCGTGGCTGCGCACCCTCGGTCACCACTACCAGTCCGTGCGGGACGACGGCGTCGAGTTCGCGGTGCTCGAGGCATACGTGCGCTACCGCTCGGCGCTGAGCTTCGACGAGGAGGTCGACGTCCACCTGGGCATCGGGAAGGTCACCCGGGCCACGTTCCAGGTCGGCTACCTCCTCACCGTCGATGGCGACGCCCGGGCCACGGCGGTCACCGTGCACGGCTGCGTGACCCGCGACGGCCGGGCGGCGCGGATGCCTGCGTGGCTGGCCGAGGTCGCCGACCTCGGCACCACGCTGTGACGCCCACCCCGGAGCCCTGACGCGAGCGACGGCGGAACCGGCCCCCGGTAGCGTCTCGCAGGTGGCACACCCCTCCTGCACGCACCTCGAGCTCATCTCCGACGCAGCCGTCCCCTCGGGTGACGGTTGCGTCGACTGCCTGGCCATCGGCACCACGTGGGTCCACCTGCGGCGTTGCGCCACCTGCGGGCACGTCGGCTGTTGCGACAGCTCACCGATGCGCCACGCCACCGCCCACGCCGCCGACGGCCGCCATCCCCTCGTGCAGAGCTTCGAGCCCGGTGAGGACTGGATCTGGTGCTACGTCGACGAGGTCGCCCTCGAGATCCCGGCGATGGCCGACAGCCCGTCGCACACCTGAGCCGCCATGACCGAGGAGACGCTGATCGACACCTCCTCCGGGGGGGCCGCGTTCCCCGAGCTCACGGCCGAGCAGTTCGAGCGGATCAAGGCCTTCGGCACGGTCGAGACCGTCGCCGCCGGTGACGTCGTCTTCGACGAAGGCCAGCTCGACCCCGACTTCGTGGCCATCATCGACGGGAGCTTCTCCATCGTGCGCCGTGTCGACGGTCAGGAGACCCTGATCGCCCGGCACGGCCGGGGCCGCTTCCTCGGGGAGCTGAACATGCTCACCGGGCAGCGCACCTCGCTGGCGGGTCGGGCCGACGTCGACTCGCTCGTGGTGCGCATCGGATCGGACCGGTTCCGCGACCTGCTCGCCTCGGACGCCGCGCTGGCCGACGTGATCTTCGCCGCCTTCGTGGCCCGGCGGGAGGCGTTGCGGGCCGGCGACGGGGCCGGCGCGATGCGCATCGTGGGCTCCCGGTTCTCGTCGTCGGCGCTCGCGCTGCGCTCCTTCGCCCGCCGTCAACGACTGGCCCACCTCTGGGTCGATCTCGACGATCCCGGGATCGAGGACGTCGACGTCCTGCTGGCCGGGCTGGGGGTGCGCCGCGGCGACACACCCGTCGTCATCACGCCCACCGCCACTCTGCGTCGAACCACGCCGGGCGAGCTCGCCGCCCACCTCGGCCTCACGTTCCGCACCCCCGCTGGTCACGTCTTCGACGTGGCCGTGGTCGGCGCCGGTCCGGCCGGGCTGGCGGCGGCGGTCTACGGGGCGTCGGAAGGCCTCGACACGGTGGTGCTCGACAGCGTGGGCCCGGGCGGCCAGGCCGGCACGAGCTCGCGGATCGAGAACTACTTCGGGTTCCCTGCCGGCATCTCGGGCGGCGACCTCGTCGAACAGGGTGCCCTCCAGGCCGTCCGCCTGGGCGCCACCCTCAACTCCCCGTGCCACGTCGAGCGACTGGAGCACTCGGAAGTGGGCTACGGCCTGACGCTCGGCGACGGCGCCACGATCGAGACCCGGGCGGTGGTCGTGGCGGTGGGCGTGCAGTACCGCCGCCTCCCCCTCCCCGACCTCGACCGCTTCGAGGGCGCCGGCGTCTACTACGCCGCCACCGAGCTGGAGGCCCAGGCCTGCGCCTCGGAGCCCGTGGTGGTCGTGGGGGGCGGGAACTCCGCGGGACAGGCCGCGGTGTTCCTCGCCCAACGAGGGTCCGAGGTCACGATCTGCATCCGTCGGGACGGGCTCGAGGAGTCGATGTCGCGCTACCTCATCGATCGGATCGAGCACGCCCCGAACATCACGCTCGCCCCGCGGACCGAGGTGGTGGGCCTGCACGGCGACGAACGCCTCACCTCCGTCACGCTGCGCACCGGCATCGTCGCCGCCGGGACTGCCACCCAACGCGAGGTGTCCTGCACCGGGGTGTTCTCCTTCGTCGGGGCGGTGCCCTTCACCGGGTGGCTGCGGGGGCACTGCGCTCTCGACGACCAGGGCTTCGTGCTCACCGATCGCGATCTCCCCACGCCGAACGGCGGCACCTTGCCCTTCGAGACCTCGTGCCCCGGGGTCTTCGCCGTCGGCGATGTGCGCCACCGGTCGATGAAGCGGGTGGCTGCGGCGGTGGGCGAAGGATCGAGCGCCATCCGGTCCGTGCACGAGTACCTGGCCCGCCCCCACCGCTGACGCTGCGAGGATGGGGCCCATGACCCCCGAACCCGTCCGCTCGCAGGTGGCCGAGCACGCCCGCACCGAAGCGCTCGCCGACGCGACCCGCCGGCTCGTCGCCGCCGTGCGCATGGCCGACGCGCCCGGCGACGACCTCGACGAGGCCGCCGCGCTCGTCATGCGCGCCGCCCGGTTGCTCGAACCCCACGTGGTCGAGGCGACCACCATGCAGGCGGCGCTGCGCCCCGAGGTCGACGGGATGCTGCCGGCGCCGGCCGACGACCCCTCGGCCTTCTTCCCCTACAGCCCGGTGGTGGGGCCCCTCAACGTCCTGGCCCCACCGGTCCGGATGCACTTCGACGGCGAACGGATGCATGGGACGACGACCCTCGGCCCCCCCTACGGTGGGCCGCCCGCGTCGGTCCACGGGGGGATCATCGCCCTGATCTTCGACGAGCTGCTCGGTTCGACCAACGTGTGCCTGGGCATGGGCGCCTTCACCGGCACGCTGTCGGTGCGCTACGAGCGAACGACACCGATCGGGGCCGAGCTGGCGCTCGAGGCCTGGCTCGATCGCATCGAGGGGCGCAAGGTGTTCACCAAGGGGACCATCGGTGACGCCGGCGGGGTGACCGCCCGGGCGGAGGGGATCTTCATCCGCTACCCGGAGTCCTGAGCAGCCGCGGGAGGGCGTCGTGCGCCGGGACGGGCGGCATCACCGTCCCGGCGTGCATCCCTCGAGCACCACGGAGCCCTCGCCGAGCGCCTCGCCGGTGTCGACGTCGACGAACCCGGCGGTGGCCCGGAGGACGCCGGCGTCCTCCTCGAAGTCGACATCGAGCGCCTCGACCACGAGCGGGGGCTCGCCCCCGAGGTTCGCGCCGACCGTACCGACCATCGACGCCGCGTCGATGCGCAGCTCGAGCCCGACGGGGGACGGCCGCACGGACGACAACGCACCGGTCGGGCTGTTGGGCTCGCCGGCAGCAACCTCGGCAGACCCGGACACGAGGAGCACGCCCTGCCCGCCGAGCTCGGTGGACTCACAGGCCACCCGGTAGGTCGACGTCGTGCCGTCGATCACCAGCTCCGCCGTGCCGGCCCCGGTGAAGTTCACCGTGTCGTCCGGCGCGTTCACGTCCTCGGACGCACATCCGACGACCAGGCCGACCACCGCCACCCCGACGGCCATCAGACCGAGGGGGTGGCGGTGATCGAAGGTCCGGATCACCCCTGCCGGCGTCGGCGGGTGGCGAGGACGAGCAGGCCGCCGAGGACGAGGAAGCCGGCGCCGAGCAGCACCATCCGAGCCGAGTCCGAACCGGTGTAGGGCAGGGCCGCGGTCGTCAACACCGCCGGGGCCGGCGGCGTGACGACGGCACCGAGCACCTGGGTGACGGGGGTCGTCACCTCGTCACGGTTGTCGGACGGGTCGGCGTCGGGTTCCTCGCTGTCCACCTCGACGACATTGGTCACCTGACCGACGGCGTCGGCCCCGACGAGCACGGTCACCGTGATCGTCGCCGAGGCTCCGGCCGCGAGGGTCGGCGTCGTGCACCTGATGGAGACCGAGCCGGAGCAGTTCCAGCCACTCGGCTCGTCGATCCCGACGAGCGACAGCCCCGTCGGCAGCGTGTCGGTGACCACCACGTCGGTGGCCGTCGACGGGCCGGCGTTGGAGACGACGAGGGTGTAGACCGCCTGGGTCCCCACGGTGAAGGTCGGCTGGTCGGCCGTCTTCACCACGGCGAGGTCGACGACCGGGGTCACCGGGGTCGTCTCGTCGTCGGAGCCCTCGACGGGTGTGCCGTCGTCGTCGACGACGCTCACCACCACCGTGTCCTCGACGATCTCACCACCGAGACCCTCGACGAGCACCGTGAAGGTGCAGGTGTAGGTCTCCCCGGCCGGGATCTCCACGCCCGTCGCGCAGCTCGTCTCGAGGACCGGGTCGGTGGCCGGGGCGGTGACGTCGAACGGTTCCCCCCCGTCGATCGAGTCGGTGATCGAGGTGATCGTGACCGCCTCGAAGCTGGTGTTGGTGACCTCCACCGTGTACTCGACCGGGCCACCGGGAGCGCCGACGGAAGCGCCGTCGTCGTCCTTGGTGACCTCGATGGTCGGCGGCACGTCGGTGATCTCCACCGACGCATCGTCGTCATCGCTCGCCGTGGTCCCGTCGTTGTCGACGACCGTGGCCACCACGGTGTCGTCGACGACGTCACCGGCGTCGCCCGACACGTTCAACGTGAACGTACAGGTGTAGGTGTCGCCCGCGGCGATCTCCGCACCGGCGGCACACGTCGTCGCCGTCACCGGCGCCGTGGCCGGAGCCAGCACGCTGAACGGCGCCCCGCCCTCCACCGAATCGGTGATCGCCGTGACCGTCACCGCCTCGAAGCTGGTGTTCTCCACCTCGACGGTGAACGTCACCGGGCCACCCGGCTCGGGCACCGAGTCGACCCCGGCCGTCTTCGTGACCACCACCGTCGGCGGCACGTCGGTGATCTCCACCGACGCATCGTCGTCATCGCTCGCCGGGGTCCCGTCGTTGTCGACGACCGAGGCCACGACCGTGTCGTCGACCACGTCACCGGCATCACCCGACACGTTCAACGTGAACGTGCACTCGTACGGTTCTCCCGGTGCGATGACCACACCGGTCTCGCAGGTGGTCGCCGTCACCGGCGCCGTGGCCGGGGCGGTCACGCTGAACGGCGCCCCGCCCTCCACCGAATCGGTGATGGACGTGACCGTCACCGATTCGAAGCTGTTGTTGGTCACGGTGACGGGGAACGTCACCGGGCCACCCGGCTCGGGCAGCGAGGACGGGTCGGCGCCCTTGGTCACGGTGATGACCGGCGGCACGTCGGTGATCTCCACCGACGCATCGTCGTCGTCGCTCGCCGTGGTCTGGTCGTTGTCGACGACCGTGGCCACCACGGTGTCGTCGACCACGTCACCGGCGTCGCCCGACACGTTCAACGTGAACGTGCAGGTGTAGGTGCCACCGGCGGCGATCGGCGAGCCGTTCACGCACGTGGTCGCCGTCACCGGTGCCGTGGCCGGAGCCAGCACGCTGAACGGCGCCCCGCCCTCCACCGAATCGGTGATGGACGTGACCGTCACCGCCTCGTCGGAGGTGTTCTCCACCTCGACGGTGAACGTCACCGGGCCACCCGGCTCGAGGACCGAGTCGACCCCGGCCGTCTTCGTGACCACCACCGTCGGTGGCACGTCTCGCGCCGTCACGACCGCGGTGTCGGTGGCCTCGAAGGGTTCACCCGTCGAGCTCGACCCGTCGGCCGTGGCCACGTTGATCACGCTTCCCGGCTCGAAGGACACGAGCGACGACGCACCGGTGGCGGTCGCCCCGGCGGCCAGGTCGTCGGCCGTGCCGTCGCCGTCCTCGTCGGTGAGCCCACCCAGGGTCACGGCGAAGTCGTCCCCGGGCACGAGCGGCGTGCCGTTGTCGTCGACGACGGTCACGTTCAGCAGCGGAGCGTCGCCGGGGTTGGTGACCACATAGCAGTAGCGGACGTCATCTCCTTCGTCGACCACCAGGGTGACGCCATCGACACCCGGGCAGCCCGCCGGATCGGCGACCGCGGTCTTGACGATGGTCAGACCCGGTCGGGTGACCACCACGGTCGCGTCGTCGGTCTCGGAGAGCTCTGCACCCGACGCGCTGGCACCGTCGACCGTCGCGATGTTGGTGAAGCTGCCCGCGCCGGCGAACTCCTTGCCCGGCGACTGGCCCGTGGCGGATGCTCCGGCAGCGAGATCGTCGGCGGTGCCGTCACCGTCTTCGTCGGTCAGACCCGACAACGTCACGGCGAAGTCGTCGCCCGTGCCAGGCGTGGCGTTGTCGTCCACCACCGTCACGTTCAACAAGGGCGCACTACCGGGGTTGGTCACCACGTAGCAGTACGTCACCTCGTCACCGGCGACGACGGTGAGGTTCACCCCGTCGATACCGGGGCAGGCGTCGCCGGAGGCGACAGCGGTCTTGACGATGTCGACCTGGGGTGCGGTGACGACCACCGTGGCCGGATCGGTGTCGGAGAACTGCGCGTCCGACGCGCTCTCCCCAGCCGCCGTGGCCACGTTGGTGAACGAGCCCGTGGCGTCGAAGGCCTTGGGCGACGAGGAGCCGGTGGCGGTCTCGCCGGCAGCGAGGTCGTCGGCCGTGCCGTCACCGTCCTCGTCGGTCAGACCCGACAACGTCACGGCGAAGTCGTCGCCCGTGCCAGGCGTGGCGTTGTCGTCCACGACCGTCACGTTCAACAGGGGGGCCGTGCCTGGGTTCGTGACGACGTAGCAGAACGTGACGGACTGACCGGTCACCACACCGAGGTTCACGCCGTCGATGCCCGGGCAGGCGTCACCGGTCACGACGGCGGTCTTGACGACGTTCACCGCCGGCTGGGTGACGATCACCGTGGCGTCGTCCGACGCGCTCTCGCCCCCACCGGTGGCGGTGGCGACGTTCACGAAGGTCCCTCCTGCGGCGAACACCGTGACCGCGGACTGGCCGGACGCCGAAGCTCCCGGCGCGAGGTCGTCGGCCGTGCCGTCGCCGTCCTCGTCCGTGAGGCCGGACAGGACCACGGGGAAGTCGTCACTGGTGTCGCCCGGCGTGGCGTTGTCATCCACGACGACGACGTCGATGGTCGGCGCGTTGCCGGGGTTCGTGACGACGTAGCAGTAGGTGACGGACTCACCGGCCACGATGGTGACCTCGTCGACACCGGGGCACAGGCCTCCGGAAGTGACGACGGTCTTGGTGATGGCGATCTGAGGATCGACCACCACGGGGGTGGTGTCGGTGGACGTGTTGTCGTCGGGGTTGGTGTCGGGGCCCGACGTCTCGTCGTAGTCGATGGTGGCCGTGTTGGAGATCTCGGTGAGACCGAAGGGTGCCGGGTTCACCACCGTCACGGTGAACGGCACGGTGAGGCCGGACGCCCCGGCGGGGACCGTGCCGGCCGCGTACGTGCACGCGGTCCCGGCGACGAAGACGCCGTTGTCGGCGCCGGCGCAGAGCCAGCCGTCGTTCTTCCCGTCCGCGGGACCGCTCCCGAGGTCCACGGTCGTGTCGGCGGGCACAGTCTCGGCGATCACCGTGTTGGGTGCGTCGACGTTGCCGGCGTTGCCGTAGGTGAGCGTGTAGGTGACCTCACCGCCGGGAACGGTCGAGACCCCGCCGTCGTCCTTCGCGATGCTCAGGTCGACGAACTCCCGCTTGTTCTTGAACGTGCACTCGATGATGTCGGTGGGCCCGAGATCGAAGGTGGCGCCGTTGGCCACCGGGGTGAGGATCGGGTCGTCACCGTTGGAGTTCGTGCACACGAGCTCGTCGGCGAGGAAGACATAGCCGGACTGTCCGGCGAGGTCCTCGGTCAGGGTGACCTGCTCCACGGTGAAGGAGTCGAGGGCGAAGTTGACCTGGCCCTGGTCGTCGGTGGCATCGGTCTGGCTCGGGATCCCGGCGTTGGCGGGGTCGAGGGTGAACTCCCATCCCTGTGCCGGATCGAAGGAACCGTCGCCGTCGTCGGCCAGCTTCTGCACCGTGACGCTCCCGCCGCACAGCTCGATGGCGAGGGCCCGAACGGTCTCGGAGAGGGCCGCGAAGCTGGTGAGGGTGTAGCCGGCGGTCGCGAAGTTGGTGCCGTCGTAGGCGAGCGGGTTGGCCACGAGCCCGAGGGTCGACGAGGTGATGCCTGCACCGATGCCGACGCCGAAGATGCGGGTCCCGTTGGCCTTGACCAGGTTGGCGGTGCGGATGCCGCCGTCGACGTCGTCGTTGTTGGTCGTGCCCCCGGTGGCCGAGTCGTCGACGTGGACCGTCGGATTGCCGTCGGTGAGCACGAACAGGAGGTCCGGGTCGGTCCCGGCGTCGGAGGCGGTGTCGACCGAGGCGAAGCCGGCCTCCCAGTTCGTGGCCACGCCGCTGACGATCGGGATGCTGTCGATGGTGGCGCTGAGCGACGCGACCCCCGCGGGCCCCGTGGGTCCCCCGACCTTGGTCAGCTGCTGTGCCGGATGCTCGACGGTGCCGGTCGCGCTCGACGAGCTGCCGAAGCTCCACACGCCGACCTGGGAGGGGGTCCCGGCCAGAGCCTCGACGATGTCCTTGGCCGACTCGCGCATGTTGACCTGCTGGCCGGCGTCGGCGATCGATCCGGAGCGGTCGATCAGGATGCCCACGTCGATGCCGCAGTCAGGGTTCAGGTCCGGGTTGGCCGCCGGGACGTTCCACCCGGGGTTGGCGTTCGGGGGCCAGGTGCCGTTGTAGACGTCGTTCGCCCCCGGCAGGTCGACCGTGTGGGCGGCCACCGGACCCGCGGCCGGCAGGGTGGTCACGAGCAGGGCCATCACCGACATCGCCGCCGCGGCGAGGCCGCGGCGACGACTGCGAAGAAGGCCGGTCCCGCCCGAACCACCTGCGCGTACTCCACCGGAGACATGCGTCGTCATCGAAACCACTCCCGATCGTCCACTCTCGGGGTCGGTTTCGCTCTGGCTCCCCGCAGGCGCAGCGACCAACTTCAGCCTACGGATCAGGGCCACCCCTGGGCTCGGGTCCGCGACCCTCACCCTGCGATGTGCTAGATGTCAGCCGTCGCAGTAGACCACGCAGAGTGGTGGATGACAAGGGCACCTGGCCGAAATGAGCCCTTCGACCCCCGCTGGGATCGTGACCGACGCGGCGGGTGGGCGAACCACCGGTGCGGTCAGCGCTCGGGGCCGCGCCCCTGGATGCGCCAGCGGGACCACGGCCAGACCCCTTCGATCTCGACCTCCAGGGAGAAGCTGAGCAGGATCCGGATGAGGACGATCCCGCCGAGCACGGCGACGCTCTCGAGGGTGGGGTCGACGACGATGGTGCGGACGATGTCGCCGATGATCAGGACCTCGAGCCCGAGCAGGATCGAGCGACCGAGACGCTGGCGCAGGTCGGAGTAGGCGGTCGCCCGGCGACCCGGGTCGAGCAGGACGACGCCGAACCGGACGAGCGCCACGATGCCCCCGACGACCATGATCGCCGCCCCGAGCGCCTCGACCCCCCTCACGACGTCGATGACGAACTCGTCGTAGCTCACCCCGGCACGCTAGCCACCGCGCCCACCGTCGGGGTGGCTCCCGATAGGGGAGCGGTGGCGCTCAGCCGTGTTGCCAGAAGCGGTTCTGGATGCTGCGCCGCTCCTGGAGCGCGACGGCGTCGAGCGCCGCCACGTCGTCGTCCCCGAGACGCCACCCGAGCGACCCGGCGTTCTCCTCGGCCTGGGCCCGGTTCTTCGCTCCCGGGATCGGCACCGAGCCCTTGGCCATCAACCAGTTGAGCGCCACCTGGCTGGGCGTACGGTCCCCGTGCGCTGCGCCGATGCGCCGCAGCTCGGCCACCACCCGGTCGACGGCCTCCATCGGGTGGTCGGAGAAGCCCCGCTTGCCGGGCGGCGGGTTGTCGGCCGAGTACTTGCCCGTGAGGCGGCCCTGGCCGATCGGGGAGTAGGCCAGCGGGACGACGCCGAGCTCACGGCAGGCGGCGAGGAGGCCGTTGGTCTCGGGGACGCGTCGCAGCAGCGAGTACTCGATCTGGTTCGTGGCCAGCCGGGCTCCCCGGGCGCGCAGCTCCCGGTCGATGGCCCGCATCTCCTTCACGGAGTAGTTCGAGACGCCGACGCAGCGGGTGAGCCCGGCGTCGAGCGCGGCGACGAGAGCATCGGCCAGGGCGGCGTGCCCACGGAGGCTGATCGGCCCGTGGATCTGGTAGAGGTCGACCCGGTCGACGCCCAAGCGGTCGCACGACGCCCGCAGCGCCGACACCAGCGCCTCCTTCACGTTCACCTTCCACGGCGAGGGCATGAACTTGGTGGCGAGCACCACGTCGTCACGGGTCGGTCCGCCCGACGCCGCGTCCCGGGCGAGGAGGCGACCGATGATGCGCTCACTCTCGCCCTTGCCGTACACCTCCGCGGTGTCGAAGAAGGTCGCGCCCGCCTCGACGCTCGCCGTCCACGCCTCTGCGATCGTGTCCTCGCTGAGGTCGCGGTCGTAGCCCCCCATCCCCCACGTCGAGCGGTCGCCCCAGGCCCAGGTGCCGACCCCCAGCGGGGGGACGACGACGTCGGAGCCGGCCAACGTGAACGGCTCGTAGCCCGTCGGCGAGGGTTCGGGCGCCGGGGGGCGGTCGGGAGGGTTCACGTCGCTCATGGGGCCAGTCTCGCCGACCGGCCGGAGGGGGTGGGAGGCGGCGGTCGGGGTTGCGCGACACTCCCTCGATGGACGGGCGTCGACGAACAGCGGCCCCATGAGCGACCGTGGCGGCGACGTGGGGGACGACCGGATCGAACGGGTCGAGCACCGCACGTTCTGTCGGGTCTGCAACGCCATGTGCGGGATCGTGGTCACGGTGGCCCAGGGGCCCGGCGGCCACGAGGTCGAACGGGTGCGGGGCGACCACGACCACCCGCTCTCGCGCGGGTACACGTGCCCGAAGGGTCGTGCGCTCGGCGCGCTGCACCACGAGCCTCGACGCCTCGACCGGCCGCTCGTCGGTCGCGGCGACGCCCGCCGGGCCGCGGCGTGGGACGAGGTGCTCGACGACCTCGCCGCCCGGTTCCGCGATGCCGTCTCGACGGGCGGCCCCGACTCGGTGGCGATGTACCTGGCCAGCGGATCGGCGTTCGACACCGCGGGGCGCAGGGCCGCCGAGCGGTTCCTGCAGGTCCTCGGCTCGGCCCAGAAGTACACCGCCACGACCATCGACACACCCTGCAAACCGCTGGTGGCCGAGCTCGTCGGCGGCTGGTCGGGCCTCACCCCCGTCTGGGACCACGAGCGGTCCCGGCTGCTCGTGCTGTTCGGCTGCAACCCGGTGGTCTCCCACGGTCACTCCAACGCCGTCCCCGACCCCGTCGAGCGTCTCCGGGAGCACCGGGCCGCCGGCGGCCGGGTGTGGGTCGTCGATCCCCGTCGGACCGAGACCGTGTCCCGGGCCGACCACCACCTCCAGGTGCGCCCGGGGAGCGACTGGCTGGTGCTCGGCTGGCTGGTCCGGCGTCTCCTCGACGAGCCGGCACGACGCGCCGACGCCACGACGCGGGCCACCGGGATCGAGGTGCTGGCCGACGTCCTCGACGACCCGGAGACCGGGCTCACCGACGACCTCGTCACCCGCGGGACCGGCCTCGGGCTCGACCTCCTCGGGCAACTGCTCGACGCCGTGCTGGACGCCGGACGGATCAGCGCGCTCACCGGCACCGGCACCTCGATGGCGGCCACGGCCGACACGACCGAGCACCTGCTCTGGGCCCTGCACGTCCTGACCGACTCCTACGACCGGCCCGGCGGGATGTGGTTCAACCCCGGCTACCTCGGCCGCATGGACACCCGCGACTGGGAGCCGTCCGACGGGACCGCCGGGGCGGGGCCACCGAGCCGGCCCGAGCTCCCCCGTCGCTTCGGCGAGTGGCCGTGCGCCGCGCTGGTGAGCGAGATCGAGGCGGGCCACGTGACCACGCTCGTGGTGGTGGGGGGCAACCCGGTGACCGCGTTCCCCGACGCCGAGCGAACCCGTGCTGCGCTGGCATCGCTCGAGACACTGGTCGTCCTCGACATCCTGCCCACCGAGACCACCGAGGTGGCCACCCACGTCCTGCCCGCCGTCGACCAGCTCGAGCGGGCCGACACCACGTGGCTGCTCGACGGCTACCAGCTCGCCGTCGCCGCCCAGGCCACCACCGCGGTGGTGGCCCCGACCGCCGAACGCCGCCCTGTCTGGTGGGCCCTCGGGTCCCTCGCCGAGCGCCTCGGGCTGTCCGCCCTTCCCCGGGGGCTCGACGTCGCCACGTCCACCGAAGCCGACCTGCTGCGACCCCTGTACGAGCGCAGCCTCGGCGGCCTCGAGGAGGTGGTGTCGAACCCGTCGGGGGTGGTGGGGTCGGGGGCGGTCTTCGGCTGGGTGCACGACCGGGTGCTCCCTCCCGGGGGGTGGCGCCTCGGCGCCGAGCCGCTGGTCGATCAGCTCCGCCGACACCTCGCCGAGGCCCACGCCCGGGACGACGAGGGAGCCCTCGTGCTCATCCCTCATCGACAGCTGCGGACGATGAACTCCCAGCTCCGCGACATCGCCGCCCCGGGAGCCCGCACCGACGAGGTGACCGTGCGGGTGCACCCGTCGGTGGCCGTCGACCTGGGGAACGACGGCTCGGCGGTGACGGTCACGTCCGCCCATGGCTCGGTCACCGGGCGGCTCCGGGCCGACGACCGGCTCCACCCCGGCGCGGTGGCTGTCGCCCACGGGTGGGGTGACGTGAACGTGAGTCGACTCACCAGCGCCGACGACGACATCGACCCCCTCACCGGGATGGTCCTCCAGTCCGGCGTCCCCGTCACCCTCCGCCGAGCTTGAGCGGCAGCGGGTCAGCGCTGGTGGCAGAGCTTCGCCTTGCGACCGCTGCCGCACGGGCAGGGGTCGTTGCGCCCCGCGGAACGGAGGATCCCCACGATCTCGTCGGCGTGGCGACCCTCGCGCAGCAGGTCGGCCATGATCCGCATGGGGCCGTCGACGTGGTTGAAGAAATGGCGGTATCCGGCGCAGAGGTAGTTCAACCCGTCCTCGCCGTCGGGCGTGCGGGTGAACCGGTTCTTCGGGCACTCGCCGTGACAGGCGAAGCGGACCTCGCACTCGCGGCAGTAGGCGGGGAGGGTGTCGGCCTTGGCCCGGCCGAAGGCCCGCTGCTTCGGGGAGCTCACCAACTCGACCATCGTCGTCGTCGTGATGTTCCCGAGGAGGTGTTCGGGCTCGACGAAGTGGTCACAGGAGTAGAGGTCGCCGTTGTGCTCGAGGGCCAGGGCGTCACCGCAGGTCTCGCGGAAGATGCACATCGACGAGGGGAGATCGAGCCACGCCGCCAGCGCGGCGTCGAACATCTGGACGAAGACGGTGCCCACGTCGCGCACGACCCACTCGTCGAAGACGGCGACGAGGAACGCCCCCCACTTCTCGGGGTCGACGGACCGTTCGGTGACGGTGTCGCCCTCCTGGAAGCCGGTGTCGTTGTCGCGCTCGACGATGGGGATGAGCTGGAGGTGCTGGACGCCGAGGACGTCGCGCACGTAGCGGTACACCTCGACCGGGTGGTCCTGGTTGGCGGCGTTCACCGTGCACAGCACGTTCACGTCCACCCCGTGGGCCTTCAGCAGCTCGAGGCCCCGCAGCACCTTCGCCGACGTCGGCGCGCCCCGCTTGTCCACCCGATACACGTCGTGCAGCTCCGGCGGGCCGTCGATGCTCAGCCCGACCAGGAACCTGTGCTCGGCGAGCAGTTCGCACCACTCGTCGGTGAGCAGCGTCCCGTTGGTCTGGATGGTGTGCTCGACCTGCTGGGTGGGGCGCCGGTGCTGCTCGACCAGCGCCACCGCCCTCCGGAAGAAGTCGACCCCCATGAGGGTGGGCTCGCCGCCCTGCCACGCCACCGACACGATGCCGTCGGGCTGGCCGTCGAGGAGCTGGCGCACATAGGTGTCGAGCAGCTCGTCGGACATTCGGAACCGGTCGCCGGGGTAGAGCGCCTCCTTCGAGAGGAAGAAGCAGTACTCGCAGTCGAGATTGCAGATCGGGCCGGTGGGCTTGGCGAGGACGTGGAACGACCGTCGTGCTGTCGGGGCGGTCGGTGCCGCCGGCGACGACGGCTCGGGCGATGTCGGTCCCGCAGGGTCGACGGCGGCGCGGGTGCGCCCCAGCGCCACCGGGGTCTCGCTCATCGGAGGCCACCCCGACGCGGGCGGCGCGGCAGGGGCATCACGTCCACCCCGTGATCATGACAGGGCGGCGAACGCCGGCCGGGATCACCCGCACCGGCGCCACGGGCCATGATGCAGGGACGGGTCGTCCCACGACGGGCGCCCATCGAGTCGAACGGGGAGGGCATGTCGTGAGAGACGTCGCCGGGAAGGTCGCGGTCGTGACGGGGGCGGGGCAGGGCATCGGCCGCGCCCTGGTCGAGAAGTTCACCGCCGAGGGGATGAAGGCGGTGATCGCCGACGTGGTGCCGGAGCTGGTCGAGACCACGACGGCCGAGCTCCGCGACGCCGGCCGTGACGTGCTCGGGGTCGTGACCGACGTGACGTCGCTCGAGTCGGTGGAGGCCCTGCGGGACGCGACCCTCGCCGAGTACGGCGCGGTGCACCTCGTGTGCAACAACGCCGGCATCGGCAGCGGATCCGAAGGCCACCTCTGGGAGCACCACGTGAACGACTGGCGCTGGTCGCTCGACGTGAACGTGATGGGTGTCGTGAACGGCATCAACGCCTTCGTCCCGACGCTGCTCGCGCAGGGCACCGAGGGCCACGTGGTGAACACGACCTCGGGGAACGGGGGCTTCACCCCGCTCGTCAACAGCGCCGTCTACGCCACCACGAAGGCGGCGGTCGTCACCATCACCGAGTGCCTCTGGGGTCAGCTGCGCGAGATCGACGTCCCGGTGAGCGCGTCGCTGCTGTACCCGTCGACGCGCACGCCCGGGGTGCTCGACACCGGGATCTGGCGGCCCGGGGCGAACCGTCCGGAGCAGTACGACCGCCCGGGGGCCCCGCCCCGGGAGGGTCGCGACGCCCTCGCCGTGTTCAAGGAGCGGATGGACGCCGTCGGGATGCCCGTCGAGTTCGCGCCGTTGTCGGAGGTGGCCGACATCTGCTTCGAGGGCATCCTGGCCGACACCTTCTGGATCACCGCCCCGAGCGAACCCCAGCAGGAGAAGATCCGCCTCCGCGCCGAGTCCCAGATCGCGATGACACCCCCCACCTACCTGCTCGAGGCCAACCTGATGACCACCTCGGGCTCCGACGACGACTGACGACGACGACCGACGACGGCAACCGGATCGGTGACCCGCGCGGCCACCGGGAGCGCGGGGCCTCAGCCCCGGGCATCGAGGATCCGCTGCTTCTCGGTCTCGAACTCGGAGTCGCTGAGCACGCCCGACGCCCGCAGGTCGCCGAGCTGGCGGAGCTGTTCCAGGCGGTCCGCGGCGGGACGGGCGGCGGACGCCGGAGCCGCGGGGGCGGGCACCACCCGGTAGGCGAAGTACCCGGGGTCGCCCTGCGCCCAGGCCACCTCGACGGCGTCACCGACGCGGGGGAGGCGCACCCGGGACACGGTCACGTCACGACGGACCTCGTAGGGAGGGCCGTCCACGGGGTGGACCTCGATGGTGATCGCCAGGCGGGGATCGTTCTGGAGGGTGACGTGGCCGTCTTCGATGCCGACGACCGTCCCGGTGCCGCGGACGCCCGTGCACACCAGTTCGTGGGTGTGCATGGCCGGCCCGAACCAGCCGGCGGCGGCGACCCGTTCGGCGAGCTCGGGAACCTCGTCGGTGGCTCGCGACGTCCAGGTCCGCAACCCTTTCTTGTCGAGCCCGTCACGAGGTGCCTGACCGTGGACCGACAGGGTCAGCAGCTCGACGTGGCGCCGGCCGTCGGCCACCAGCGTCTCGACCTCGGCCCGCTCGTCCGGGCCACCGCACAGGCCGGCGTCCACGGCGCCCTGCAGCACCTCCAGCATCGGCGCCACCTGGGCGCCGATGGCATTGGCGGCACGGGCCTTCATCCCCGACACGTCCCGCCCGCACCCGCAGAAGCAGCTCATGACGCTCGGCCTCCGCCGGCGCGTCGGGCGGCGACGACGGGCGTCGCGTCGTTTCGAGCAGGACCATCGGTCACGGGAGCCTCCCAGGTCGACGGGTCGGCGGGTCCGACCGGTCACGACTCCTGACCGCCGGACCCTCGAACTCTTACGCGGAATCGATCGGCGCGCACCCGGCAGGTACTCTGACACTCACGTCACCTATCCGTCGCGGGCGGGCGGCCCGCTGCCTGGCCACGCTCCCAGGGGGAACCATGTCCGACTACACCTTCATCACCTACGCCACCCAGGACGAGGGGCGGGTGGCGCGGATCATGCTCAACCGCCCCGAGGCCCGCAACGCCCAGAACCGGGGGATGCTCGTCGAGCTCGACGACGCCTTCCGCCGGGCCGAGATCGACGACCAGGTCCGGGTGGTGATCCTCGGCGGCGAGGGGAAGCTGTTCTCCTCCGGCCACGACATGGGCTCGGAGGTCTCCCGTGACGAGTGGGTGAACCACCCGTCGTTCAAGGGCGACGGCGGCACCCGGAAGGGCACCGAGGCCAGGATGCTCGGGGAGTGGCACTACTACTTCCAGAACACCCTGCGCTGGCGGAACCTCCGCAAGATCACCATCGCCGAGGTGCACGGGAAGGTCTACGGGGCCGGGCTCATGCTCATGTGGGCCTGCGACCTGATCGTCGGCGCCGACAACGTGACCTTCGCCGACGTCGTGGGGACCCGGCTCGGCATGTGCGGGCTCGAGTACTTCGCCCACCCGTGGGAGTTCGGCCCCCGCAAGACGAAGGAGCTCCTCCTCACCGGCGACAGCCTCGACATCGACGAGGCCCACCGCCTGGGCATGGTCTCCAAGGTGTTCCCTCGCGACGAGCTGCACGCCCGGACCGACGAGATGGCCGCCCGCATCGCCGAGCTGCCCAGCATGACGGCGCTGATGATCAAGGAGTCCGTCAACCAGACGGTCGACAACCAGGGCTTCCACAACGCCCTCAACGCCTGCTTCACGCTCCACCAGCTCAACCACGCCCACTGGGCCGAGGTGCACGAGGACCGCTACCCGGCGGCCAAGCCCGAGGACGGCGTGCACGACTGGAAGAGCGCTCCGCCGGTGGTGCCCGCCGAGAAGACGACCGTGCGAGCCGCCGCTCCCGTCTGAGCCCCGCCTCTCCCCGGAACCCCTCCCCGAACTCCTCCCCCGAACCACTCCTTTCCCGAACTGTTGAGTTCCCAGCTCGCCCAGCCGAGCCCCGCGCGCAACAGTTCGCCGAGGGGGTGGGCGGAGAGGCCTGCTCAGGCGAGGCGGGCTGCGCCGTCTCGCAGCGCGGTCTTTCGGATCTTGCCCATCGGGGTGCGGTCGAACCCGGCGACGAAGGTGATCGACTCGGGCACCTTGTAGCGCGCCAGGTTCGCCCGACAGTGCGCCAGCAAGGCAGCCTCGTCGACGGTGGCCCCCGGGGCGCGCTCCACGAACGCCACGACCCGCTCCCCGAGGCGGTCGTCCGGCTCACCGATCACCGCACAGGCGGCCACCCCCGCCGCGTCGTGGAGCACCCGCTCGACCTCGGCCGGGTACACGTTGGCGCCACCCCGGATCACCAGGTCGTTCCGGCGGTCCTTGATGAAGAGGTTGCCCTCTTCGTCGAGCACACCGATGTCGCCGGTGTGCAGGAGGCCGCCGCGCAGCGCCGTGGCGGTCTCCTCGGGCCGGTTCCAGTAGCCGAGCATCGGGCGGTAGGTGTCGGCGAAGTCGCCGTCGTCGGACGGCCCCACGCACACCTCGCCGACCTCGCCGGCGGCGAGCTCGATGCCGTCGTCGCCGAGGATGTGGATCCGGATCTGGGGCAACGCCCGACCGCACGTGCCGGGGACCGGCGGGAGGTTCACGTCCTCGCCGGTCACACTCGTCGGTGCCTCGGTGAGCCCGTAGCCGGTGCCGACCCGGCGGCCGAAGCGCTCCTCGTAGAGCCGACGGAAGGCGTCGGGCATGTCGGCGCCCCCCACCCCGATGGCCTCGATGCTCTCCAGCATCTCGTCGGTGACCTCGGGGTGGGTCAACAGGTCGTGGACCATGGCCGGCACCGCCGCGAAGGTGGTGACCCGCTCGTCGCGGATCCACTCGGCCATGCCGACGGCGTCGATGCGGTCCATCGCCACGACCGCCGCTCCGGACTGGTAGGCGGCGAGGGGGCCGAGGATCATCAGGTTCAGGATGGTGAGGGGCAGAGGCACCCCCATCACCGGAGTCGCGGGCTGCTGCGCGGACGGGACCGGCGCCCGCCGGGCCGACACCCGACCGGGCAGCAGGAGGTTGTGCTGGGTGTGGACCGCGCCCTTCGGGAAGCCGGTGGTCCCGCTGGTGTAGGCGATCGCTGCGGGGGCGAACGGGTCGACCGGGACGAGCGGCCCGGGGTCGTCGTCGACGAGCAGGCCCGACCACTCGTCGTCACCGTCGGGGTCGACGCGCACGATCCGCCCGAGGTCGGGGAGCTCCCCCAGGCACGAGCCCACCTCACGGGCCGTGACGGCGTCGCCGAGGAAGACCGAGACCTGGGCGTCGCGGAGCATGTAGGCCTTCTCGGGGGCGGCCAGCGGTCGGTTCAGGCCCACCCACACCGCTCCCAACCGCATGGCCGCCAGGAAGGCGACGACGATGGTGTCGTCGTTCGGGAGCGACACCGCGATGCGGTCGCCCGCTCCGAGGCCGAGGCCCCGCAGCGCCGTCGCCGCCCGACGGACGGCTTGGTCGAGCCCCTGTGCGGTGTGGCGACCGTGCCGTCCGACGAGGAGCACCCGGTCGGGGTCGGCGGCGAGAGGAGCGTCGAGGAGCTCGGCGACGGTCGCCGGCCCGGGAACGGGCCGCGGCGGGCGGGACATCGGGACGAGGCCGTGTCGGGCGAGGTCGAGCGCGGTCACCGTCGTCGGCCCGACAGGTCCGCAACAGCACGCAACCGGACGTCCATCGCCTCCCCCGATCCCCAGGGCGAGAGGGTACCGAGACCCGGCGCAGCCATCAGGCCCGTCGCCGGTTCGACCAGGCCATGATCGGCCAGGGCTCCTGGTCGTCGCCCCACGCGGGCACGCCGTTGATCGTCCACTCGCAGAGGCTCGCCCACACGACGCCGTGGACGCCGGGGACCGGCATGGCGATGCGGCTCACCGATCGGCCCTCGGCGAGCAGCCGGCGACCCTCGTCGTCGCGAGCCTCGACCACGACCCTCGTCACGTGACCGCGATCGTGGTCGCGCTCGACCCGGCGCGCCCCGGCCACGAGCTCGGCCCTCCTGCCGTCGAGCACCACGAACCCCGACGCCCGCACGGTGTCACCGACGAACAGGAAGCTCTCCCCCGAGTCCGCGGCAGCGGACGTGTACCCGAAGCCCCCGCCGTGCTTCCAACGCTCGGAGCGCACCGCCCAGGTGCGGTCACGGATGGCCAGGCAGTCGACGAACGACGGCTCCCCGTGCAGCACCAGGGTGCCGGTGACCCGCCCGAACTGGTCGAAGTGGTGGGGACGGCGACCGTCGTCGTCGTCGATGGCGCTCACCCACGGCGGCATGGTCGCGGCGAACTCGAGGTCGAGGTGCACCATCTCGTCGTTGGCGTAGCGGATCCGGTAGCGCGACAGCGGTTCGAGCATCTCGACGGAGATGCCGGTCGGGAAGGTGAACGCCCGGAGGTCCCGCTGCTCGGGTAGCCGCAGGCTGGAGTAGTTCGAGAAGTACGGCACCTCCCAGTGCACCGAGGTGCGGTCGTCCCAGATCGAGAGCCCGCCGCCGCAGGTCCCGATGTTCGGACGGATCCAGTTGTAGATCCAGGACCCGATCCGCTTCTCCGGCACGAAGAACCAGAACCAGCAGGTCTCGTGCGACCACCACTCGCCGGGCACGGGTTCGTGGAAGTCGTCGTCGGCGACGCCGAGGAGCGCCTGGTCCCCCTCAGCCACGGGGCGGCTCCTCCCCGGGCGTCATCGCCACCTCCACTCGGGATCGCGCTTGGCGAAGAAGGCCTCACGGGCCTCGGCGGAGTCCTCGAAGCGCACGAGGCGGTCGGTCCAGGTCTGTTCGACGCGGTAGGCCTCCTTGAGGGGGAGGCCCTCGACCTGGTTCATCGACGCCTTGGCCATCCGCATGGCGATCGGGCTCTTCGCGGCGAGGGTGGCGGCGAGGGCCCGCGCCGTGGGCAACAGCTCGTCGGCCGGCACCACAGCGCGAACCGCACCGATGCGGTGGAGGTCGGCCGCCGGGACCAGCTCCCCGGTGAAGAACATCTCCCGCGCCTTGTGCCGCCCCACGAGCGAGGAGACGTGGGCGCTGGCCCCGAGGAGTCCGACGTTGATCTCGGTCGTGCCGAAGGTGGCCGTGTCGCTCGCCACGATGATGTCGCAGCACGCCGCGAAGGCCAGGCCGGCCCCGATCGCCGGACCGTTGACCGCGGCGATCACGGGGACAGCGCAGTCGGTGATCGCCCACATGGCGTCGCGGGCCGGGCGACCGGGGTCGATCATCTCTCCCGGCGGCACGTCCTCGTCGCGCTCGCCGACCGTGGACAGGTCGACACCGGCGATGAAGGCGCGTGTGCCGGCGGAGGTGAAGATCGCCACCCGCACCGAGCGGTCTGCCTCGAAGGCGGAGAAGATCCGGCGGAGCTCGTCCATCGACGCCCGGTCGATGGCGTTCACAGGGGGCCGGTCGAAGGTGACGACGGCGACCCCGTCGTCGACGACGACCTCGAGGTTGCTCATCGCGGGAGTGTAGGAAGCATGGGGACGGCGCTGCCCGCCATGAAAATGAGCCAGCGAATCATCTGCGGCGTCATCGACCCGTGAAGTCGGGCGGACGCTTCTCGACGAAGGCCCTCATGCCCTCCTTGAAGTCGTCCGAGCGGACCGTGAGCTCGATCGCCGCCGCCTCGTCCTCGAGGGCGTCGGCCAGGTCGCCGTCGAGGTGGCGGTGCAGCAGACCCTTGGTGGCGCCCAGGGAGAAGGTGGGGCGACGGGCGAGCTCGGCGGCGAGCGCCAGCGCCCGCTCGCCCACCTCGTCGTCGGGCACCACCTCGGTGACCAGACCCCAGTCGACGGCGGTCGCCGCGTCCACCACCTCGGCGGTGTAGAGCATCCGCTTCGCCCTGCTCAGGCCGATCATCCTCGGCAGGAGCCAGGACCCCCCGCTGTCCACGTTGAAGCCCCGGTCCGAGAAGGGTTCGGCGAAGCTCGCCGACTCGGCGGCCACGGTCGTGTCGCCCGTGAGCGCCACGTGCAACCCCAGCCCCGAGGTACGCCCCGTGAGCTCGACCACGATGGGCAGGCGGCACTCCCAGAGCCGCTTCACGAGCAGATGAGGCCCGGTCACGAGACCCCGGGTGATGTGCCCCACCGAGGGACGCCCGCCGTCGCCTCCGCCGCCGCCGATGTCGGCCCCCGTGCAGAAGTGGCGGCCGGCGCCGCGGAGCACGACGGCGCGCACCTCCCCCGGGTCGGCCTCGAGGCCGTCGAGGACGTCGAGCAGGGCCGTGATCGTCGGTGCGTCGAGGGCGTTGCCGCGCTCGGGGCGGTTCAGCGTGAGCACCAACACAGCGCCCTCGCGCTCGTGCAGCAGCGACGTCGTCTCCGACACTCCGGTCCTCCCCTCCCGCCGCCCTGTCCGCGGCCCTCTCCCCCGGCCCTCGGACCCTAATGGCGATACCCTCGCCCCTGCCGCGCCTGTGTGGGGCGACGACAGCAGGGGGATGACGATGACCGACCTGGAGCAGGAGTTCGAGAAGGCCGTCTCCTACGAGCTGGCCGACGAGGACATCGAGCGGGCCCGTCTGCTCATCGGCATCGAGACCACGAACCGCCGCCGCGAGCACATCTCGGTGGCCACCCCCGACGCCATCCGCAACTGGGCCCTCGGGATGGGTGACGACAACCCTCTCCACGTCGACGAGGACTACGGCCCCACCACCCGCTGGGGTGCGCAGATCGCCTCGCCCACGTTCATCGGTCACATCAAGACGCCCCTGCTCGGCGACCCCGTGCCCAAGGACGTCGCCGCGGCCACGAAGGGCCTCTTCCGGGGCATCCACGTCTTCGTGTCGGGCGGCACGTGGGACTTCTACCGCCAGGTGTACCCGGGCGATCGGCTCTACAGCTTCAGCGGCCTCGAGTCCGTCGAGGCCAAGGACTCCGAGTTCGCCGGACGGTCCGTGGTGCAGGTGAGCCGCCAGGCGATCTTCAACCAGCGCGTCGAGGTGGTGGGCGTCTACCGGGTGCTCACCATCCTCACGGCGCGCAAGGAGTCGCGGGACCGCGGGAAGTACCTCGACATCGAACCGGCCAGCTACACCGACGACGACATCGAGGAGATCGACCGGATCTACGCCCAGGAGGAGATCCGGGGAGCCGAGCCACGCTGGTGGGAGGACGTCGAGGTCGGCGAGGAGCTGCGCCCCATGGTCAAGGGGCCCCTGACGGTCACCGAGATCATCGCCTTCCACGCCGGAGGGTACGGGTTCGTGCCCTACGGGCTGCGGTCGTCGCGGGTGGGCTACAAGAACCGCACCCGCATCCGGCCCTTCTACATCAAGAACGAGATGGGCGTCCCCGACGTGGCGCAGCGCCTCCACTGGGATTCGGCGTGGGCGCAGGCCATCGGCAACCCCATGGCCTACGACTACGGGGTCATGCGCCAGAGCTGGTTCCAGCACCACGTCACCGACTGGATGGGCGACGACGGGTGCCTCGTGCGCCTCGAGGACTCGATTCGCAAGTTCAACTACCAGGGCGACACCCAGTTCCTGACCGCCACGGTGACCGCCAAGCGCGTAGAGGAGCACGCCTCGCTGGTCGACATCGACCTGCGCATGGTCAACCAGCGGGGGGTCGAGACCGCCAACGGCACGGCGACGGTGGCCCTCCCCTCACGAGCGACGGGGCTGCCCCGCTTCCCGACGGTGCCCGCCGACCTCGCCCAGAAGACCGTCCAGATCCACGCCCGCCACGTCGAGCTCACCAACGCCGCCCGTCGGGGCTGAGCCGGCGGTGGACGACGACCTGCGCCGCTGGGTGGAGGACGCGCTTGACCGCCCGGTGACCAGCGCCGACCGGTGGCTGACCGGAGGGTCGCGGGAGCTGTGGTTCGCCGAGCTCGGTGGCTCGGGCGGGACGACGTCGGTGGTGGTGCGATCCGGCTCCGGCGGCGCCCTCTCCGGCACGGAGTTCGACCTCACCCGCGAGGCCACCGCCTACCGGGCCCTCGGTGACACCCCCGTGCCGGTTCCGCGGCTCCTGGCCGCCGCGCCTGACGGCGGGGCGCTCGTGCTCGAACGCCTGCCGGGGACCTCGGGGCTCGGACCCGGCCACGTCGACGACGGTGACGCCCTCCTCGCCCACTTCATGGCAGCCATCGGGGCCCTCCACGCCCTCGACCCGGACGGTCTGCACCTGCCCGGCTTCGCACGGCCCGACGACGCCACCGAGGCGGCCCTCGTGGAGGTCCGCACGTGGGGCGCGCTGGCCGGGGAGCACGGGCGGTTCGACCCGATCCTCGCCTACGCCCTGGCGTGGCTGGCCCACCATCCCCCCGGCCCCGACCGAGCGACCTGCCTGGTCCAGGGCGACACCGGCCCGGGCAACTTCGTGCACGACGGCTCCGCGGTCACCGGCCTCGTCGACTGGGAGCTGTGTCACCTCGGCGACCCCATGGACGACGTGGCCTGGATCGACATGCGCGCCCCGAGCTCGGGACCGTTCGCCGACGTCGGCCGACGCGACCGGCTCTACGAAGCGGCGTCGGGGATCGCCATCGACCCCGCCGCGGTCCGCTACCACGCGGTGATGGTCCAGCTGCGCTGCGCCGTGATCACCGCCCTCGCCGCGACGCACGGAAGCGCACTCGGACGGGCGGCCTACATGGCGCCGCACCATCGCTTCCGGCGTCAGCTCGCCGCCGACCTCGCCGATGCGTCGGGCCACCCGATCACCACGCTCCCCACACCCGAGCCGGAGCCGTCGCCACTGCACGACGGTGCGGTCGAGGCGTTGCGCGACGAGGTGATGCCTGCGCTCGCCCGCCCCCACGAGCGGCTCCGGGCCCGCGAGGCCGTCCTCGTGCTCGAGCACGAACGGGCCCGCGGCCAGCTCGGCCCGACGATCGACGCCGCCTGGGCCGACGACGCACGCGCCACGCTCGGACGTATGCCCCGCGACGACGAGCTGGTCGCCCTCGCCGTCGACGCGGGGCGGCACGGCGACCCCGACGTCCTCGACCTGCTGGCCCGCCGGGCCCAGCGCGACCTGTGGCTGTGGGACACCCCCTCGGCCGGCGGACCGACCGTGGTGCGACCACCGGCCCGGGCGCGATGACGGTGCCGATGGGGTTCTGGTCGGTGGCTCGCGCCCACCCGGACCGGGCGGCGGTCGTCGCCGGCGGGGTGACCACCACGGCCGGCGAGCTGGCGGAGGCCGCCGAGTCGGTGGCCCGGGGTCTGTGGGCCCTCGGTCTCCGTCGCGGGGACACCCTGGCGATCGTCGTGCCCAACGGCGTCACCTTCTTCTGTGCCCACCTGGCGGCGATGCGCGCCGGGTTGTACCTGGTGCCGATCAACACCCACCTCGCCGGGCCCGAGATCGCCGTCATCGTCGGCGACTGCGACGCCGGGGCGCTGGTGGTGGGCGCGGACCTGGCCGCATCGTGCGCGGCCGGCGCCGACGCCGCCGGCATCCCTCTCCGGCACCGCTTCGCCGACCCCGCGGCCGAGGGCTACCGCCCGCTCGCCGAGCTCGTGGCGCTCGGCGCCGGCGCGCCCCCGCTCCCCGACGGCATCGCCGCGGGCACGACGATGATGTACACCTCGGGCACCACAGGGCGCCCGAAGGGCGTGCGTCGACCCCTCCCGACCGGCGAGGCCGACGACGTCTACGGATCGGCGGCCGCCGTCTACTGCCAGGGGTTCGGCATGACCCCCGGTCCCGGCGTCCACCTCGTGTGCGGCCCGCTGTACCACGCGGGCCCGTCGGCGTCGGCCACGGCCGCGCTGCACGCCGGGCACACCGTCGTCGTCATGGACCGCTGGGAACCGGAGGCGTGCCTCGACGCCGTCGACCGCTTCGGGGTCACGAGCACCCAGATGGTGCCGACGATGTTCCACCGGCTCCTGGCCCTCCCGCCGGAGGTGAAGGATCGCTACTCGCTGGCGACCCTCGAGAGCGTGATGCACACCGGTGCGCCGTGCCCGACGCCGGTGAAGGCCCGGCTGATGGAGTGGCTGGGCCCGGTCGTCTACGAGACCTACGGCGGTACGGAGTCCGTCGCCACCATCGCCACCCCGCGGCGCTGGCTGCAGAAGCCCGGGACCGTGGGACGGGCCATCCACGGCATCACGCTGCACATCCTCGACGACGACGGCAACGAGCTCCCCGCCGGGGAGGTCGGCCAGATCTGGGTCGAGAACGCCAACGCCCCCGCCGCGGAGTACTACAAGGACCCCGACAAGACCAGCACGATGCGTCGCGGCGGCTGGGTCACGCTCGGCGACGTCGGGTACGTCGACGACGACGGCTTCCTCTTCCTCCGTGACCGGGCGGTCGACATGATCATCTCGGGGGGCGTGAACATCTACCCGGCCGAGGTCGAGAGCGCGCTGCTGCAGAGCCCGCTCGTGGGCGATGCCGCCGTCATCGGCGTCCCCGACGACGAGTGGGGCGAGGCCGTGCTCGCCATCGTGGAGCCCGCTCCCGGCGTCGCTCCCGACGACGGCACCGCCGCAGCGATCCTGGCGGACTGCTCCACCCGCCTGGCCCGGTTCAAGCTGCCACGACGCATCGACTTCGTGACCACGCTCCCCCGGCTGCCCAGCGGGAAGCTCCAGAAGAGGGTCCTGCGCGCCCCGTACTGGGAGGGCGTCGACCGCTCGATCTGATCGGCTACGACAAGCCGAGGCGGCGGTTGTCCCAGGTGAGGATCTTCCCGGTGACGGTGATCTCGATGATCGCCCCGGCCGCCGGGTCGTAGGCCGCCCGCGTGGCCTCGGGCATCGCCCTGGTGGGGGTGCGGTAGGCGTCGTACTTGCGCCGGGTCTCGGCCCGGATGGCCTCGAGCAGGTCGGGCGCGACGGTGTCGAGGACCCGGCCGGTGCAGGCCATGTGGACCGCTTCGAGCTCGGCCCACCGCTCGCCGGCCTCGACCAGGAACGAGCACCGGGGGTCGTGGCGCACCCTCGCGACCTTCTTCCCCCGGGTCGTGACGTAGATCCGCCGGTCGACGACGGCGAACCAGATCGGCAGCGCGATCGGGGAGCCGTCGCGGCGGAGGGTCGTGAGGATCCCGGTGTGGGCGTCGGCGACGAACGCCCACGCCTCCTCCTCGCTCAACCGGATGCTGCGGCGTGTCGGTTCGCTCACCGTGGCCCTCTCTCGTGCGAACCGGGGACCTCCCGGAACGGGACCCCACGGTCCACCGCCGGCTCACGGGGTAGACCGAGCGTGCGCTCGCCGATCACGTTGCGCTGGATCTCGTCGGTGCCACCGCCGAGGCTGGCGCCGAACGTGGCCAGAGCCACCTCGTGGAAGGCCCCCGCCCCGGGCGCGTCGGCACCGTCGAGCATCCCGTCGGGGCCCATGAACGAGAACGCCAGGTCCCGCGATCGGCGGGCGATCTCCGACATGGCCAGCTTGCCGATGGACGCCTCCGGACCGGGCGAGCCGGATCGGGAGGATGCCCGGGCCCGGACGCCGTTGTAGCGGTTGACCTCCGTCATCGACCGGAACCGGGCGAGGTGCTGGCGGACGACCGGGTCGTGGGCGAGCTCCCGTTCGGCGACGAGGGACCGCAGTCCCCCGTTGCTCACCACGAAGCCCTGCACCGGTCGACGAGTGGTCCGGGCGGCCTCCTCCAGGACCGCCCCGACGGTGCGGTCGAGCTGGCCCGCTCGCGACCCGGGGAAGGCCCCGACCGCCCGGGGGGCGCCGGCGGAGACCCCCTGGCGCTCGAAGGCCAACGTGGTCTGGGCCACCGACCAGCCCGCACCGGGCGGGCCGATCATCCGGTCGGCGGGCACCCGGACGTCGGTGAGGAAGACCTCGCAGAACTCGGTGGCCCCGTTCATCTGGCGCAGCGGCCGGACCTCGACGCCCGCCTGGAGCATGTCGACCACGAAGTAGCTGATGCCCTCGTGCTTCGCCACCCCGGGGTCGGTGCGGGCCAGCAGGAGTCCCCGCTCGGAGAGGTGGGCCCCCGAGTTCCAGACCTTCTGGCCGTTCACCACCCACTCATCCCCGTCGGGCACCGCAGAGGTCGACAACCCGGCCAGGTCGGAGCCGGCGCCGGGCTCGGAGAAGAGCTGGCACCACGACTCGGTGCCCGCGGCGAGGGCAGGAAGGAGGTCACGGCGCTGCGGGTCGGTGCCGTGGGCGACGACGGTCGGGCCGCCCATGGTCTGGCCGACACCGGTGGGCGCGCCCAGCACACCGGCCGCCGCGATCTCGGAGGCCACCCGTCGCGCCCCCGACGACGAGAGCCCTCGTCCGCCCAGCCCCACCGGCCAGGTGGGCATCGCCCAGCCCGCCTCGGCGAGCCGTCGCCACCATTCGCGGACCGTCAGGTCGAGGGACCAGTGGTCGCTGATCCAGCCCCGTAGCTCGTCGACGTCGGCCCCGGCTCGCTCGCTCACGGGACGAAGGCCGGTAGCTCGATCGTCCCCTCACCGTCGACGAGCCCGGTGGTGTACGCGTCGAGCCAGACGGTCATCGCCGCCACCGCTCTCGCTCCGACCCGGGCCGCGTCCTCGTCGGCCTCGACGACGCCCTTGGCCATGGTGAGCGCCGAGGCCTGGACCGTCTCGAGGAACGACGAGCTCACCTCGAGGAGCTGGTCGTAGGACGACTGGGGGAAGCCCTGGACCGAGAGCCCCGTGCTCCACACGGAACGGCCACGGGGGACGGCGGCGTCCTGGATCGGTTGCAGCTCGGCGGCCAGCTCGGACCAGCCGGGACCTCCGTCGGCGAGGGCCCGTGCCACCGACTCGAGGGCGGTCAGCGCCGGGAGACGGGGGGTGGCGTACCAGCAGTGCAACAGGCCGGTACAGGAGATCCGGAATCGATCAGGGGTGTCGAGGCCTACGGGGGGAGCCTCGAGGATCTCGAGGTTGTAGCCGGCGTTGTAGCCGAAGGAATCGGTGAGACCCGGCCGGGGGGCGCCCTCCGGATCGTCGCTCGGGGTGTCGAACAGGCTCGAGCGGGCGAAGGCCAGGACCGTCGCCGTGTCGGCGCGGGAAGCGTCCAGCGCCTGCTGGGCGATGCCCATCGACGCTCGGAAGCTCTCGAGGGTCGGGGCCTGGGAGAAGCTCACGAGCAGGGCGTCGGGCTGGGCCTCGGCGATCTCGCCGCGGAGCCATCGGCCCCCGAAGTAGCCCGACAGGAGGAGCAGCCAGCGGGCGGTGGCGTCGTCGATCTCACCGGCGCCGGAGAAGAGGTCGTGGAAGACCCGGAGCGGCACCTCGCCGAAGAGGAACCGCTCCATCTCGGGAGGCGCCCCGTCGAGGGCGACCGTGTACTCGGCGGCGAGGCGGTCGAGGGTGCCACCGTCGGCCGTGAGGACCGAGGTGGGGAACTCCGGGTGGGTGACGAGCTCGACGAACACGACGAAGGACCCCCTGGTTCCGGCGCGTCGCCGAACCCTAGCTGACGTCGTCGTCAGATCGTCGGGACGCGACGGCGGCGCTCAGCGGCTCGGCCGTGGCGCCCCGGGCTCCGGTGACGGGACGGGGTTTCGCGGTGGCGGCGATCCCCGCTGACTGACGCGCCCGTTAGATCTACGATAGACAGACATCTACGTCGCCCAGGGAGACCCGATGACCGACACCGAGCACGCCCCGCCGCCCGGACCGGAGATCGATCCGCACATGCTGGCCCACCCCCAGGAGGGCTACGCGCTGCTGCGCACGGTGGCGCCGGTGGTCCCCATGCCGAACTCCGGGATCGGCTCGAGCGCCGAGATGATGCTCGTCGCCGGGGAGGCCGAGGTCCGCGAGGTCCTCAAGCACCCCGAGATCTACTCCTCGGGCATCGACGCGGTGCACATCGGCCAGATCCGCCCGCTCATCCCGCTCCAGATCGACCCCCCCGACCACAAGAACTTCCGCAAGGTCCTCGATCCCCTCTTCGCACCGAAGCAGGTCGCCGCGCTCGAAGAGAACACCAGGGCCCTCACCCGCCAGCTCGTCGCCGGCGTGGCCGACAAGGGCGGCTGCAACTTCCACGAGGCGATCGCCGAGCCGCTGCCCACGACCGTGTTCCTGCAACTCCTCGGCCTGCCGGTGTCCAGGCGCAAGGAGTTCATCGAGCTGAAGGACGGCATCATCCGGCCCCCGGCACGGACCCCCGAAGAACGTCTGGAGATGGTCAACGCCACTGGCGCCGAGATCTACGCCGTGCTCGAGGAGGTGCTCGTCGAGCGCGAGCGCGAGCCCCAGGACGACTTCATGTCGGGGTTCCTCACCGCCGAGGTGGACGGCCACACGCTCACCCACGACGAGATCCTCGACATCTGCTACCTCTTCTTCCTCGCCGGCCTCGACACGGTCACGGCGTCGCTCGACTGCTTCGTCGCCTACCTCGCTCAGCACCCCGAGCAACGGCGGCGCATCGTCGAGGACCCCGAGCTCATCCCCCCGGCCATCGAGGAGATGCTGCGCTGGGAGAGCCCGGTGTCCGGTGTGGTGCGCATCACCACCGAGGACACCGAGCTGGGCGGATGCCCCATCGCCGCCGGCACCACCGTGAGCGTGATGCTCGGCTCGGCCAACACCGACGGCGCGGCGTGGGACGCCGCCGACACCATCGACTTCGAACGACCGGCCAACAAGCACCTCGCCTTCGGCGGGGGCGCCCACCGGTGCCTGGGGTCGCACCTGGCCCGGATGGAGTTGCGGGTGGCGCTCGAGGAATGGCACGCCGCGGTGCCCGACTACGCCATCGCCCCGGGCACCGAGCTGCTGTACAGCCAGGGTCTGCGGTCGGTCGACAACCTGGAGCTGATCTGGTGAACCCCGGCACCGACCGGTGCCGGCACGACGACATCGAGACGGGCCCGTGACGCGGGTCCCGAGACAGGGGGAGTGAACATGGGCGAAGCCCGTCTGCTCATCGGGGGCAAGCTGGTCGACGCGTCGAGCGGCGAGACGTTCGACAACATCAACCCGGCCACCGAGGAGGTGCTGGGGGTGGTCGCCGACGGCACCGCCGCCGACATGGAGGCCGCCGTGGCCGCGGCGCGCACCGCGTTCGACACCACCGACTGGTCGACGAACCACGAGCTGCGCCGGCGCTGCCTCCTGCAGTTGCAGGCCGCCATCGAGTCCGAGCAGGAGGAGCTGCGCGCCGAGCTCGTGTCCGAGGTCGGCTGCCCCGTGCTGCTCACCTACGGCCCCCAGCTCGACGCCCCGCTGCGCGAGGCGCTGCTGTGGCCGGCCGAGATGATCGACCAGTTCGAGTGGCGACGCTCCCTCGGCCCGAAGGACGCCTTCGGGATGGGCTCCATGACCGAGCGGGAGGTGTGGAAGGAGCCGATCGGGGTGGTCGGGGTGGTCGTTCCGTGGAACTTCCCGATCGAGATCATCCTCAACAAGCTCGGGCCGGTGCTGGCCATGGGCAACACCTGCGTGCTCAAGCCCGCGCCCGACACCCCCTGGAACGCCACCCGCCTCGGCCGGCTCATCGCCGAGAAGACCGACATCCCGCCGGGCGTGGTCAACATCGTCGTGGGTCGCGACCACCTGATCGGCGAGGTGCTCTCCACCTCCCCCGACGTCGACATGATCGCCTTCACGGGCTCCACCGCCACGGGCCGGCGCATCATGGCCGCCGCCTCGGCCACGCTGAAGCCGGTGTTCCTCGAGCTCGGCGGCAAGTCGGTCAACCTCGTGCTCGACGACGCCGACCTCACCACGGCGCTGGCCAGCGCCAGCGGAGCGTGCTTCCACGCCGGCCAGGGGTGCGCCATCCCCACCCGGTTGATGGTCCCCCGGTCCATGTACGACGAGGCCGTCGACATCGTGGCCACCGGCTTCGGCAACGTCACCTACGGCGACCCCACCGACCCCGGCAACCTGCAGGGACCGCAGGTCTCCAAGCGCCAGCAGGACCGCGTGCTCGACTACATCGAGAAGGGCAAGGCCCAGGGCGCCCGCCTGGTGACCGGCGGTGGCGTGCCCAGCCAGTTCGACAAGGGGTACTTCGTCGAGCCGACGCTCTTCGCCGACGTCGACAACTCCATGACCATCGCCCAGGAGGAGATCTTCGGGCCGGTGCTCGTCATGATCCCCTACGAGGGCGACGACGACGCCGTGCGGATCGCCAACGAGAGCCAGTACGGGCTGTCCGGCGCCATCACGTCGGGCGACCTCGACCGGGCCAAGGCCGTCGCCCGGCGAATCCGCACCGGCACGCTCAGCCTGAACGGCGGGGTGTGGTACGGCGCCGACGCCCCGTTCGGCGGCTACAAGCAGTCCGGCATCGGCCGCCAGTGCGGCATCGAGGGCCTCGAGATCTTCACCGAGACCAAGACCGTCGGCTGGCCGGCGGGCTGACACCGGCCCTCGACCCGCTCGATCCGACAACCACGACGGAGGACCACGACCATGGCCGGACCCCTCGACGGCATCCGCGTCATCGAGCTCTCGAGCTGGATGTTCATCCCCTCGGCGGGCGCCGTGCTCGTCGACTGGGGGGCCGAGGTCATCAAGGTCGAGCCGCCCGAGACCGGCGACCCACAGCGGGGCCTCATCACCTCGGGCCTCGTGCCGGGCGGCCCCGGGGGCGTGAACTTCATGATGGAGCAGCCCAACCACGGCAAGCAGTCGGTGGCCATCGACCTCACCCGTGAGGACGGTCGAGAAGCGTTCCTGAAGCTGATCGAGACGGCCGACGTCCTGCTCACGAACTACATGCCCAAGGTGCGGCGCAAGCTCCGCCTCGACACCGAGGACATCCGGGCCCGCAACCCCGACATCATCATCGCCCGCGGCACCGGACAGGGCCCGAAGGGTCCCGACGCCGAGAAGGGCGGCTACGACGGCGCTTCGTTCTGGGCCCGTGGCGGGGTGGCGTCGATCATGCCGGAGAACGCCGAAGGGTGGCCGGCGAACCAACCCGGCCCGGCGTTCGGCGACGTGATGGGCGGGCTCTCCACGGCCGGCGGCATCGCCGCGGCGCTCTTCAAGCGGGCCAACACCGGCGAGACGAGCATCGTCGACGTGTCGCTGCTCAACACCGCCATGTGGCAGATCTCGCCGCTCGTGGTGGCCTCCAAGCTCTTCGGCTTCTCGAAGCTCCCGTCAGGGGGCGACCGCAAGCAGTCGCCCAACCCCGGGGTGGGGGCCTACCGGACCGGCGACGGGCGCTACATCAGCCTGATCCTGTTGCAGAGCGACAAGTTCTGGGCCGACTTCGTGCGTCGCCTCGGCAAGCCGGAGATGGCCACCGACCCCCGCTTCGTCGACGCCGCGGCACGGGCCCAGAACAGCGCGGAGTGCATCACGCTGCTCGACGAGGCCTTCGGGTCCCAGCCGCTCTCGTACTGGAAGGAGGCCCTCGCCGACTTCGACGGCGTGTGGACCCCGTTCCAGACGCTCGACGAGCTCTACGAGGACCCGCAGGTGATCGCCAACGGGTACCTGCCCGCCATGACGGCGGGCAACGGCCAGGAGGTCCACCTCGTGGCCAGCCCGGCCCAGTTCGACGAGGTGGCGGTCGAGGTGACCCGGTGCCCCGAGCACGGCGAGCACACCGAGACTGCGCTGCTGGCCGTGGGGCTCGAGTGGGACGAGATCAGCGCCCTGAAGGCGTCCGGCGCCATCCTCTGACCACCGATCGGTGTCAACGGGGTCCGGGAGGGTTGTGACGGAACGAGTCGATGGGGCTCTGCAACGACAGCCCGCCGTCCACGTCGAGCACCTGCCCGGTCACCCAGCCGAGACCGTGGACGGCGAGGATCGCCTCGGCCACGTCCTCGGGGGTCCCAAGGCGCCCGAGCGCGGTGCGATCGACGACGCCGCCCAGCCACTCCCCCGTCCTGGGGGCGCGACCCAGCATCGGGGTGTCGGTCACCCCGGGGGCGACGGCGTTGACCCTGACAGCCGGGGCCCACTCGGTGGCCGCCACCCGAACCACCATGTCGAGCGCGGCCTTGGACGCGCAGTAGAGCCCCATCGACCGGTCGACGAGGCGGGAGCTCACACTCGAGGTCACGACCACCGAGCCGCCCTCGTTCGCCCGCATCGGAGCGACGAGGGCCCGCATGGCGAGCCACACCCCCTTGGCGTTCACTCCGATCACCCGGTCCCACTCATCGGGACCGATGTCGGCGAGCAGTCCGCTGTGGCCGATGCCGGCGGTGACGGTGACCGTCACCGGAGCGCCCAGCCTCGCCAGGGTCTCCGCCGCGGCCGCAGCCACCTGGTCGGGGTCGGCGATGTCGCAGTCGATGTCGCCGGCGCCGTCGAGGTCCCAGGTGAGCACCTCCAGGCCAGCCCCACGCTGTCGACGTGCGACCTCGGCACCGATGCCCGACCCGCCGCCGACCACCACCGCCGGACCCTTCCCTGCACCCTGCGCCGTCATCGCTCCCCCTCGTGGGCCCGCCCCCCGGGCGGGACCGGCCCGACGACTCTACGACGCCCCCGTCCGCCGACCCGGAGGTCGCGCGCCACCGACCGAGGAGGGTGAATGCCGCTCATCCACCACACCGCCATCTGTACCCGTGACGTCGACGAGAGCCTGCGCTTCTGGCGGGACGGGCTCGGGTTCGACCTGCTCATGGACGAGCACTTCGACGGCGACTGGCCGACCCTGCTGCACGCGCCGTCGACGTCGCTGCGATCGGTCTTCCTGGGACGGCCCGGCCACGACGCCGGGATCGTGGAGCTGGTGGATCTCGGGCTCGTCGGCCCACCCGGTTCGGCGGTGGATCCCCCGACCCACGGCTTCCTGCTGGTCTCGCTCATGGCCGACGTCGACGACGCGCTCGGGCGCCTGGCCGCACTCGGACTGGGCGGCACGCCGCGTCGCACCACGACCCGAGGAGTGGAGATGGCGGTCGTGACCGACCCCGACGGGGTGCTGGTCGAGCTGATCGGGGTCGAGGCGATCGGCAACCTCGGCGCCGGCGAGGGCTGAGGGCGCTCAGTCGGCCGGCGGCACCAGGATCGAGGGGTCGATCCCACCCGTGTAGATGCCGCCGGAGAACCCGCCGTCGGTCATCAGGGTCGTGGCCGTGACGTAGCTCGAGCGGCGGCTGTTCAACATGATCAGCGGCCACGCCTGCTCCTCCGGTGTGGAGTTGCGGCCCACCGGCTTGGGGAACGTGGCGAAGAAGTCCTCGCCCATGCTCTCGACGAACGACGGCATCATCGGGGTGTCGGTCGGCCCGGGCATGATCCCGTTCACGCGGATGCCCTCGGGCGCGAGTTGGAAGCCCCGGTGGGCCACGTAGGCGTTGATGGCCTCCTTCGAGAAGCCGTAGCCGTTGTCCCCGATGAGCTCGGCGTTGTCCTCGCACCAGGCCCGACCGGCGTCGAACCCCTCGGTGGTGAGCAGCCCGAACAGGTTGGCCATGCTCATGATCCAGCCCATCCCGGCCGCCGAGCTGATGAACCCGACGCTCGAGCCGCGTGGCATGTGGGGCAACAGCGCCTCGGTCAGGTGTCGGTGCCCGACGAAGTTGACCACCATGATCTTCTGGCTCGGGGCGGTCGTGGGAAGACCGGCGCAGTTGAAGAGCGAGTCGACCGGCCCGCCGATCTCGGCGACCGTCGCCTCGATCGCCGCCGGGTCGGCCAGGTCGCAGCGGTGGAAGGCCGCGACGGGGGCCGAGCCCTCGTTCACGTCGAGAGCGTGCACCTCGGCGCCGAGCCCGGTGAGGGCGGTCGCGCACGCGGCGCCCATCCCCGACGCAGCGCCGGTGACCACCACCCGGGTGCCGTCGTACTGGAGGGAATCGTCCACGGAAGCGCTCCGATCGGGGAGAGGAAAGTGACGCCGATGTTAGTCTGTCGTCTCCCTGGAGGTCCGATGAACGACGCGCCCGAGTTCCACCTGTTCCTGCCCCAGATGCGCCTGTCGCTCGACGCCATGGTCGAACGGGCCCGCGCCGCCGAGGCATCGGGCTTCACCGGCATCGCCCTCATGGACCACCTGGCTCCGCCGATGGCCGAGGGGCACGACATGTACGACGCCATGATCACCGCCGCGTGGTTGGCCGCCCACACCGACACGCTCACCATCGGTCACCTCGTGCTGTGCGACTCGTTCCGCCATCCGGCGGTGCTCGCCAAGCAGGCCGTCACCCTCGACCACGCCTCGGGAGGGCGCTTCGAGCTGGGCATCGGATGGGGCTCGGTCACCGCCGAGTTCGACCGCTTCGGCGTCGGCGCCACGGACGCCCCCACCCGGGTGGCCCGGTTGGCCGAGACGTTGACCGTGGTCCGCGCCCTCTGGTCGGGGGAGACGGTCGAGTTCGAGGGCGACCACCACCGGATCCACGACGGCGTGCAGCGCCCGACGCCCCTCGGCGACATCCCCATCGTCATCGGAGGCGCCGGCCCCCGCACGATCGACCTCGTCGCCGCCCACGCGACCTGGTGGAACTGCCCGCTCTACGCCCTCGACCGGTTCGACGCGCTGCGCCCCCGGACAGGCAGCGCCCGCGCCAGCACACAGGAAATGGTGGCCTTCGTCGCCGATCCCGCCACCCGCGACGAGACGTTGGCGCTGGCCACCCGGCGGTTCGGCACGATGGGCGGCGGGCTGGTGAGCGGCGACGCCGACGAGCTCCTCGAGCACTACCGGGACCTTCACCGCCGAGGCGTCGAGCGGGTGTACGTGTGGTTCGCCGACTTCGCCCCGCCCGCCACGCTGGCCGCGTTCGGCGACCAGGTCGTCGCCGCGTTCTGAGCGCGACGACGACCTGATGCCGACGCTCAGAGGACGGAGCCGCCCAGCTTCAGCTCGATGATCTCGTCCATGTCCTTGCCCAGCTCGAGCAGCACCTCGTCGGTGTGCTCGCCCAGATCGGGGGCGCGGGTGAGGTCCGGCGGGGTGCGATCGAACTGGATCGGCGACGGGACCATCCGGAACGACGACCCCGAGGCGCTCTCCACGTCCCGGACGTAGCCGTTGGCCAGCACCTGCGGGTCCTCCAGGAGCTCCCCGGGCCTCGCCACCGGACCCCACACCCCCTCGGCGTCGGCCAGCACCGCCTTCCACTCCTCGAACGTGCGGCTGGCGAAGATCTCGTCGAGGGCCGCCACGCACGCCGGGGCGTTCTCCCGACGGGCGGCGGCGTCGACGAACCGGGGGTCGTCGAGCAGCTCGGGGCGCCCGATGCGCTGCACCAGGTCGGGCCAGTAGCGGTCGGCCTGCAACATGATCAGCGACAGGAAGCGGCCGTCGGAGGTCTTGTAGGTGTTCACGATGGGGTTCGGGGCCTGGGTCCGGTCGAACGACGGCATGGTGTCCATGCCGAACAGTCCGGCGGCGAGCAGGGTCGCCCCGGTCGCCCACATCCCCGTCGCCATGAGCGAGTTGTCGACCACCAGCGCCTCACCGGTGCGCTCCCGGTGGAAGAGCGCCGCCGAGATGCCCCCTGCGATGGTGAGCCCGCCGATGAGGTCGCCGAAGGCCGGGCCGGGCTGGTTGGCGGGCCAGTCGGCGCCCGCCGGGGTGGCGATGTCGGCCACGGTGCGGGCCCAGAACGAGCAGCCGTCGTACCCGCCGCGCTCGGCCTCCGGGCCCTCCTGGCCCTGACCGGAGCCCCGGGCGTAGATGATGTTCGGGTTCGCCGCCCGGATGTCCTCGACCTCGATGCGCATGGCCCTCCGGCTGGCCGGGAGGATGCTGGTGAGGAACACGTCGGAGGTGGCGGCGAGCTCCATGAGCAGGTCATGCCCCTCGTCGGTCTTGAGGTCGATGGCCACGCTGCGCTTGCCCCGGTTGGGGAGCTCGATCATGTGGTTGACACCACCTGGCCCGCTCGGGACGAGCCCCGACGTGACCAGGCCCCGTTGGGGGTCACCGCCGTCGGGGTGCTCGATCTTCAACACGTCGGCGCCCCACTCGGCCAGCACCGCCCCGGCCGACGGGACGTAGGTCCAGAACGCCACCTCCAGCACCCTGACGCCGTCCATGATCCCTGCCATTGCCGTTCCCCCTGTCCGGGCCCGCGGGCCGCTGTCGATGCTGTGATCCGGCCCACCGGTCGGTCAGCCCGGTCGGGCCGCCTTGGGCTCGCGGGGCAGGCCGAGGACCCGCTCGCCGATGATGTTCCTGTTCACCTCGGTGGTGCCCCCGGCGATGGTCAACGAGACCGAGCCGAGCAGGCCCCTCCCCCATGACCCGTCGAGGGCGGCGAGGCCGAGGGCGTCGACGGCGCTGGCCGCCACGCGCTGGCTGGTCTGCGACCACGCCAGCTTCATGATGCTGCCCTCGGGCCCCGGCGGGCGTCCGGCCAATGCCGCGCCGAGCGCCCGCTTGGCCAGGAACTCGAGGAGGCGCACCTCGACGAAGCGGCGCATCAGGTCGTCGCGCACGATCGGCGAGTCGAGGGGCCGCCGTCCCGACGGCCCCTCCTCTCCCGCGGCGACGAGGACCCGGTCGAGCGTGGCCCGGACGCTGAGGTACATGCTCGCCACACCGGCCCGCTCGTTGCTCAGCGTGTTGGTCGCCACCGCCCACCCGCCGTCGACCTCGCCGAGCAGGGCCGACACCGGGATCCGGGCGTCGGTGAAGAACAGCTCGCTGAACTCGGTCGTCCCCGCCATGGTGACGATCGGCCGCGCTTCGATGCCGGGGGTGCGCATGTCGACGAGCAGGCACGTGATGCCCTGGTGCTTCGGGACGTCGAGGTTGGTGCGGACGTAGAGCTGGCACCAGTCGGCGCGGTTCCCGTTGGAGTTCCAGGTCTTCTGGCCGTTCACCACGAAGTGGTCGCCCTCGAGGACCGCCCGGCACGACAACGATGCCAGGTCGGAGCCCGCGCCGGGCTCGGACATCCCCTGGCTCCAGATCTCGTCGCCGCGCAGCATCGGCTGGAGGAACCGCTCCTTCTGCTCGGCGGTCCCCATCGCCATGATGGCGGGGGCGATGTTGGCCACCCCGATGGCGTTCACCGGACCGGGGACGCCGGCGCGGGCCGTCTCCTCGTTGAAGGCGAGCTGCTCGGCGATCCCCGCGTCACGACCGCCGAACTCCCGGGGCCAGGCAATCGCCCCGTAGCCAGCGTCGACCAGGGTGGCGTTCCACTTGCGGTGGGCGTCGAAGCGCTCGTCGTCGTCGTCCCCGGCCAGCGCGGCCCGGACCTCGTCGGTGAAGTTCTCGTCGAGCCACGCCCGGAACTCACGGCGGAACCCCTCGGCGTCGTCGGCCTGATCGGACACGGGCATCACTCCTCTCGTCGCGTCAGGCTAGAGCGAAGCTGACGTGAACGTCAGATCGGGGCGACAGGCGACGACCACGGGTGACGATCATGCGTGACGCGCAGGGCTCAGGCGGCGACGGGGACGTTGGCCGGGCCGGCCACGTTCGACATCTGCACCCAGCGCACCCCGTCGCGGTCGACCTCGAGGTCGGGCCAACGTCGGTAGAGCTCGTCGAGCGCGACACGGCTCTCGAGGCGGGCCAGGTGGGCACCGATGCAGTAGTGGATCCCGTGGCCGAAGGCGATCGGCAACGGGCCCTCCCGCTCGATGTCGAAGCGATCGGGGTCGTCGTAGGCCCGGGGGTCGCGGTTGGCGGCGCCGGTGAGGATGAGGACGGGGTTGCCGGCCGGAATGGTGACCCCAGCGATCTCACGGTCCTTCAGCGAGTAACGGCCCTGGTACTGGGACGGGGCGCGGTAGCGCATGGCCTCCTCGACCGCCCCGGGGGTCTTCGAGGGGTCGGAGGTCATCTTGGCCAGCTCGTCGGGGTTGTCGGCGAAGGTGAGCACCGCGTTGCCCACGAGCTTGGTGACGGTCTCGCTGCCGGCCGCGGTGAGCAGGCCGATGAACCCGGCGATCTCGTCGTCGGTGAGGTGGTCGACGGCGCCGTCCTCCCGCTCGACCTGCGCCTCGATCAGGTGCCCGATCATGTCGTCGCTCGGGTGGGCCCGCTTGTCGGCCACCAACGCGTTGATGTAGGCGCCGGAGGCGATGGCGGCGTCGATCCCGGCCTGGGTGGGGAACGGGTTGCCGATCTCGCGCTCGAGCAACGAGTCGGTCCAGTGCCGGATCTGTTGGCGGTCGGCCTCGGGGATACCGACGATCTCGCAGATGACCTCGACGGGGAACGGCCCGCTGACGTCCTTGACGACGTCGAAGTCGTCCCGGCCCTCGAGCGGGTCCATCACCGCGGTGATGACCCGGGAGACGACGGGCTCCCACTCGGCGATCCGACGGGGGGTGAACGCCCGGTTGACCAGCTTGCGGAGCCGGTCGTGCATCGGGGGGTCCATCATGATCATCGAGTTGATGCCCGAGCTGATCGACCCGAAGTCCTCGCTGGTCAGCTGGTCGATCGTGAGGCCCCGGGTGGAGGTGAACGCGGCCACGTCGCGGTGCACCTCGATGCAGTCGTGGTACCGCGACACCGCCCAGAAGCCGATCCGCTCGTTGTGGTACACGGGCGCCTCGTCACGCAGCCACCGGTACACCTCGTAGGGGTCCTCGAAGAACTCCTGGCTGAACGGATCGAACTCCATCGTCACGCTCCTTCGAAGAGGCTGGAGGCGACGACGTCGGCGGCCCCCTCAGCGTCGCCCTCCCAGGTCACCGTCCCCCGGTCGAGCAGGACGGCACGACTGCAGAGGCGCAGCGCCGGTCCGATCATCTGCTCGACGATCAACAGCGAGGTGCCGGCGTCGCGGATGACGGCGAGGGTGTCGTAGACCTCGTTGATGATGACCGGCGCCAACCCCAGGGAGAGCTCGTCGGCGATGAGCAACGGCGGCGACTCGACCATGACCCGGGCGAGCGAGAGCATCCGCTGCTCACCCCCCGAGAGCGTGCCGGCGATCTGGGACCGTCGGTCACGGAGACGGGGGAACAGCTCGAAGGCCCGTTCGAGCCCGTCGTGCACCCCCCGCTTGCCGAGGGACTCGCGGAACGACAGCGTGAGGTTCTCCTCCACGGTGAACGTGGCGAAGACCGAACGACCCTCCGGGGCGTGGGCCACGCCCATGCGGGCGAAGTCGCGTGTGGGTCGCCCCGACATGTCGATGCCCTCGACGAACACCTGCCCCTCCGAGGGCGGCACCAGCCCGGTGGCCACGCGGGCGACGGTCGTCTTGCCCACGCCGTTGGCGCCGAGGAGCGCGACCGCCTCGCCCCGCCCGACGGTCAAGGAGACCCCGAAGAGGGCACGGAACGGCCCGTAGGCGGCCTTCACGTCACGGAGCTCGAGCATGGGGGGCGTCTCGGTCACAGGTCCACCACCACGTCGCCGAGGTAGGCGTGACGCACGAGCGGGTCGACCATGACGTCGGCGGTCGCGCCCGAGGCGATGGTGCGCCCGAAGTCGAGGACGTAGGTGCGCTCGGTGAAGCTCGTGACCAGCTCGACGTCGTGCTCGACGAGCAGGATGGCGAAGCCCTGCTGGGCCTGGACGTCGCGCAGCGTCTCGGCGAGGGCAGCGGTCTCGGTGCGGTCGAGCCCGGAGGACGGCTCGTCGAGGAGGAGGAGCTTGGGCTCGGTCATGAGGGCCCGGCCCACCTCGACGAGTCGGCCCTTGCCCAGACTGAGCATCTCGATCGGCGAGTCGGCCAGTTCGGACAGGCCGAGCAGGCCGAGGACCTCGTCGGCCCGGCGGATCTCGTCGGGCTTCGGACGACCGAGGCCCACCAGGTCCTTCCAGAACGACCCGGTGCCGTTGCGCACCCGCTCGGCGATGAGCAGGTGCTCGCGGACCGTCGTGTCGGCGAACAGCTCGATGCGCTGGAAGGTGCGCCCGATCCCCGCCTGCGCCCGCCGGTGCACGGAGAGCGAGCCGATGTCGCGGCCGTCGAACACCACGGTGCCCGAGGTCTGGGGGTTGATGCCGAGGAGGCAGTTGAAGAACGTGGTCTTGCCGGCCCCGTTCGGGCCGATCAGCCCGACGCGCTCGCCCTCGTCGACGGCGAGGTCGACACCGTCGAGGGCCCTGATGCCGGAGAACGACTTGACGATCTGCGTGGCCTCGAGCAGGGGGCTCACCGGGAGGCCTCCACCGTCGGGGCAGTCTCGACCGAGGGACCGGGATCGTCGTCGGGTCCGGGGTCGGCGCCGACACCGGGGTCGTCGGGCGGTCCGGGGCCGCCGTCGCCGGGGACTTCCACCCAACCCTTGCGGGCCAACCAGGCGTCGACCCGGGCCGTCGAGCGGCGAGTGCCGTACTCGAGCATGCCCTCGGGGTGCTTGGCGTACTGCACCGAGGTGAGCCCGAAGAGGACGAAGCGCCACTGCGGCGAGATCGGGAACACGTCGGGGATCCGGCTGGCCCCCCCGAGGATCCAGCCGAGGAACGCGCCCTTCAGGATGACGGCGTCGAACAGCGCGAACGCACCGCCGGCCTGCGCGGCGCCGGCCACCGTTCGGGCGCTGAGGCTCACGACGAGCACCAGCCAGAACAGCGCCGCCGTGGGGGCGAAGTTGTTGGCGTAGTTGACGTTCTCCTGCGAGATCGCCAGCATCGCCCCGCCCAGCCCGGCGATGAAGGCCGAGACGGCGAAGGCGATCATCCGGGCCCTGGCCGGTGCGATGCCGATCGACTGCGCGGCCACCTCGCTGCCCTGGATGGCCCGCAGCGTCCGACCGAAGGTTCCTTCGCGGAGCTGGATGACGACGACCCCGACGATCACGAACATGATCAACGCCAGCGCGAGGAAGGTCTTGTCGTTGGCGAAGTCGAACGGCCCGAGTGTGGGGCGCGGGATGCGGGTGCCCTGGAGCAGCGACGTGCCGCCCCCGCCCACCCAGGAGAGCTTGACGACGACGGCGTCGAAGAAGAACGCGAACGCCAGGGTGGCGATGGCCAGCCACACCCCGCCCAGTCGGCGGACGGGGAAGGCCAGGAGCGCGCCGATCGCCGCGGCGATGACGGCCCCGATGAACGCGCCGAGGAGCACGGAGATCTCGTGGCGCGTGGCGAGCTGGAAGACGGTGAAGCCGCCGATCGCCGCGAAGGCCCCCTGGCACAGGGAGATCTGTCCGGCGAAGCCGGTGATGACCGTGATGGAGAGGAAGATCATCGAGAGCACGACGGCCTGGGTGACGACGAACACCCAGAACTGGTCGCCCCGGAAGAAGACCACCGAGAACACCGTCGTGAGGAAGACGATCCCGAACACCCACGTCGCCCGGGTGAGCAGCTTGGAGCGGGTGAGGTTGAGGTCGACGGGCGGGGGCGGGTCGACGCCTGCCATCGGGTCGGTGGACTCCGGCGCCTTCCGGATGGCCGGCCAGAACACGAAGATCCCGAACAGCAACAGGAACGGGACGGCCGGCGTGATGTTGTCCTGGATGGGCCGGAGCCAGGCGAGCGAGTCGCTCCACTGCGGGATGAACGTGTTGAACAGGGAGATGGTGATGCCCAGGCCGATCCCGCCGATCAACGCCCTCGGCAGGCTGACCAGACGCCCGACGGCGGCGGCGGCCACGGCCACGACCACCAGGCCGAAGAAGTCGGGGGCGACGAGGGTGTTGAAGCGGGGGGCGATGAGCACCCCGGCGAGACCGGCGAAGAAGCTCGACAGCGCCCACGAGAACGCCGAGACCCGGTTGGAGTTGATCCGGTTCAGCTCGGTCATCCGCGGGCTCTCGACCACCGCCCGCATCTTCAGGCCGAGCGCCGTGAACTTGAAGAGGGCCCCCAACCCGAGCATCGCCGCCACCGCCACGAAGAGCTGGGCGAGCTCGTTGCGGCTGAAGGGGTAGACGCCGAACGGGTCGTAGAACACCGTCGACCCCTCCGACACGATGCCGGTGGGCGTGCTCCCGGCGACCGCCGTGAAGTTGGCCACGATGTCGAAGATGGCCGGCATCGCCACGGTGAGGCCGATGGAGACCACGAGCTTCGACACCGCCGATGCGGTGCGGAGGTGTCGGAAGATGAGGCGCTCGAGGACGAGGCCCACCAGTGGCGCCAGGATCACCACGGACACGACGAAGGCCGGGACGATCGGCCACTCCCATTCGGTGCGGGCCTTGAAGAACATCGCGGCCGACACGTAGGCCTGGGCCCCGAAGGCCAGGTTGAACACGCCCGACGTCTTGTAGGTCAGGACGAAGCCGAGGGCGATGAGGGCGTAGACCGCCCCCGGCGGGGTGCCCTGGAGGATGGCCCGGAAGATGTCCTCCGGGACGCCGGTCGAGAGGATCACGTGGTCGTCACCTTGTGTGGGTCGGTGGTGATCGGGGGCTCAGCGACGTGCTCGATCAGCTCGCCTCGAAGTCCTTCTGCTCCGGTTCGACCCAGTCCCGGGAGGTGTTCGGCCAGCAGATGAACGGTGTGGCGGGGTCGGCGACCGTCTCGAACTGGCCGTTGACCACCTTGACCGGGGCGAAGCACTCGAAGACGCTGCCGTCCTCGGGTGTCTCCTGGGTGGGCGGGGTGTGCTGACGGGTCCAGTCGATGGGCGGCAGCAGACCGCCCGCCGTGTCGGCGGTCTGGGTGTTGGTGGCGTCGATCACGCTCTGGCGGGTGAAGTCCGGCCCGGCGAGCAGGAGGCCCTGCACCGCCTGGGTGGCGTTGATCCAGCCGGTCATGGCGAGCTCAGAGGGCTCGGCTCCGACCTTGGCGATGTACTCCTCGAACTTCTGCTGGGCCTCGTTCGGGGTGGCCTCGAAGGGGCGGAAGACCGGGGTGACGTAGTCGCCTTCGAAGATGGTCCCGGCTTCGGTGACGAACGCCTGGTTGTAGGTGTTGGGGTGGTCGAGGATCACGTCGGACATGCCCTGGCGGTCGAGCTCCTGGGCGAGGGTCTTCATGCCGTTGAGGTCCATGCAGGTGGAGATGTACTCGACGCCGGCGTCCTTCATGGCGGTCACCTCCGGGCCGATGCCGTTGGGCAGGCCGAAGGCGAGGTCGTCGTTGAAGTAGACGACCTCGGCGCCGGTGACGTCGGAGTACTTCTCGAACGACTCCTTGCGGGACTGGGAGCAGACCTTGGAGTTCTCGCTCACCCCGTAGCCGAGCGACGCCACCTTGGTCTTGCCGGCCTGCTGGAGCAGGTAGGAGCCGCCCCGGGTGGTGCAGTCGGCGCACGCCGGCGGCGCGCTCGGGAAGATGGCTTCGCGACCGGTGACCTCGGTGGCGTGGATGCCCCACCCGTAGGTGGGCACGCCGGCGTCGTTGAGGTCGCCGTAGCCGGACGCCACGAGGGTGGCCACGAAGACGCCGAAGGCCTCGCCGCCGGAGATGACCTCGATGGAGCGGGCCTGGTTCTGGGCGAGCTCGTCGTCGAGGGTCTGCCCGATCTCGAGCTGGCGGCCGTAGATGCCGTTGAACTCGGTGTTCTGGTACTCGAAGTAGGCCTTCACACCGGCCTCGTAGCAGTCGAGGATGCAGGTGCCCAGAGGGTTGTTGGCCTTGGTGCCGATGACGGCGTAGCTGATGGCATCGTCGGTCACGCCGGGCACGCCGCTGATCTCGACGAAGGTGTCGCGGTCGCCCTCGACGGCGGTGCCGGACGAACCCGAGGTGGTGCTCGGCGACGAGCCGGAGTCCGAGTCGGAGTTGCTGCAGGCCGCAGCCACGAACGCCAGCGCCAGCACGATGGCCAGCAGTCGGTTCCTCATACGCATTGCCGAATCCCCCCCGGGTCCAGGTGTGTCGGGCGCCACACTAGGTGACACGAACGTCAGATGCTCGCGATTTCCCCGATTTTCGTCGCGTCGACCGCCGGACCCGCCGTCACCCGATCGGCAGGGTCAGGCGTGCCGACTCAGCAGGAGCGTCCCCGCGATGGGGCCACCGCCGTTGCCGACCGCAGCCACCTCGGCACCGGCCACCTGCCGGGCGCCGGCCTCGCCCCGGAGCTGGAGCACCGCCTCGTGGATGAACCCGAAGCCGTGCAACCTTCCCGCCGAGAGCTGGCCCCCGTGGGTGTTGAGCGGCAGCTCGCCGTCGAGCGCGATCCGGCTGCCGCCCTCGATGAACGGGCCCGACTCCCCCTTGCCGCAGAAGCCCAGGGCCTCGAGCCAGACCATGGCCAGGAAGCTGAAGCCGTCGTAGAGCTCGACGAGGTCGACGTCGGCCGGAGTGAGGTCGGTTCGCGTCCAGAGGTGGGCGCCGGCGTCGCGAGCGGCCATGGTGGTGAGGTCGTCGAACTGGTCCCAGGAGGGACGGCCCCGCAGCGCCGTCCCCATGGCCTCGACACGCGCCACGGGGTGGTCGACCGCCGACGCGTGCTCGGCGCGCGAGACGACGAGCGCCGTCGACCCGTCGACGGGCACGTCGCAGTCGAAGAGGCCGAACGGGGTGGTGATCGTTCGGGCGGCCAGGTAGTCGTCGAGCGTCATGGGGTCGGTGTAGATGGCGTTCGGGTTGAGCGCCGCGTTGCGGCGGGCGGTGACGGCGATCATGCCCATCTGCTCGCGGGTGGTGCCGTACTCGTGGAAGTGCGCCTGCGCGTTCATGGCCAGCCAGTTGGCTGCTGAGTAGGCCCTGAACGGGATGTTCCACTGCATCGAGCCGCTGATCCCGCCTCCGCCGCCGCCGATGCCCTGTCGACCCCCTGCGCCCTGCGCCGTCGCCTCGGTCACCGTGCGGTACACGAGCACGTGATTGGCCAGGCCGGCACCGACGGCCATCACCGCGTTCACGACCGCCGCGAGTTGCGCGGGACCTTCGATGCCGCCGGTGTGCCAGTTCACCTCGAGCCGTAGGGCCTCCTGGACCTCGGGCGTACCGGGGCCGGCGAAGCCGGGCGCGCCGGCCATGCCACCTCCCGGGTAGGTGGCGATGCCGTCGATGTCGGCCAGGGTCAGCCCGGCGTCGGCCACCGCCGCCAGCGCGGCCTGGACGGTCAGGTCGAGCCCGGTGCGGTTGAGTCGTCGGCCGATGTCGGACTGGCCGATGCCGGAGATGATGGAGCGTCGTTCGAAGTCGGTCACGGCTCCACCCTCTCGAACAGCGGGAGCCACACGTCGCCCTGGTGCTCGAAGGTGACCTGCACCTCCATCCCTATGGCGACGTCGTCGACATCGATGTTGACGATGTTGGTCGTGAGGCGCAGGTCGTCCTGCTCGGCCAAACCGACGATGGCGATCACGTACGGGTCCGCCGGTCCCACCCACGGCTGGTGGTTGACCGTGTAGGTGAGCACCCTCGCTCGCCCGCTCACCGCCTGCGGCGCCAGCTCGCTCCCCCCGCACTCGGGACACCGTGGGCCCGGCGGATGGAGGAAGTACCCACAGGACGCGCAGCGCAGGAACCGCAACCGGCCGTCGGCGCCGGAGGTCCAGAAGAACTCAGTGGTCTCGTCGAGCACCGGGAGGGCGCGGAACGGCAGGTCGGTCATCGGGTGGGCTCCATGCGGGTCGACGTCGAGGGCGGTGGGAGGACCGATCCTTCCCGATCGGTCCGGGGGTTACTTGCCCTCGCGCGCCGCCATGCGCTCGACCAGGGTCATCGTGGTCACGAGACCCTCGTCCTGGAACCTCCCCGTGCCGTAGCTCACCAGCTCTGTGTCGACATCCGCCGCCTGGGCCCGCAGCGCGCCGGCCGTGGCCTGCTCCCGTGGGATGTGGGAGAAGGGGTCGAACGAATAGGCCTTCATGGCGTTGAGGTGGGTGATCTTGTGCACCTCGTCCTCCGGGAGGCCCTGCAGGTACTTCCAGGCCATCTCGGGCGCGTTCGGCCAGGTCGAGTCGGAGTGCGGGTAGTCGCACTCCCACATGATGTGGTCGCCGTTCAGGTGGTGGCGGACTTCCATGCCGGCGGCGTCGTCGATGAAGCAGGTGTAGATGCTCTCGTTGAACACCTGGCTCGGGAGCTTGTCCCCGAAGTCCTGGTTGGTCCAGGTGTGGTGGTGCTGGTACGTGTAGTCGACCCGCTCCAGGAAGTACGGGATCCAGCCGATGCCGCCCTCGGAGAGGGCGAACCGCAGCTGGGGGAACTTCCGCAGCACCGGCGACCACAGGAGGTCGGCCGCGCACTGCACGAGGTTCATGGGTTGCAGCGTGATCATGGCGTCGATGGGCGCATCGGACGCGGTGATCACCAGCGACGACGACGAGCCGATGTGCAGGCACACCACGGTGCTGGTCTCGACGCACGCCTGCCAGAACGGGTCCCAGTAGTCGTTGTGGAAGCTCGGGCGGCCGAGCTTCTCGGGGTTCTCCGAGAAGGTGACGGCGTGGGCGCCCTTGGCGGCGGTCCGACGGACCTCGGCGGCCATCAGGTCGACGTCCCACAGCGGCGGGATGGTCAGCGGGATCATGCGGCCCGGGTAGGTGCCGCACCACTCCTCGATGTGCCAGTCGTTGTACGCCTGCGTGAGCTCCAGGGCGATCGCCTTGTCGTCGCAGGTGCCGAAGAGCTGCCCGGCGAAGCCGGTGAGGCTCGGGAAGTTGAGCGAGCCGAGCACGCCGTTGACGTTCATGTCGCGGATGCGCTCGTGGATGTCGTAGCAACCGGGGCGCATCTGGTCGAACGAGGTGGCGTCGAGGCCCCACTCCTCGGGGACGCGCCCCGCGACCGCGTTGAGCCCGACGTTGGGCATGGCGTTGCCCTCGAACATCCAGACGTCGCGCCCGTCGTCGAGGCGCTGCACGTAGGGGGCCCGCTCGGCGGCCTTGGCCGAGAGCCGTCCCTCGAAGAGATCCGGCGGCTCGACGACGTGGTCGTCGACGCTGACGAGGATCAGGTCTTCTGCCTGCATCTCATGGCCCCCCACGATTTCGGTGTCTGACAGTGATGTTAGATTAGTGGCCCCCGGGCGGGACGCAAGCCGGGGCCGACATTTCCCGCGGGTGGGCCGCGGACCCCACTCCCGAAGCGAGGCTCTCGAATGACCGACGTCCTTGACGGCAAGCGAATCCTGGTCGTGGGGGCGTCGAGCGGCATCGGCGCCGCCGTCGCCCGCCTGGCCGCCGCACGCGGGGCGCACGTCGCGGTGACCGCTCGCAGCGAGGAGCGCCTCGCCGGCCTGGTCGAGGCCCACGGCGTCCGCCTGGCCCTCGCCGGCGACGTGCGCGACGAAGCGTCGATCGCCTCGGTGGTCGACGCCGCCGTGGAGGGCCTCGGTGGGCTCGACGCCGTCGTCAACTCCGTCGGCATGTCGCCGCTGCTCCCGATGGTCGACGCCACCCAGGCCGACTGGCACAAGGTGTTCGACACGAACGTGATCGGGGCCGCCCTCGTGGCGACCGCCGTCGCTCCGCACCTCGTGGCCAGCGGAGGCCAGCTGGTGGTCCTCTCGTCGAAGGCCGTCCGCCGGCCGTTCCCCGACCTCGCCCTCTACACCACCTCGAAGTTCGCGCTCGACGGGCTCATGAAGTGCCTCCCGCTCGAGTTCCCCGGGCTGCTCGTCACCCGGGTGGTGGTCGGCAACACCGGCGACACCGAGTTCGCCTCGTCGTGGGACCCCGAGACGCTGGGCGCGGCCACCGAGCGCTGGTTGGCCTCCGGCGTGCTGGGGTCCGAGGGCATCATGAGCCCCGACGACGTGGCCGCCACCGTGCTGCACGTCCTCGAGTCCCCGGCCCACATCGACGACGTGGCCGTCATCGACCGGCCGCCCCGGTGAGCTCGAGCCCGGACCGGCGGGCCGGGCCGGATCCCGGCCCGGGCACCCGTGACCGCTAGGTTGGGAGCCATGGACGGCACGGATGTCGTACGACGTCCACCGTTCGGGGACAACCCCCTCGTGGGCGAGCGCGGCGCGACCACCCAGCGAAGGATCCTCGACGCCACGCTCGAGATGTTCGAGCAGCACGGCTACCACGACACGAGGGTCGAGCTGATCACCGAGGCCGCCGGCTGCTCGCGCCCGGCCTTCTACCAGTACTTCTCGGGAAAGGACGACGTCTTCTGGCGCCTCGCCGCCCACATGGCCAAGGCCATGGACGCCCTGGCCGCCGAGCTCCCGGCGATCCCCGCCGACGCCGACGGCGTCGAGGCGCTGGAGCGCTGGCTCGGCGAGCTGGCCGAGCTGTGCACCACGTACTTCCCGATGCTCACCTCCTTCCAGGCCGCCAGCCGCACCCGGGCCCGCACCGCCCGGGGCTCCCAGGCCGTCGGCCAACGCCTCGGCAAGGTCATCCTGACCAGCTTCGACGCCGGCACCGGCGGTCCGCTCCCGCCGGCGTCGGACACCGTCGCCGTCTCGGTGGCCCTGCGCTCGATCCACTACTGGCGGGTGGGCCTGGGCCAACTCGACCGGGACCGGTTCCTGACGGGCCTGGCCCGCAGCCTCCACCGTCTCCTCCACGGCCCCCTCCCGGGCGTGAACGTCGAGCCGGCCCGCACCGAGCCGGCGGCCACCCCGCCCAAGTGGCCCACCTCCCCGAGCCCCGACGGGGGCGCGCGACCGCTGCGCCCCCGCGGCCAGCAGACCCGCCAGCGGCTCCTCGACGCCGCCAGCGCCATCCTGCCGATCTGCGGCTACCACGACACCCGGGTCGACGACATCGTCGAGGAGGCCAAGGTCTCCCACGGCAGCTTCTACCGCTACTTCGCCAGCAAGGACGCCCTGTTCCAGGTGCTCGCCGCCGACGCCGCCACCCAGATGGTCGAGCTGCTCGGAGCCTTCCCCGCCGGGGCGGGCGCCGGTCTGACCGAGTGGTTGGAACGGTGGTTCGCCACCTACCGCGACAACGGCGGGATCATCAGCGCCTGGCAGGAGATCGGCCAGGCCGACCCCGCCCTGGCCGAGTTCTCGCTCGGGTTCGCCGCGGTGTCGCTCGATCGGCTCGTGCGCATCGTCCACCAGCGGGGGTTCGGCGACGCCGAGGTGGATGCCCTCGTCCTCCTCGCGGCCATCGAACGGGTCCCCTACAACGTGCTGGTCCTCGGGCACCTCGCCGAGGACCAGGCCGTCACCGCATCGGCGTTCGTGATCCGGCGCAGCCTGTTCGTGGGCGCACCGGCCTGACGCCGGTCCCGGCGACGCCGACCGCGGCCGTCACTCGACGATGGTGATGGCGTTCTCCGGGCAGTTCTCCGCGCCCCGTCGGGCCGCCGCCTCGAGCCCGGCGGGCACGGTCCCCGTGGGGTCGACGCAGTACCCGTCGTCGTCGGCGTCGTAGAACTCCGGGCCGATGGCGTAGCACCGGCCGTGCCCGGTGCAGGCGTCGGCATCGAACTCGACTCGCATGGGCACCGTTCTAGCGCACCCCGACGCGGCGGGGTGACGCCTGTGTCAGATCGGGACGACCGCCGGACCGGACGGGCTCGGGCGGGGCCCTCAGCCCGAGGCGGGCGGGCCCTTGGGGACCTCGCGGAAGGCGACGTCCTTGTCGAGCGTGCGCTCACGGGGCATCCCGAGCACGCGCTCGCTGATGTTGTTGCGAGCCATCTCGGTGGTGCCGCCGCCGATGCTGTTGGCCTGGCGCATCAGGTAGCGCATCCCCAGGTCGGCGGCAGGATCGTCGGCGTCCCACGCCGCGCCGGCCGGTCCGGCCAGCTCCAGCTGGATGGTGGTCGTCCGCTCGCCCACGACGGCGCCCATGAGCCGGGCGATCGACGCCGCGGTCTCCGGGATCGTGCCGGCGGCCATGCCCGCGCCGATCCGCTTGCTGAGCTCCGTGCCGGCCCGCTGGAGCGCCCGGGCCTCGCCGATCAGGTCGCGCGCCCGGGGGTCGTCGAGGCGACCGGTGTCGCGGGCCAGCGCCACGAGGGAGTCCTCCCTCTCCTCCGGCGGGGCGTGCCCCGGCGCCGGGCCGCTCACGTACGGCGAGCCCCCGCCCATGGCGTTGCGCTCGTGGAACATCCAGCGCCGGCCAATGGTCCACCCGTCGTCGACCTCGCCGACCCGACGGTCGTCGGAGATGCGCAGGTCGGTCATGAACTCCTGGCAGAACTCCTTGGACCCGTTGATCATCTCGATCCGCTGCACCTCGATGTCGGGCTGGCGGATCTTGATGATGAACACCGAGAGGCCCTGGTGCTTCGGCACGTCCCAGTTGGTGCGCAGCAGGCACAGCCCGTAGTCGGACCACCAGGCCCCGGTCGTCCAGACCTTCGAACCGTTGATCACCCACTCGTCCCCGTCGCGCACCGCCGTCGTGAGCGCGCCGGCCACGTCGGACCCACCGCTCGGCTCGGAGAGGAACTGCATCCACAGCTCCTCGCCCTTCAGGATCGCCGGGATGTGCTGTTGCTTCTGCTCCTCGGTGCCGAACTCCAACAGCACGGCGGCGCACGGGACGAACGTCGGGACGTTGAAGATGCGGGGCATCTCGTAGGGGGCGCAGGCCCTGTTGAAGGCCAGCTGGTACTCGACCGGCAGGCCCTGGCCCCCGTACTCCCGGGGGAAGCAGATGCCCGCGAAGCCGCCGTCGAAGAGGGTGCGCTGGAGGCGACGGGCCTCGGCGACCGAGGCCAGCTCCTCCTCGTCGGACCCGAAGCCACGCATCCCCAGTTCGCCGGTGCGCGGCGGCATGTTGGCGGCGAGCCACGTCTCGGCGCGGGCCACGAAGGCGTCGACGGTCTCGATCTCGGTGTCGGTCATCGGGGGTTCCTCGTCGTGTCGGTCGTACGGGGGGCGGGGGCGGTCATGCCGCCGTCCCGGCCCGGAAGGCGGTGATGCGCTCACGGTGGTCGGCCGGGGTGCCGAAGAGCTGGCGGTCGGCGACGACCCTGCGCAGGTAGAGGTGGATGTCGTGGTCCGAGGTGAGGCCGATCCCGCCGTGCATCTGCACGCAGTCCTGCATCAGCTCGGCGAGGTGCTCACCCAGATAGGCCTTGGTGGCGCTGGCCGTCTCGGGGGCACCCGGATCGTCGGCCTGGACCTCCCGGGCCAGGGCGGCGGCCAGCGCATGGCTGGCCTCGAGCCACATCTTCATGTCGGCGAAGCGGTGCTTGAGCTCCTGGTAGGAGGCGAGGGGTCGACCGAAGGAGTAGCGGTCGAAGGCCCACTCGACGGTGAACTCGAAGGTCCGGTCGGCGGCACCGACCATCTCGGCGCTCTGCACCACGAGGGCCAGCTGGAGCTGGCGCTCGACGTCGCCGGCCACGCTCGCCGGGGTGCCGACGGCCGCCGAGGCCGGCACGGTGGCGCCGTCGAAGTCGACGCGCGCGTAGCGGCGGACGAGGTCGAGGCCCTCCAGGGCGGTGACCTCCACCCCGGGGGTGTCGGCCGGCACGAGGTACTGGGCGAGCCCGTCGCCCTCGCGGGTGGTGACGAGGAGGTGGTCGGCCTGGGCGGCCGCCTCGACCGGGGTCGAGCTCCCGGTGATGACGACGTCGTCGCCGGAGCGCTCGGACCGGGGGGCCGTCGAGGGCGCCACGCCGACGGCGTGCTCGGCGCCGCACCAGGCGGTGACCAGCTCGCCGGCGACGATCGCCTCGAGCAGCGCGGCGCGCTGCTCGTCGCTCCCGGCGCGGGCCACGGCGGCGGCCACGACGTTGGTGGGGAGCAGCGGACCGGGGGCCACGAGGCGACCGAAGGCGTCGGCCACGACGGTGAGGTCGACGACGCCGCTGCCGCTGATGCTCCCCCCGCCCAGGTCTTCGGGCACGAGCAGGGACGTCCAGCCGAGCTCGGCCCCCTGGCGCCAGTAGTCCCGGTCGAAGCCCTCCGGGGACGAGGCCAGCGCCCGGACCTCGGTGATCGGGCACTCCGTGGCGAGGAACCGCCTCGTCGTGTCGCGGAAGAACTCCTGGTCGTCGCTGAGGGTGACCTCCACCCTGCCTCCTCTGTGGTCGGGCGAGCCGGACCCCGTCCGGCGCCGCGAGCAACCTAACAGAGGCGTCAGGTAGCCGGTCAGGGCGCCCGGCGATCAGCCCGGTGGGTCGACCGGGTCGGGTCCCTGCCGATCAGGCCGCTCGACCGGGCCGCTCGGGCGGTGCGAGGCCGACGTCGATCACGGCGGCGCCGGTGACACGGTCGGCGGCGAGGTCGGCGAGCGCCCGAGCGGCGTCGTCGAGCCCGTAGGGCGTCACCGTCGTGCGCACGCCGATCCGGGCGGCCAGGGCGAGCAGCTCCTCGCCGTCGGCGCGGGTGTTGGCGGTGACGCTGCGGACCTGGCGCTCCTGGAAGAGGTGGCGCTGGTAGTCGAGGGGCGGCACGTCGCTCAGGTGGATCCCGGCGATGGCCAGCGTGCCCGCCCGATCGAGGGCCTCGAGCGCCACGGGAACCAGCTCGCCGACCGGGGCGAACAGGATGGCGGCGTCGAGGGGCACCGGAGGGCGGTCCGTGGCGGCCCCCACCGACGCCGCGCCGAGCTCCACCGCCAGGGACCGGGCCTCGGCCGAGCGGGTGAGGACGTGCACCTCGGCACCCTCGGCGATCGCGATCTGGGCGGTGATGTGGGCCGATCCACCGAAGCCGTAGATGCCGAGCCGTCCTCCCTCGGGCACCTCGGCACGGCGCAGCGCCCGGTAGCCGATGATCCCGGCGCAGAGCAGCGGCGCCACGTGGCGGTCATCGATGCCCTCGGGCAGCCGGCAGGCGAAGCGCTCGTCGACGACCGCAGCCTCTGCGAACCCGCCGTCGGCGTCCCACCCGGTGAACCCCGGGTCGAGGCAGAGGTTCTCGGCGCCCCGACGGCAGAACCGACAGAGACCGCACGTGTGGCGCAACCAGGCGATGCCGATGCGGTCCCCGACCGCGAACCGAGTGGCCTCCGGCCCCACCTCGTCGACGACCCCGACGATCTCGTGGCCGGGTACGACGCCGTGCCGACGGGGGGCGAGGTCGCCCTCGGCGAGGTGGAGGTCGGTGCGGCACACCCCGCACACCGACACCCGGACGCGCACTTCGTGACCGCTGGGCTCCGGCACGTCGCGGGTGACGAGGCGCAGGGGGCCCTCGGCCGCCGGGCCCGGCTGCTCGACGATCCAGGCCCTCATGGCGTCTCCCGGCGTCGGTCGGGCGATCAGCCGGCCACGACCATTGGCAGCGCGGCGACGTCGCCGGGATCGGACTCGAGGCCCGTACCGCCCTGAGCGACGATGGCCACGACGTCACCGGGCCGGGCTGCCTCGACGGCGACCGTCGTGGTGAACGGCTCGAGCGTGCCGAGTGAGCCGCCCTGCACCACGACCGACGTCGGCGCCACGTCGGGACGGGCGGGCAGGTAGGCGGTGACGACGATCGTCCCCTCGAAACCCCGCCCGCGGCCTTCGACGGTGATCGGCCCGGCCGGCACCTCGGCGTTCGTCTCGGGCACGGTGATCTCGACCCCCTCACTCACCGCGCCGATGACGAACCACCCTTCGCCCAGCTGGCGGACGAAGAGGGTGGAGCGGACCAGGGGATCACCTGTTGCGTCCTCACCGGCGAACAGCACGTCGATCTCCCCGCTTCGGGCGTCGCCCTGGCGGAAGTCGCCCAGGGCGGCCGTGGAGCCCAACACCTCCGTGACGAACCCCTGGGCCGCCTCTTCGGGGCCGGCGAGCACGACGTCCGGCGCCGGCCACACGGCCGGCTGGAGATCCTGGGGTTCCACCGTCGAGCCCGACGGGGCGGCGGCCGTCGACGTCGTGGTGCCGGCACCGTCGTCGTCACCGCAGGCCGAGAGCGTCGTCGCCGCCACGACCGCGATCAGAACGACGAGAAACCGTCGAACCGTCATACCGAAGCACCTCCGAGGCCTGCCGCCGGACATCGTCGACATCCTTCGTACCGACGACCAGGTGGGGAGGGAAGGGCCGAACGTCACCAAGGGGGTGGATGGGGACGCCCCGCCGTCCACGAACCCGCGGTGCGACGATCCCTGCGGTGAGGAGGGGACCGACCGGATCTCGGGCATCCTGATCACCCCGGCCCGTGCCCCCGACCCGAAGGTCCCGCGATGTCCGTTCCTCTCTCGATCCTCGACCTGGCGATCATCGGCAAGGGCGAGACGGCGCGGTCCAGCCTCGACGGCAGCGTGGCGCTGGCCCGCGCCGCCGAGGCCCACGGCTACCAGCGGGTCTGGTACGCCGAGCACCACAACATGGCGGCCGTGGCGTCCTCGGCCACGGCGGTGCTCATCGCCCACGTGGCCGCCCACACCGAGCGCATCCGTCTCGGCGCCGGGGGGATCATGCTCCCGAACCACTCGCCGCTCACCGTCGCCGAGCAGTTCGGCACGCTCGAGACGCTGCACCCCGGGCGCATCGACCTGGGCCTCGGACGGGCACCGGGGAGCGATCAGCCCACCATGCGGGCCCTGCGCCGCGACCCTCGCGCCGCCGAGTCGTTCCCGCGTGACGTCCAGGAGCTCCAGGGCTACCTCGGCGACGAGAGCCTGGTCCCCGGCGTGGACGCCGTGCCCGGCAAGGGCACCCGCGTGCCGCTCTACATCCTCGGGTCCTCGCTCTTCGGCGCGACGCTCGCCGCCGCCCTCGGGCTCCCGTTCGGCTTCGCCTCGCACTTCGCTCCCGGGTCGTTGACCGAGGCGGTGGCGCGGTACCGACGGGAGTTCCGGCCGTCCGCGCAGCTCTCCGAGCCCTACGTGCTGGCGGGCGTCAACGTCGTGGCCGCCCCCACCGAGGCCCAGGCCGAGGCCAACCACCAGGCCGTGAAGCGCAGCCGCATCTCGCTCTTTGTCGGTCGCGGTCGCACCTTCACCGACGACGAGGCCGACGCGCTCCTCGCCTCACCCCAGGCCCGCCCGTTGCAGGAGATGATGCGCTACACGGCGGTCGGACCGCCGTCGGCTGTGGGCGCCTACCTCGAGGACTTCGCCCGCCACGCCGACGCCGACGAGCTGATCGTCGCCCACCAGGCACCGACCCTCGACGATCGGCTGCGGTCCGTGGCGCTCGTCGCCGAGGGCGCGGGGCTCGTCGCCGCCTGACGGCCCTGCACGCCGATCCGGCACACCCCCGGGATCCGGTCAGGCCACGCCGAGCAGCTCCACCGCGGCGTCGGTGAGGGTCTTGCGCCCCACCATCACGTGCTGGGTGGCGGCGTTCATGTCGCGGAAGCAGCGTCCGAGCACGCTCGGGTTGCGCAACGACTCGGTACCGGCCTCGCGGTAGGCCCACTCGACCGCCTCCGCGGCGGCGGTCGTGGCCCAGGTGGTGGCGAGGCGGGTGAGGTGGTTCGTGCGCGCCGAGAGCCGCTCCCCCGAGGCGACCTCGGCCTCGGCGGCGGCGAAGGTCTCGAGGACGAACGCCCGGGCGGCGCGCACCTTGGCCTCGGCCTCGGCGAAGCCCACCTGGAACACCTGCTGCTCGCCGAGGAGGCTGTCACTCATCCGGACCTTCGTGGCGGCGATCGACGCGATCTCGTCGAGCGCCCGGCGCGCCACCCCCAGCGCCCACCCCGCGTGACCGGCGGCAGTGAGCACCATCACGCCGAGGCGGTGCATGTCGGACCCGCGTTCGGGGACCTCGGTGAAGATCGAGAACACCTCGCCGGCGCCGACGCGGATCGGAGCGATCTCGTAGTCGACGCTGGCCGTGCCCGAGAGCCCCATGACGTCCCAGTTGCCCTTGAACTCGACCTTGTCGTTCGGGACCACGGCGGCGACGACATCGGGCATGCCGTTGTCGCGCATGACCATCTCACCGTCGCGGTAGACGAGGCACCCCCCGAGCATGTGGGTGGTCTGGTCGGACCCGGAACCGAAGCGGTAGCTGCCGGAGATCACGTAGCCGTCGCCGTCGACGTCGGCACGACCCATCGGGGCCAGCTGACCGGCGAGGATGGCCCCCCGGTCGGTGCCGAACAGCGCCCGAGCCACGTCGTCGCTGGTGTAGATCGCGCTGAACGCGGTGCTGACCGACGCCGCCATCGTCGACCAGCCGACGGACCCGTCCTGGCGGGCGAGCTCCTCGATCACCTCGATGGTCCCGACGATCCCGAGCTCGTCGCCACCGAACTCCTCGGGGACCATGAGGTGGATGGCCCCCGATTCGCGCACCGCCGCAGCGACCTCGTCGGTGAGCGCCGCCCGGTGCTCCATCTCGTCCGCGGAGGCCTCGACCATGGGGGCCAGCGCCCGCACCCGCTCCAGCAACGACGGCGTCACGTCCATCGCGCAACGGTAGCCATCGCGGTGCTCGCCACCCGAACTGGGCGGGCACCCCGTCCGCCCGGGTCCCCCGGGGTCGGCGCCGGCGACCGACGCGACCGCCCTGCCGATGATGTGGCATCGTCGGGTACGCCGTCGGACGACACCACGAGGAGGAGCCATCCATGTGGACCGGTCGCGGTCGGATCGTCGGCGCGATCGTGGTGGGTCTCCTCCTCGCGACGAGCGGTTGTTCAACCGGCGACGACACGCGGATGGCCGAGTCGACGACACCCGACTGCCGCGCCGCGGTCGGCGGATCGGCCCGCATCGCCTCGCTCGTGTTCGCCTCGCTCGACGACGGCACCGTGGAAGAGCTCGACCGGGTGCTCGGCGCCGGTGTGGGCGGGATCGTCGTGACCGGCGCGGCCGTCGACCTGGCCGGCGACGGCACCCTCGCCGCCATGCTCGCCGGTTCCGACCTCCCTCCCCTCGTCGGCGTCGACGAGGAGGGCGGACGGGTCCAACGGATGGCGCCCGTGCTCGGCGACCTGCCCAGCGCCCGGGAGGCGGCGCGCACACTGAGCCCCGCCCAGATCCGGGAGACGGCCCGGACCCACGGAGAGGCGATGCGGGCGCTCGGGATCACGGTCGACTTCGCCCCGGTGGCCGACGTGTCCGAGGAGCCCGACTCCGGACCGATCGGTGACCGGAGCTACTCCGACGACCCCGAGGTCGTCACCGCGGCGGCCGGCGCCTTCGCGGCGGGGCTGCGCGATGCCGGGGTCCTGCCCACGCTCAAGCACTTCCCCGGCCACGGTCGGGCGTCGGGCGACTCCCACGAGGGGCTGGTGACCACGCCGCCCATCGACGACATGGCCGCGGACCTGGCTCCCTTCCGCACCCTGACCGGCGAGGGAGAGGTGGCCGTGATGATCGGCCACCTGGCGGTGCCGGGACTCACCGAGGGCGAGGCCGCGTCGCTGTCCCCGGCGGCGATCGAGGGGCTCCTGCGCGACGAGATGGGGTTCGACGGTCTCGTGGTCACCGACGACCTCGGGGCCATGGACGCCATCCGGGACCGGTACTCGGTGGCCGACGCCGCCGTCCTGGCCGTCGTGGCCGGTGCCGACATGGTCCTGGTCCCCGCCAGCTCGATCACCGCCGTCGCCGACGCCCTGGACGCGGCGGTCGACGACGGGCGGCTCCCCGAGGGCCGCTTCGACGAGGCCGCCGGCCGGGTGTTCCGGGCCCGGGGCGGCTGCCCGGGCCCCGGCTGAGACCGCGGACGCCGGCGGCGGTCAGGGCCGGGAGAAGTCGCGGTCGGGCGAACGGGGCGGGAACTTCATCCCCGGAGGGGCCTGCCAGCCCGAGGCGGCGAGGTCCTCGAGGACCTGGGCCATGTTGAGCACGTCCTCTTCGTAACGGAACTTGCCACCGCCGGCGTGGAGCAGGGTGGTGTACCCCGACTGCTGGCGACCGTCGGGGAGGACCTGTCGGTACTTCACCACCACCTCGTCGCCGTCGACGTAGACGTGGTCGACCGGGAAGGTCCAGTCCTCGATGCCGGTCATCGAGTCGACGAGGAACTCCCGGACGGCGTCGATGCCCTCGATCCGACCCCACGCCGGGTCGACGAACACCATGTCGTCGGTGAAGAACTGGACGAGGTCGGACCATGGCGCCCGACCCTCGTCGACCTCACGCCGGAAGGCCAGGTAGCGCTCGAGCGTGGCCGCCAGCTCAGGCGATGCGTTCTCCATCTCGGACCCCCCGGTGCCGTGGTGCGGGCACCCTAGCGGTCAGAGCGCGGTGCCTCCCTCGGTCGCCTTCTGCCATTGGCGGTAGTCGGCGATCGAGGCGCCCCAGTCGAGCGGCGAGTCGCACGTCGGGCACTGGGCGTCGTCGTCGGTGATCGCCGCCGTGCAGTGCGAGCAGCGCAGGATCGGCTCGGGGGCGGCCTCGAACACGGCCGTCGCCCGTCCGGCCGGGGTGATCGGTGCGGCGTCGCTCATCGCGTGGTCCTCTCTCACAATCGGATCGTTCGACCCTCTCCCGGCCGACGGGGCGGCCACCACGGCCGAAAGTCCCCTCCTCCGATCGCGCCGTGCGGAGTCGGCCCGACGAGGGCGGCGCCCCGGAGGCGCCGCTCCCCTAGCCTGCGGGCCGGCCCGACCGCACGGCGGCGGGCCATCGACCACGTCCTGGGGGGGGGTTCCGGCATGACCGGCTTCGTGAGGATCGACCGACCCGGGGAAGCCACGGTGGTGCTCACGATCGATCGAGCCGAGCGACGCAACGCCCTCTCGATCGCGGTGCGCGACGAGATCAGCGATGCCCTCGACGAGCTCGCCGCCGACGAGTCGGTGCGGGTGCTGGTGATCACCGGGGCGGGCTCGACCTTCTGCGCCGGCTTCGACCTCGGGGAGTTCGAGGTGGCGGCGGCCGACGGCGAGTTCGCGACCCGCCTCTGGGCGTCGAGCGACCGCTACCACCGCACCCTGGCCTCCTTCCCGCTGCCCACCGTCGCGGCGGTGAACGGCCCGGCCGTCGCCGGCGGATTCGATCTCGCCGTGCTCTGCGACCTCCGGGTGGTCTCCTCCACGGCCCGCTTCTCCCACCCCGAGCGGACCTTCGGCGAGGTCGTCTACGGCCCGTTGCGCGAGCTGGTGGGTGGGGCCGTCGCCCGCGACCTCACGCTCACCGGCCGCACCCTCGACGCCGAGGAGGCCCTCGTCCTGGGCGTCGCGACGAGGGTCGCGCCGCCCGATGAGGTGTACGGCACCGCCCTGGCGCTCGCCGCCCGGATCGCCGAGGCGCCCCGGGCCCAGCTCGTGGGCCACAAGGCGAAGATCCTCCGGCAATCGGGGCGGGACCCGTCGACGGGGACGCTCGACCTCTAGCCCCTGCCCGGCACGACCACCACGATCGCGACCGGACCGTGGACGCACGGTGACGGCGCTGTTAGAACGCTTCCATGACCCGCATCTACTACGAGGCCGAAGCCGACCTCTCGGTTCTCGACGGCCGACAGGTCGCCGTCGTGGGCTACGGCAACCAGGGCCGCAGCTGGGCGCTCAACCTTCGCGACAGCGGTGTCGACGCGCAGGTGTGCGTCCGCGACGACGCCTCGCGCGCCCTGGCCCTCGCGGAGGGCTTCGCCGCCGCCGAGCTCGAGGCCGCCGCCGACGCCGACGTGATCTGCCTCCTGGTGCCCGACGACGCCATCCCCACGCTGCCGATCAGGCCACGCGACGACGCGCTCACCATCGTGGCCTCCGGCTACACGCTGGCCTTCGGGCGTTTCGACCCGGCCGGCGACCAGGCGATGGTCGCCCCCCGGATGCTCGGCCCCGAGGTGCGGCGCTGCTTCGAGGAGGGCTGGGGCTTCATCACCGGGCTCGGGGTCCACAAGGACGTGACGGGGACCGCGCTCGCCCGCACCCTCGCCGTCGCCCTCGGCATCGGGGGCCTCCGCCAGGGGGCGATCGAGATGTCACCCCGCCAGGAGGCGGTCGTCGACCTCGCCGTCGAGCAGGTCCGGTCCCCGGCCCTCGCCCACGTGAACGAGGCCTTCGTCCGCCTCATGCTCGAGAACGACGTCCCGCTCGAGGCGATCATCACCGAGCTCATGCTCTCGGGCGAGGTCGAGCGCAGCTACGCGCTGGTCCGCCAGGTCGGGTTCGTCGGCCAGCTCGGGTTCCACTCCCCCACGAGCCAGTACGGACAGCTCAGCCGCCGGGGCGCCTACGCCGACGTCGACCTCCGGTCCCGGATGGCCGAGCTCCTCGACGAGATCACCTCCGGACGGTTCGCCGACGAGTGGGACGAGCAACGCGACGCCGGCCACCCCCGACTCGCCGAGCTCTGGGAGGAGTTCGCCAACGACGACATCGCCGCGTTCGAGCTGGACCTGCGTCGACGCCTCGGCGAGAAGGTCACCGCATCCGGTCCGGCGCCCGCCGGCGACTGAGCGCCCCGGTCGGCGCCGGCCCACCGGTAGCGTCCCCCCGATGCGCGCCTGGCAGGTCCATCGCAACGCCGCACCGCGGGATGCGCTGCGCCTGGTCGAGATCGACGAACCCGAGCCGGGACCCGGCGAGCTGCGCCTGCGCGTGCACGCCGCGGCGATCGGGATGCCGGACGCCTTCCTCTGCCGGGGCCGCTACGCCTTCCGGCCCCCGATCCCGTTCGTGCCCGGGCAGGAGGTCTGCGGCACCGTCGACGCCGTCGGCGAGGGCGTCGAGACGGCCGTCGGCACCCGGTTGATGGCGGTGACCAGCTTCTACGACGGCCGGGGCGGGTTCGCCGACGCGACCGTCGCCCGGGCCGACACTGCGTTCAGGGTGCCCGACGCCATGAGCGACACCTCGGCGGCGGCCTTCCGCATCGGCTACTCGACGGCCTGGATCGGGCTCGTCCGGCGGGGTGGTCTCCGTGCCGGCGAACGCCTGCTGGTGCTCGGCGGCGCCGGTGGGTCGGGCACGGCGGCGATCGAGGTCGGTCGAGCCCTGGGGGCGTCGGTCATCGCCGTCGTGGGCGGGGCGGAGAAGGAGGACCTGTGCCGTCGCCTCGGTGCCGAGGTCGTGATCGACCGCACCGAGGTGGACGTCCCCGAGGCCGTACGCGGGGCGACCGGCGGTGCCGGGGTCGACGTGGTGTACGACCCGGTCGGCGGCGCCGCCGCCGACGCCGTCGCCGGGTGCCTACGGCCGGGCGGACGGCTGCTCGCGGTGGGCTTCGCCAGCGGCACGTGGGCCCGGCCGGACACCGCAGCGCTGGTCCGGTCCAGTGCCTCGCTGGTCGGCGTCTACGCCGGCGGGGGCACACGCGACGAGGACGCCGCCGACCACGAGGCGCTGCTCGGCCTCTTCGCCGACGGCCGTCTCACCGTCGCGGTGACCCCGGTGCCGTTCGGGTCGCTCCCCGACGCGGTCGCCCGGGTGGACGCCGGCACGGCGGTCGGCAAGCTCGTCGTCGAGGTGGGCTGAGCAGGCGTCCCGGTCCCGGCCACAGCCTGGCTACGATCCCGCCGGGGGGCGAGCGGCATGACACTGCAACACGATCTGCCCGAGGGGATGGTGGAGTGGATCGCGTCCGTCGGCGGGGGCGAGATCACCCGCCTCGAACGCCACGTCGCCCGGCGTGAGGCGTGGGTGGTCGACGTGACCCGGCCCGACAGCTCGGTGCTGGAAGGCTTCCTCCGCCTCGACCGACACGACGTCCCCGCCGACTCCTCCACGTCGCTGGTGCGCGAGACCAAGGTCATCCAGGCCCTCGCCGACACCGACATCCCCGTCCCCGACGTCTACGGCCGCAACGACGAGCTGCGCTGCACCCTCTTCGAACGGGTACGGGGCCGCTCCGACATCGACAAGGTCGACGACCCCGTCCAGCAGCGGGCGGTGATGGAGGACTTCATCCGGGTGATCGCCCGGATGCACACCCTCGACCTCGACGAGCTCGACCTGGCCGAGCACATGCCCTACCTGCCCCGCACCCCGGCCGAGGCCGCGCTCAACGACGTGGATCTGGCCCTCGAGCAGTGGAAGGGCTTCCTGGCCACCTACACCGAACCGCTCATCACCTACGGGGTGAGCTGGCTGCGCCGCCACGCCCCCACCGAGCTGGCCCGCCTGTCGCTCGTGCAGGGCGACACCGGGCCGGTGAACTTCATGTTCGACGGCAACGAGGTCACCGCCCTGATCGACCTCGAGTGGGCGCACTTCGGCGACCCGCTCGAGGACATCGGCAACATCTGCGTGCGGGAGTTCTGGAACCCCTCGGGCGGGCTCACCGGCCTGTTCCACCTGTACGAGGCCGAATCGGGCATCCCCTACACCCGCTTCGCGGCGCAGTACTACCGGGTCCAGCAGAACGTACGGGGCATGATCCCCATCCACTACATCAGCGAGCACGCCCACCCCCGGGAGTCGCTCGCCTGGTACCTCTGCTACCGCTACCTCGGCGACCGCGCCACGTGTGAGTCGCTGGCCGAGGCCGCCGGGTTGCGCGTCGAACGACCCACCATGCCCACCGAGATCGGCACCGCCGACGTCGTGGCACGCGCCGCCGCCTACTCCATCGAGCGCGACGTGGTCCCCAAGGTGACCGACCCCTTCGCCCGGTCACGCGCCGAGGACGCGGTGCGCCTGGTCGAGGTCATGGAACGACGCCGGCGCTTCGGCCCGGCGCTCGACGAGGCAGAGTGCGACGAGCTCGGCGCGGTGCTCGGGAGCCGGCCGGCCTCCAGGGCCGAAGGGCTGGCGGCGCTCGACCGGCTCATCGACGACGGCGACCTCGACGCCGGGACCGACGCCGCGGTGATCACCTATCTGACCCGACGCGCCTACCGAGACGAGTGGCTCCACCAGCCGGTCGTGTCGCTGTACCCCGAGCGCACCTGGTCGGCGCTCGACACCTGAACCGAACCGACGACCCGAAGGGCCTCATGAGCACCGACCCCGATCCCACCATCACCGGACGCCTCGCCGGCAAGGTGGCCCTCGTCACCGGCGCCGCCCGTGGCCAGGGTGAGGCCGAGGCCCGCCTCTTCGCCGCCGAGGGCGCCCAAGTGGTCCTGGCCGACGTCCTCGACGCCGAGGGCGAGGCGGTGGCCGCCGACATCGGGCCGGCCGCCCGCTACGTGCACCTCGACGTGTCCCGCGAGGACGACTGGCGCGACGCGATGGCCGTCGTCGCCGAGATCGGACCGCTCTCGGTGCTCGTCAACAACGCCGCCATCCTCCGCTTCAGCGCCATCACCGACACGAGCCTGGAGGACTACCTCCGGGTCATCATGGTGAACCAGGTGGGCACCTTCCTCGGCATGAAGGCGGCGATCGGACCGATGACCGAGGCCGGCGGCGGCTCGATCGTCAACATCTCCTCCATCGACGGGATCGGCTCCAAGAACTCCCTGGTCGCCTACTCCAGCTCGAAGGGGGCCATCCGGTCGATGACGAAGACCGCCGCGCTCGAACTGGGCCAGTTCGGGATCCGGGTCAACTCGGTGCACCCCGGTGGTGTGTTCACCCCGATGAACGGCGACATCGCGAAGGATGTGTTCGATGCGGCCCACCGCCAGCTGCCGCTGGCCCGGTCGGCCATGCCCGAGGAGATCGCCACCATGGTCCTCTTCCTGGCCTCCGACGAGGCCAGCTACTGCACGGGCGCCGAGTTCGTCGTCGACGGCGGCTGGCTGGCCGGCGACATCCACCCGATGCTGCCCGGCGCGCCGCCGCGAGCCCCGCGCTGAGCCGAGCCGACCTGGGCCGACCTGGGCCGAACCGAGCCGGCGTCCCGGGCTCAGCGACCGGCCTGACGGGCCCGCACTTCGGCCAGGCGTCGGTCGATGACCTCCCGCACCAGCGGCGAGCGGGGCATGTTCGAGTGCCCGACGTCGCCTTCAACCAGCTCCAGCCCGGGGAACTCCCGGGCCAGCTCGACGTGGTCGCGTTCGGGGGCGATGCAGATGTTCGTCGCCCCCGGCACCATCGCCGTGGTGAGCTGCACCACGCGGTCGCCCCGCCCGGTGATCGAGGTGAGCATCGTCCGGTCCTCCTCGGGGAGGGCGGCGAACGCCTCGGTGACCTCGTGGAGGAAGCGGCTCTCCGACGCCATCGACCTCAGCGCGGCCCCGAGTGGGTACCACGTCTGGCACAGCAGGGCTCCCGCCCACGGTCCGGCGAGCATCACCGGGGGCAGGTACCAGTCGGGTCGGAACAGCCACAGCCACACCACCACGAGCGCGCCCTGCGAGTGCCCGACCAGCTCGACGGGTTCGTCGAAGCGCTTCCGGCAGTAGCGGTGGACCCGCAGCGCGGAGTCACGGGTGTTGGCCATCCCGAAGTGCTTGAGGGCCAGCACCGCCGCCTGCTCGCGGTCCTCGACGAGCGGGGTGTACCAGCGCTCCGCTCCCCGTCGCGGGGCGAAGGTCCCGGCCACCACGACGAAGGGTCTCGAACCGGTCTCCGTCACGACCGCCCCCGGGATCCGTCGGCCCCGATCAGCCCTGTGCGCCTTCGCGGGGTGACGGGGTGAATCGCACGGGCATGCCCTCCGGTCCGGTGATGAAGTTCGACGCCCGGTACTCGAGCGGCTCGTCGGTGGCCAGCTCGATGTCGGGGAGGCGGCGGAGCAGCTCGCCGAACATGGTCTTCAGCTCGAGTCGGGCGAGCGACGCGCCCATGCAGAAGTGGGGGCCGAACCCGAAGGCGAGGTGGTTGTTCGGCGTGCGGCCGACGTCGAGCCGGTCGGGGTCGGCGAACACCTCCTCGTCGCGGTTGGCCGAGGGGTAGAAGAGCATCACCTGGTCGCCCTCGTGGAGCTGCTGTCCGCGCAGCTCGAGGTCACGGGTCACGGTCCGGGCCATGTTCTTGATCGGCGACACCCACCGCAACAGCTCCTCGACCCCCGACTCCAGGAGGCCCGGGTCGGCGACGAGGCGGTCGCGCTGGTCGGGGAAGTCGAGGAGGGCCAGCATCCCGTCGGTGATGACGTGGCGGGTGGTCTCGTCGCCGCCGATGAGGATGAGGAGGCTCTCCTGCACGAGGGACTCGTCGTCGAGGCGCTCGCCGTCGATCTCGGCATGGCAGAGCGTGCTCACCAGGTCGTCCTGACGGGGCTTGGAGCGGCGGTCGGCGATCACCTCGAGCTGGAACTCGCGGAAGGCCAGACCGGCCTCCATCGCCGCGGTCTGCACCTCGACGGTCGGCGTGCCGGTGGTGCCCTTGATGAGGTCGTCGGACCACCGCAGCAGGTCGTCGTAGCTCTCCGGGGGGAAGCCGAGCATGTCGGCGATCACCAGCAGCGGCAGCGGGGCGGCGATGTCCCAGACGAAGTCGCACTCGCCGTCCTCGCAGACCCGGTCGATGATCGTGGTGCACAGGGCCTCGATGGTGCCGGCGTGGCCCTGGACCTTCTTCGGGGTGAACCCGCGGTTCACGAGCGAGCGCCGCTTCTGGTGCTCGGGGTTGTCCATCGAGATCATCATCGGGAGCGGGTCGCCGTGGGGGCGAGGGGCGCGCGCCGAGGAGTACGTCCGGGGGTCCTTCTCGATGGCCAGGACGTCGTCGTAGCGGGTGATGCCCCAGACGTCGTTGGGTTCGTCGTAGTACACGGGGGCGTTGCGGCGCATCCAGGCCCACTGCTCGTAGGGGCGGGCGGCGTACCAGTTGCCGTCGAGCAGGTCGATGTCGTCTCGGACCGCGTGTGCCATGTCGCTCCCCCGGGTGGCGCCCGGGTCTGGAACGCCGGGTCGGGAGCGAACCTACCGTCCCGACGACCCCCGTCAGGGCCGGGGAGGGCGGCCCGCTCAGTCGGCGACCCGGGGATGCTCGATCCGGCGGTTCTCGATCACGAAGGTGACGAAGACGACGACGTCGACGACCACCACCACGACGAGCCCGTTCCAGGACGTGGCGCCGAGCAGGACCGCGGCGAGCGCCCCGAGGGCGACGAGGCGCTCGATCGGGACGGCACGGAAGGCCCGCCACACGCTGACCGCGATCCCCACGACCATGAGCACCAGACCGCCCAGGAGCATGACCCTGAACTGCTGGGGGACGGGGTCGGTGGGATGGAGGGCGATCTCCTCGAGGGCAGCCGCCGAAAGGATCACCCCGGCGACGACGGGGGCGTGGGCCCAGGTGTACACGTCGCGCACGTAGCGGCCTCGTTCCCGGGCCCCGACGAGCGACTCGGCCCGGTGCTCGAGGGCCGGTGAGGGACGGTCGAAGTAGCCCCACCAGAGGAGCCCGGCGAAGACCCCGGCGGCGACGAGGACCGCCACGGTGCTGCCGGGCACGCCACCGCCGGCCTCGAGCGAGCTCACCACCGGGAGGCCGAGCGCCACGATGACCTCGCCCAGGGCGACGATGACGATCAGTCCGTGGCGTTCGGCGAAGTGGCCCGTGCGGATGATCCACTCCCCCCGCCCGGCGGCGATCATCGCCCCGATCGTGATGAGCACCGCCACGATCCACAGGACCGTGCGCCCGGCGCCGTCGACGAAGGATCCGCCGACGATCACGGCCAGGCCGACGACGTTGGGTGCGGCCCATCGCACCACCGATCCGAACTCCGAGCTCGAGCGGTCGTGGCCGAGGAGCTGGGTCGCCAGGCCGATCACCATGATCACCCCGAGCGAGAGGGCGAAGACGGGCCCGCCGGGCCCGAAGGCCGTCGAGATCGAAGCGGCCATCGGCACGCTCGCCACCGTGGCCACGAGGAAGAACACGCGGACGGTGCGCCCGTTGCCCGACACGGCGTTGGCCGACCACGTGAACTGCTGCCACGGGAGCCACAGCAGGAGGAAGAGCAACGTGACCCGCCCGACTCCCTCCCAGTCGGGCTCGGCGATGAGCCGCCCGACCAGCTGGGAGAAGGCGAAGACATAGGCGAGGTCGAAGAACAGCTCGACCGGGTCGGCCGTGAAGTCCTCGGTCCGCTCCGGTACCTCGATCCCCCGCATGGGGAGGAGCGTAGGGGCCGCCGACCGCTCCGGGCGCCTGCTGCTCAGGCCGTGGCGTCGTCGGCGGCGGTGCGTTCCCGGGCGGCGGTGAGGAGCTCGTCGAGGGCGAGCTCGATGCCCTCGGCCAGGCGCCAGGGTTCGGGGACGAGCTCGCGACAGACCATGAAGCCGAAGTCGATGGTCCCCGTGTAGCTGAGGACGGTGATGTTCACCCCGGTGCCGTAGAGCAGCGGCCCCATCGGGTAGAGCGCCTCGATGCGGGCCCCCGCGCAGTAGAGCGGGAACGGCGGGCCGGGCACGTTCGAGACGATCAGGTTCATGATCGGCGGTGTGAGCGAGTCGAGCCCGGCGAGCGTGTACATCCGCGCCGCCAGGTTGATCAGGCCCGGTGCGGCGAGCTCGGTGAGGCCCATGATCTTGTCGGCGGCAAGGGCGTGCTGCATCTCCTTGGCGCTCTGGGTGCTCTCGTGGATCTGGTGGAGCCGGGCCACCGGGTCGTCCTCGTGGGTGGCCAACGAGGCGAACATGGCACCCACCTGGGTGCCCACCGAGTTGTTGTCGCCCTCGGCGCGCAGCGACACCGGGACCTGGGCGATGAGCGGTGCGTCGGGGAGCTCCTCACCGGCCTCGAGGTAGCGCCGGAGGGTGCCGGCGCACAGCGCCAGGACGACGTCGTTGAGCTTGACCCCGAACGCGTCCTTGATCTCGCGGACGTCGTCGAGGGCCACGTTCGTGAACGCGAAGCGCCGGTACGGGGACAGCTCCGCGTTGAACGAGGTCCGCGGGGCCTGGAACGGCCCCGACGGAGGGTTGGGCCGGCGTTGGAAGCCGACGAAGCTGAACGCCTGGCGAACCGTCTGGTCGGCGAACCGGACGACGCGGTACGGCGAGAGCATCATCCGCCCCACCCCGCGGGCCACCAGCTCGACCGGGTGGGGCACGGCCTCGAGCACCCGCGAGGCGACGTCCTCGGGCGGGGGCGGGTCGGCCGGCTCGGGTTCGAAGTCGAACATGATCTGGGCGAGCTCGGTCCCCGAGATGCCGTCGACGATCGAGTGGTGCACCTTGGCGAGGACGGCGACCCGCCCGTCGGCCAGCCCCTCGATCACCCACATCTCCCAGAGCGGGATGCTCCGGTTGAGCTTGTAGCCCACGAGGTCGCCGATCAGCTCCCCGAGCTGCACGGGTCCACCCGGAGCGGACAGCCCCACGTGGTGCACGTGGTAGCCGATGTCGAAGTCGGGGTCCTCGACCCAGCCGGGCCGGTCGAGGCCGAAGGGGACCTCCACCAGCTTCCACCGGAACTGCGGCGTCAGGTGGAGCCGCTGCTCGAGCCGGGTCACGAAGTGCTCGAAGCTGAAGCCGTCGGGCATGTCGCTCGGGTCGAGGACGATGACGGCCGACACGTGCATGTGCCACGACGGCGTCTCGCCGTAGAGGAATGCCGCGTCGACCCCGCTCATCCGCTTCACGTCGATCCCCCGTCCACCCGGCGGACTGCGCCCGGTTCGACCATCTTCTAGCCGATGTCGGCTCCTCGGCGGGACGCGACGGCGGTGAGGGCGTCGATCAGCGGGCGGACCCGGGTCCACCTACGGTGGGGAGGTACGCCTGAACCCCTCCGGGAGGACGCAATGCAGACCCCGCTGTGCGACGCCTTCGGCATCGAGTACCCGATCTTCGCCTTCACCCACTGCCGTGACGTCGTCGCCGCGGTCAGCAAGGCCGGGGGGATGGGGGTGCTCGGGGCGGTGGGCTTCTCGCCCGAGCAGCTCGAGATCGAGCTCGACTGGATCGACGAGCACGTCGACGGCAAGCCCTACGGGGTCGACACCGTCATGCCCCAGAAGGCGGTCGACGTGGAGGGCGCGAACCCCGACGAGATGCTCGCCCAGATCCGGTCGATGATCGACGCCAACCACTGGCGCTACGTGGACGAGCTCATGGATCGCTTCGACCTCCCACCGCTGCCCGAGGGCGAGGAGGCGGGCGGGGTGCTGGGCTGGACCGACGACGTGGCCCACCGCCACGTGGAGATCGCCCTCGCCCACCCGATCTCGCTCATCGCCAACGCCCTCGGCTCGCCGCCCAAGGACGTGATCGACCTGGCCCACGCCCACGGCGTGAAGGTGGCGGCGCTGGCCGGCAAGGCGGTCCACGCGCAACGTCACGTGAACAACGGCGTCGACATCGTCGTGGCGCAGGGCTACGAGGCCGGGGGGCACACCGGCGAGATCTCGACGATGGTTCTCGTCCCCGAGGTGGTCGACGCCATCGCCCCGGCACCGGTGCTGGCCGCCGGCGGCATCGGCAACGGCCGCCAGATCGCCGCCGCCCTGTCGCTCGGCGCCCAGGGGGTGTGGCTCGGCTCGCTGTGGCTCACCACGGCCGAGAGCAGCGCCAGCCCCGCGGTGCTCGAGGCCTACCTGGGTGCGACGTCGGCCGACACGGTGCGGTCGCGCTCGTACACGGGCAAGCCGGCCCGCATGCTGCGCAACCAGTGGACCGACGCCTGGGCCGACCCGGAGGGACCGGGGCCGCTGGGCATGCCGTTGCAGAACATCCTCACCTCCGAGGCCAACGCCCGGATCGCCCGTTCGGGGCGGGCCGATCTCCAGTTCGCGCCGGTCGGCCAGATCGTCGGCTCCATGAACGAGGTGCGCCCGGTGCGCGACGTGATGTTCCAGCTCGTGGAGGAGTACATCGAGGCCGTCGAGCGCCTCGGTCAGGGCCTCGAGGTCTGAGCGGGCTCGGAGGGGACGTCGATGTGGGGTGAGGACGGCCGCGCCGACGGCGACGGACCGGCGGCCACGGGGCCGCTGGCCGGCGTGAAGGTGCTCGACCTGTCGATCGCGCTGACCGGCCCGTACGCCGTCGCCCTGATGGCCGATCAGGGCGCCGACGTCGTGAAGGTCGAGCGCCCCGGCATCGGCGACATCGCCCGCTGGGTGGGGGTGGCGGTGAACGACATGAGCGCGTTCTACCTGGCCTGCAACCGGGGGAAGCGGTGCATCGCCGTCGACCTCGGGACCGACGAGGGCCGTGCGATCGTGCTGCAGCTGGCCGCCGAGGCCGACGTGGTGGTGCAGAACTTCCGGCCGGGGGTGATCGACCGGCTCGGGCTCGGCTACGACGCCGTGCGGGCGATCAACCCCGAGGTGGTCTACGCCTCGATCTCCGGCTACGGCCCCGTCGGCCCGTACCGCGACCGCAGCGCGTACGACACCTCGATCCAGGCCTACGCCGGGTTCGCCGCCAACCAGGCCGACCCGAACGGCGGTCCGCCGACCTTCCTCCGTCAGAACGGTGCCGACAAGGTGAGCGCCCTGTTCGCCTTCCAGGCCGTCACCGCGGCGCTGTTCGCGCGTGCGACGGGCCGCGGGGGCCAGCACCTCGAGCTCGGGATGGCCGACGCGTGCGTGTCGTTCCTGTGGGCCGAGTCGGCGGGCAACGAGGTGCTGTTGGCCTCCGACGGGTCCATGCCGTCGAGCTTCAACGCCGGCTTCCAGCCCATGCGCTTCCTCGACGGTTGGGGCATCGTCGTGCCCACCACCGACGCCGACTTCGCGGGCATGTGCAAGGCCCTCGACGTGCCCGGATGGGACGACCCCCGCATCCGGACGGTGGCCGAGCGCCGCAAGCACCGCGACGTCCTCGAGCCGGTCATGGACATGTGCTACGCGATGGCCGCCAACCTCACCCAGGACGAGGCTGTCGCCCGCTTCGAACGCGAACGGGTGGCGTTCGCCATGGTGCTGTCGGCCGCGGAGATCGTCGACGACCCCCACGCCGTGGCCATCGGGATGTTCACCGAGTTCGACCACCCCGTCGTCGGTCCGGCCCGCCTCCCCCGCCACCCGACCGCCTTCCACGGCACTCCGGCGACACTCGGCGGACCGGCGCCGGCCCTCGGCCAGCACACCGACGAGGTGCTCGCCGAGCTCGGGCTGGCCGGGCGAACGGCCGAGCTGCGCGCCACCGGCGTGGTGGCCTGAGGACCTTCACTCGACGCCCTGGCCCGCGCCAGCGGGCCGACGTCCCGCGTCAGCGGGCCAGCGCGCCTCGGCCGAGCAGGTCGATCGGGACCCAGGCCGACCGGTTCCTCGTCCAGGCCTGCCCCGACTCGGGGTCGTACTCGCTCGGCAGGTCGACGCCCTCGGGGACGTCGGCGGTGAGGCCCGCGGCCCTCGCCGTCAACAGGCAACGCACCGCGTGGTCGGCGAAGCACAGGACCCCGGCATGGCCGGGGTCGATCCCGGCGTCGCGAGCCAGGGTGAGTCCCTTGGCCGCCACGCCGGCGGTGCTGAGGTAGGTGACGGTCCCGTCGGGGGCGATGTCCGGCTCGACCGAGATCACGTTTGCGACCCCCATGTCGTCGAGGATCCGGGCGACCTCCCACTGGGCGATGATCGGCACCGGGTGCTCGTCGACGAACTCGGCGGCCAGGCGGGCCAGCTCCTCGTTGGTGGGGCCGGGGGCGAGGTCGGACATCGCCGGCACCGCTCCGCCGGCCTGCACCGCCTCGGCGTCGACGCCCGGGGCGAACCGGTAGCCGTAGGAGAACACCCACAACGAGTCGACCTCGTCGGCCGGCACGGTCGACGGGGTGTAGGACAGCGCCGGGCTGGCGGCGATGTCGCCGTCGGCGAGCACGACGAGGGCCTCGACCGTGCCGTCGTCGAGCCCGGCGACGACCGTCGTCGCCAGGGCCTCGTCGTCGAGCTCGGCGGCGAGTCGCCGGGTGAGCTGGCTGCGGTCGTCCATCGGCAGGTCGGGAAGAGGTTCGGTCGTGGTGGCGGACAGGCCCTGCGTCGTCGGCGCCCCGCTCGACTCCGTGGTCGCATCGGAGCACGCGACGCCGATCGTCGCCATCACCACGAGGATCCCCGCCGTCGCTGCTCTCAGGCGCACCGACCCAAGCTATCCGCCGGTGTCGAGCGCTCCGGCACGACCCGGTCCACCTGCGGAAGGCGACCGGCAGCCCATCGGTGTCGCCGCGCCGCACCGCGCTCGCGCTCCCGAACGCGTGACCGGCCGGCGCCGTGCCGGCTCACCCGGCAGGGCCGAGCTTGACGATCTCGTCGCCGGTGGTGATCGTGCCGGCCACGACGACACGGGCGCAGATGCCCCGCAGCCGGTGCTCGCGCCCGGCACGGCTGTTGACCCACCGGTGGGCGGCGACCCCGAAGCGGCGGGCGAACTTGGCGCACCCGGTGTGCGGCTTGGCGGTGACCTCGATGACCGCCGAGCCGATGCGCAGACGGGTACCGGTGGGGAGGTTCCCGGGTGACAGGTCGAGGTCGACGAAGAGCTGGTCGCCGGCCAGGGCCATGCGATCGTCGCCGTCGGCCACCAGGCGGGCGCAGCGCGAGTTCATGATGTTGAGCTGGGCGGCCGGATCGGCCGCTCCGTCGGCGGTCGAGCGGCTGCCCCGGACCGACCAGCTGTCACCGACGAGGCCGACCTCCGGATCGAGCTCTCCGGTGGTGACGACCTCGCGGTCGTCGACGTCCGGGCGGCGCACGATCAGGTCGAGGCGCCCCCGGTCGGACGGCGAGCGACGCACCTCGGCCAGCCACGCGTCGGGCTCGGGCGTCGGGTGCGGTTGTTCGCCCGACGACCAGTAGCCGGCCATGAGCTCGGTGCTCCACCGCGGTTGGAGGACGTCGCCACGGGGGCCGAACTCGGCCATGTAGGGCTTGACGTCGAGTACCGGGGTCCCGTCGATGGCGTCGAGGCCCCGCACCTCGAGCACCCCGCCCGAGCGGACCGCGAGGAGCTCGCAGACCGTCGTGCCGATCCGGTTCGGCCGGTTCCGGGCGCGCTGGGCGAGGATCCCGACCTCGGGCCAGGCCCGGTTGCCCCGGGGACGCCGGGTCCCGTGCTCCACCTCGGCGGGGTCGACCCGGTCGAACACGTAGACCACCTCGATGTGGGAGAAGGACCCGAGGCCCACGACGGCGTCGACCCCGAGCACGTCGAGGTCGAGGTGGATGGCGCTGTCGACGTGGTCCCAGTCGTCGTCGGTGGCCTCCGTCCGCGCGCTGCGCACCGTGCCGAGAGGCGTCATCACGTAGCTCATGGCCACAGTGTCCCCCACCGACCTCTCTGAGCCGACGCACGTTTCCGCCGCGGTGTCGACGCGATGGGCCGGCCCGGCCGGCCGGTAACCGCCCGCCGGCCGGGCGACGCCGGAGCGGACAGACTGTCGCCCACGCGGCGCGCTCAACGGGCCGCACCGAAGGGGCACGATGCGAGACGAGACGACGGTGAACGGTTCCGCAGGGCGGTGGAGGGCGTGAGCGGCCCCGACCGCCCCCCGGGCTTCGACGGCACCATCGGCCGCACGCTCGCCGAGTCCCGGCCCTCGTGGCCGGATCCCCGCCACCCGGGCGCGCAGGCTCCCAACGTCCTCGTGGTCCTCTTCGACGACCTCGGGTTCTCCCACTTCGGCTGCTACGGCTCGGACCTGCCGACGCCGAACATCGACCGGCTGGCCGCCGGCGGGGTGCGCTACACGAACTTCCACGTCACCGCGCTCTGCTCGCCGACCCGGGCGGCGCTGCTCACCGGCCGGAACCCTCACGAGGTCGGCATGCGGGCGGTCGCCAACTTCGACACCGGCTTCCCGCACATGCGCGGCCGTATCAGCGACCAGGCGACGACGATGGCCGAGGTGCTCCGCGACGCCGGCTACGCCACCTTCATGCTCGGCAAGTGGCACTTGTGCCCGATGGGCGAGGCCTCCGCGGCCGGCCCGTACGACGCGTGGCCGCTCCAGCGCGGTTTCGACCGGTTCTACGGGTTCCTCGACGGCGAGACCGACCAGTTCACGCCTGACCTCGTCTACGACAACCACCGGATCGACCCGCCCCGGACGCCGGAGGAGGGCTACCACCTCACCGAGGACCTCGTCGACAGGACCCTCGAGTTCGTCAACGACTCCGTGTCGATCCGACCCGATCGGCCGTTCTTCGCCTACCTCGCCCTCGGGGCCACCCACGCCCCCCACCAGGCGCCGGCCGAGTACCTGGCCCGCCACCGGGGCCGCTACGACGACGGGTGGGACGAGGCCCGCGGGCGGTGGTTCGCGCGCCAACGCGACCTCGGCATCCTTCCCCCGGGCACCGACCTGGCCCCCCGCAACCCGGGTGTCGATGCGTGGGACGACCTGTCCGACGCCGGTCGTCGCCTGGCCGCTCGCCTCCAGGAGGCGTTCGCGGCGTTCCTCGAGCACACCGACGACCAGATCGGACGACTGGTCGACGGCCTCGCCCGGATGGACCTGCTCGACGACACGGTGATCGTCGTGCTCTCCGACAACGGCGCCAGCCGGGAGGGGGGCCCGTTCGGGGTGCTGCACGAGATGAAGTTCTTCAACTTCCTGCTCGAGACGCCCGAGGAGGCCGTCGCCCACCTCGACGAGGTCGGCGGGCCGCGCAGCCACTCGAACTACCCGTGGGGCTGGGCCCAGGCCGGCAACACCCCGTTCAAGTGGTACAAGTCGAACAACCACGAGGGTGGGGTCCACGTACCGTGCATCGTGCACTGGCCCAACGGGATCGACGACGTCGGCGCCATCCGTCACCAGTTCCACTTCGTGACCGACATCGCACCGACCGTCTACGAGCTCGCCGGCGTCGAGGCCCCGGAGGTGTACCGGGGGGTGCCGCAGCTCCCGATGGCGGGGACCTCGATGGCGTACACGTTCGACGTCGGCGCCGCCGGCGAGCCGAGCCGGCGCACCGCACAGCACTTCGAGATGATGGGCCATCGGGCCATGGTCCTCGACGGGTGGAAGGCCGTCACCCTCCACCGCGAGGGGAGGCCGTTCGACGACGACGTGTGGGAGCTCTACGACCTCACCACCGATCCGTCCGAGTGCCACGACCTCGCCGCCGAGCACCCGCAGCGCCTGGCGGCGCTCGTCGACGCGTGGTGGGAGGAGGCCGAGGCCCACGGCGTCCTTCCCCTCGACGACCGCACGGTGGAGCTGTTCTCCGCCCGTTTCGCGGACCACACCCCCCACCGCGCCGACCGGCGCTACACCTACCGGCCGCCGATGTCGTACCTCCCGGCGCAGGTGACGGCGGCCGTCGGAGGCCGTAGCTGGGACCTCACCGCAACGGTGGAGCGGGGACTCGGCGAGGGCGGCGTCCTCTACGCACTCGGCAACGGCAACGCCGGGCTGTCGCTGTTCGTCCTCGGCGACCGGCTGGTGTTCGACTACAACGCCTTCGGCGACCACACGATCGTCGAATCGGAGGGGCCGCTGCCCGCTGGGCCGTGCGTGCTCGGCGTCCGGTTCCGCCGCATCGAGGACGGGGGCGTCGCGACCCTGACGGTCGACGACCGGGCGGTGGGGTCGGCGGAGGTCCCGTTCGTGATGCGGGTCGTGTCGAGCGTCGGGGGCAGCGTGGGCCGCGACCACGGGATGGCGGTGAGCGACCGCTACACGAGTCCGTTCCCGTTCGAGGGGGTCCTGCACTCGGTGGTGGTCCAGCTCGTACGCGTCTCCGACGGCCGGGACGGCGACGTCGCCGCTGCCGAGCAGCGGTCGGCCATGGGCCGGCAGTAGCGCCGCCGACCGGCGGGTGGCCTGGGCCGGCGTTCCCTCCCTCGCGGCGTTTCCGGTGACGACGAGACCGCGCCAGGATGGAGCCATGGGGGACACGACGGACGACACCACCGGAGACCCGGACGCCGAACCCGGCACCGGCGCGACCGTGCCGGGCCGGCGCGGTCGGCGCATCGCCGTGATCGGGGCCGGTCCGGGAGGGATCAGCACGGGTCACTACCTGCGAGAGGCGGGCTACGAAGACTTCACGATCTTCGAACGCGACGGCGACGTGGGCGGCACGTGGCAGCGCAACCGCTACCCGGGCCTGGCGTGCGACGTGTGGAGCCACGTCTACTCGTTCACCTTCGCCCTGAACCCCGGCTGGAGCCGTTCCTACGCCGCCCAGCCGGAGATCCTCGCCTACATGAGGGCGACCGTCACCGAGCTCGACCTGTGGCCGCACATCCGCCTGAACACCGGCATCGCCTCGGCCCGTTGGGACGACGACGCCGCCGTCTGGGTGCTGACCACGGACGCCGGCGAAGAGGTGGTGGCGGACGTGGTCGTCAGCGGCCAGGGGATGTTCGGCGAGCTGAAGTTCCCCGACATCGAGGGCCGCGACTCGTTCGAGGGGATCGCCATGCACACCGGGGCGTGGGACGACTCGGTCGACCTCACCGGGCGACGGGTGGCGGTCATCGGGTCGGCGGCCAGTGCGGTGCAGAGCATCCCCGAGATCGCGAAGGTCGCCGGCCGGCTGCACGTGTTCCAGCGGTCGGCCAACTGGGTGCTGCCCAAGGAGGACGTGGAGCACACCCCCGAGCAGCTCGAGCAGTTCACCGATCCCGACGCCCTGCAGGAGTACCACGACGGGATCATGTCGTTCATCGGTCCGAGCAACCCGTTCTCGAACCCGGAGATCAACGGTGCCGCGGAGTGGATCGCAGCCTGCGCCATCGAGGTGGTGGAGGACCCCGCCACCCGACGGAAGCTCACCCCGACGACGCCGTGGGGGTGCCTGCGGCCGCTGTTCTCGAACGACTACTACCCGACGTTCAACCGCCCGAACGTGGAACTGGTCACCGACCCGATCGAGCGCATCACCCCGACCGACGTCGTGACCTCCGACGGCACCGAGCGGGAGGTCGACGTGATCGTGTTCGCCACCGGCTACGTGGTCGACAAGTTCGCATCGCGCATCCCCATCACCGGGCGGGGCGGCCTCGCGCTGTCCGAGGCGTGGGCCGACGGCGCCCGGGCGTACATGGGCGTGACCACGACGGGGTTCCCGAACCTGTTCATGCTCTACGGACCCAACACCAACGCCGGCTCGCTGATCCCGATGATCGAGTACCAGGCCCGCTACGCCGTGAAGGCCCTCCAGGCGATGGACGCCGCCGGGATCACGTGGATCAACGTGCGGCGTGAGGTGATGGACGCCTACAACGACGAGCTCCAGGCCGGGATCGACGGCGTCGAGGTGTGGAAGGGCGGGTGCAGCCACTACTACCTGAGCGACTCGGGCCGGGTCGTGACGCAGTACCCGTGGTCGATGTTCCGGTTCCGCGACGCGGTGGCCGAGCCGAACCTCGACGACTTCGAGGTCGGTACCCGCTGACGTCGAGACGGCGGCGACACCACCCGAACTGTTGAGTCCCGGGATCGCCTGAGCGAGCTGGGGACTCAACAGTTCGGGAGGGACGTTCGATCCGGTTCGATCGGAACGGTCAGGTGGCGGCGCTGCGTTGGGCCACGAGCCAGCCGAGCATGCGGTCGTACTGGCTGAGGATGCGGGGCCCGTAGTTGGGGTCGGTGGCCCACACGCCCCCGAGCTCGTTCCACGTCTGGCAGCACCCGCGCGGCCCGTTGAGGTTGGGGGCGGCCCGCGGGAGGTCGTAGGTCGGGTTGGCCTCGGCGTACGACTCGAGCAGTTGGATCTGGGCGAGCACGCCGATGTCGGCCGTGGCGAACGGGAACCCCGCGGCGCACGCCGAGCAGTGTCCGATGCCGGCGAAGTTGTTGGCGGTGATGGTGTCGCGGTTGGCGAACCAGCCGGTCTCGTGGATCGCCTGGGCGAAGGCCATGTCCCCCCGGATCCCCTCGGCCGTGCCGTGGTCGACGAAGAGCCGGACGAGCTCGGCGACGGGCACCGACGCCCGCGAGCCGCGACCCTCGCCCTCGTACCACCTGGTCAGCTCGTCGGCGGTGAACAGCGTGGGGCCCTGGAGGGAGAGCTGCCACGACGATCTCGGGCTCGCCTCTTCGGCCGACGCCGTGCGCAGCTCGGTCCGAGCGTCCACGAGCGCGGTCGACGCCAGCTCGACCCGACCGTCCTGGTCGGCGGCGGCCTGCCGGGCGCGCTCGAGGGCCTGTTCGGCGGCGTCGACGCCGGCGACGGAACGCGCCACGGCGCGCTCGGCGCTCGTGACCTGGCGCTTGTGGTGATCGACGGCGGCTGCGAACAGGCGCCGCTCCTGCTCGCCGGCGGTGGCGTCGCCGCGGAGCGCGGCGACGAGGTCGCGGCCGGGGGTGTGCATGTAGGCGTAGATCGCCGTGGAACCGAGCTGCTCGCGGGCGGCCTCGAGCCGGCGTCCCGCGGCGGTGCGGGCCGCCTCGGCGTCGTCGACCGCGGCCCGGGCGCCGGCCTCGACGTCGCGGGCGGCGGTGGCCGCCGCCTGCTGCTCGGCCAGGACCTCCTGGGCGTCGATGACGGCGAGGCGGGCCAGCGACACCCGGATGCGCGGCGACGGGTCCGGTTCGGGCGGGCCGGGCGCCACCGGTGACTCGTTGATCAGCGGGGGCACCGGGGCGCCGGGGGTCGTCGGGATCTCCGGGACGAACTCGGTCACCGGGTCGTCGACCGGCACGGGCGGATCGGGAGCCACCGGCGGATCCGGCGTGAGGGGCACCGGGGGGGCCGTGGTGGTCGTGGGCTCCTCGACGGACTGGCCGACGGCGTCGCTCACGCCCACGGTCCCGCTCGCCGCCACGATCGCGAGCACGGCGAAGACCCGTCCCCACGACCGGGCGCGTGCGCCGACACGGGCTCGCTGTGGTCGCACGCCGGCCATGATCGCCCGTTCGCCGCACGGCCCGCAAGGGCCCCTCGTGTCGGCGCCGCTCGCGTCGGCGGCGGGACCGCCGACCCCCGGACTCGAGCCGCACAGTACCGTCGGGACCGGCGACCGCAGGGCGGACACCACGACGAGCCCGGGGACAGGGGAGCACCAGGGATGGCCGAGCGCATCACCTACGACGAGTTCGCCTACTTCGCCGACAACGCCGCGGAGTACGGCATCCCGTACGACGGTCCGCCGACCGTGCGTCGCGAGCGGGTGGAGGTGGCGCCGGGCCGGCACCTCTCGGCCCTGGTGTGGGGGGACGCTCCACCCGAGCTGGTGCTGCTCCACGGCGGCGCCCAGAACGCCCACACCTGGGACACCGTCGCCCTGGCCCTCGGGCGTCCCCTCGTCGCCGTCGACCTGCCCGGTCACGGCCACTCCGACGGCGGCATCGCCGGCAGCCTCGACGTCGGGCGCAACGCCGACGACGTGGCCACGGTCGTCGGGGCGCTGGCCCCCGGCGCCAGCACGGTGGTCGGCATGTCCCTCGGCGGGATGACCGCCCTGGCCCTCGCCGACCGGCACCCCGCCCTGGTGCGGCGCCTCGTGCTGGTCGACGTGACCCCCGGGGTGGACGGCCCGAAGGCCCAGTCGATCGTGGCGTTCGTCGACGGGCCCGAGAGCTTCCCGAGCTTCGAGGAGCTGCTGGCCCGGACCATCGAGTTCAACCCCACCCGCACGGAGTCGTCGCTGCGGCGCGGCATCCTGCACAACGCCGAGCAGCGCGAGGACGGCAGCTGGGTGTGGCGCTACCGGCGCTTCCGGGAGGAGGGGGAGGTGGGCGCCCACCCGGAGTTCACCGACCTGTGGGGGGCGGTCTCCCGGCTGGGGGTCCCGCTGATGCTCGTCCGGGGCCTGCGCGAACAGTCGGTCGTGGACGACGCCGACGAGGCCGAGCTGGTCCGCCGCCGCCCCGACGCCCGGGTCGAGCACGTCGCCGAGGCCGGGCACAGCGTCCAGGGCGACACCCCCGTGGAGCTGGCCCGTCTGCTCGACGACTTCGCTCCCTGACCGGCGGGGCGGCGGGTGCTGCGGCGGGCTACGCCCGGGCGAGGATCGCCACGACCTCGTCGTCGTCGACCTGGGTGAAGTCGTCGTAGAACTGCCCGACGGCGCGGAACGAGGACGGGCGACGGAGGGCGACGACCTCGTCGGCCTCGTCGGCGAAGCGCGCCTCGACGTCGGGCGGGGCCACCGGGACGGCGAGGACGACCCGGGTGGCGCCGTGGGCGCGGGCGATCCGGCAGGCGGCGCGGGCCGTCGATCCCGTCGCCACGCCGTCGTCGACCACCACCGCGGTCCGCCCGGTCAGGTCGACTCGGGGACGGCCGGCGCGGAAGCGCTGCGCCCGCTGGGCCAGGACCTCCCGTTCGGAGGCCTCGACCCGTTCGAGGTCTGCGTCGCCGACGCCGGCCATGGCCATCACCTCGGGGTCGAGGACGCGGATGCCGCCTTCGCCGATCGCGCCCATGGCCAGCTCCCGGTGGCCCGGCAGGCCGAGTTTGCGCACCAGGACCACGTCGAGGGGTGCGCCCAGGGCCTTCGCGACCTCGAAGGCCACCGGGACCCCGCCTCGGGGCAGGCCCAACACGACGACGTCGTCGTCGTCGAACCGGCCGACCAGCGCCTCACCCAACGCCGTTCCCGCCTCCACCCGGTTCCGGAACACGTCGCGCCCCTTTCGGTCCCGTCCAGTGTCCCCCTCCTCACCGCCCCACGTCACGGCCGAACGGCCCGAGTCGGTGAGGCGTGGCCGCTCGCCGGGGCGCGTGCGCTGATGGGGCGGCCCGACCGGCACCGACGGCGAACGGACGCCGCCGGTGCGGTCGGTGGGGGGCTCGTCAGTCGATGCTGCCCACCGACGGCGCGCTGGCCACCGACGGGGCCGAGACGACGGAGGGGGCGCTGACGACGGACGGCGCCGGGGGTGGCGAGGCGATCGACGGGGCGCTCATGATCACCGGGGCCGGCGGGGCCGACACCACCGACGGGGCCGAGTCGATCGCCGGAGCGGGCGGGACGGGCGGCAGCGGAGGGACCGGCACGCCGAAGTCGGGGGCGGGCGGGATGCCCACGACCTCCGGGGGCAGCAGCGAGGTGGTCGGTCCGGGCACCGACGCCTGCAACTGGACCTCCTGGGGTGTCGGCCGGGGGCTGTCGGCGCCGGCGAGGGTCAGCGTGCCGAAGCCGGCGCCGAGTGCGACGCCACCCACGATGGCGATCTTCCAGTTGAGCTTGGGGTTCTGCTTCATGTCGTGTCCTCCTCGGGACTCGGGGTTGATGTGGGTGATCATCCGGGTCGGGCGTGAGCGGGATCTGAGGTCCGGATGAGAAGTTCCTCAGACCGCACCCGAGATGGCGGGGAACATCCGGTCGAGCCCCGCACGGCGTTCGGCGACGGCGAGCACGGCGTCGGTCAGCTCGCGCCACCCACGGATGCGACTGCGGAACGGGCCGGTGGCGAGGCCGACCAGCACGGCGGCCACCGTGACGTCGAGCGCCTCGGTGCCGTGGATCGCCGCGAACCGTGCACCGAGCTCGTCGATGTGGGGGCGCAGCCGGGCGGCGATCTCGTCGCCGGACGTGAGGGCCCGGTACTCCAGGTGGCCGAGCAGCACGGCCGGGTCGTCGAGCGGGTCGCCGGGTCCCAGGTCGTCGAGATCGATGATCCCGGTGAGGGTGCCGGTGTCGTCGACGAAGAGCTGGGCTTCGTGCAGGTCGCCGTGGACGACCGGTCCGCGGCGCCGACCGACCTGCTCCCGCGCGTCCTCGAACCTCGACCCGAGCGGGGCGAGCCGCCCGGCCAGATCGGGGGCGACGGAGACGAGGAACGCGACATGCGCGAGGGCATCGTGCGTCCTCGGCGCCCGGCCGGATGTCACCGGCCCACCGGGGGCCACCGCGCCGAGCCGGCGGAACAGGTCGGTGAACGACTCTGCGTCGGGCCAACGATCGCGGCCCGACCGGATGTGGTCGCGCAGCGTGGCACCCGGCATCGCCGACAGGAGCAGCAGCCCTTCGTTGGTGTCGACATGGAGCACCTCGGGCACGCGGAGGCCCGCCGCCCGCAGTGCGTCGTGGCGGGCGGCGACGCCGGCGACCTCGGATGGCGGCAACGCCTTGAGATAGGAGATCCGTCCGCGGGCGTCGGTGACCCGGGCCACGGCCCGTCGGGTCGGGTGGTAGGCCACCACCTCGACCTGCAGCGGGCCGGCCACCACCCCGTCGAGACGGCGGGTGAGCTCGGCCGGCGTGGTGGCGACGGGGAGACCGGTGACGACCGGGTCGAACGGCCAGCGCCAGACGCAGGCGTCGAGGACCGAGGTCGGCGTCGCCGCGGTGACCGCCACGGTGCCGGGGAGCGGCGCGCCGGGGGTCGCCGCGGCGAGGAGCACCTCTGAGGTCCGGCCCGTCGGCCAGGTGACGTCGCAGTCGTAGCGGGCCACCATCTCCCGGCCCGGCAGGTAGTGGACCTCGGTGCAGGTGGCGTGGTGGATCGTCCCGCCGGCGGCGGTGACCGCCGGTCGGAGGACGTCGATGGCGGCGTCGCCGTACAGCTCGCGGGCGGCGGGCAGGTGGGGGTCGTCGATGTGCACGGGTGCAGGTTCGGTGTTCCCGATGAGGCCGCAGTGAGAGCGAGATGAGAGCCTTCTCATGTGCCTCTCACGTCCGGCTCACCGGCGCCGCCGAGGGTTTCCGACGTGAGGTCCCGACGGTGACGCGTGCGCTGCGCTACGGCGCCGTCGTGGTCGTGGCCGTGCTGGCGGCAGGGCTGACCGCCGGGGCGCTGAGGTGGGTCGCCGGGGGCGACGGCCCCGTCCTGCCGACGCCGATCGTGCTCGACTCACCCGCACCGACCCCCGCTCCGGCCACCGTCGCCCCACCCGACCCGATCGAGGTGCGCCCTGCGCCGGATCTGCTCACGGAGCCGGCCCCGCCCCTCCCGGCACCGCCATCCCCTGCGCCGCCGCTCCCGGCACCGCCACCCCCACCTCCGCCGGATCCCGGCGACGACGGCGACGACGGCGACGACCCCGAGGACCAGGGCGACGACGAGAGGGACGACAGCTGATGAGCACCGCGGGGCTGTCCCGCCTCTGGTCCTCGGCTCGGGCCCGGGTGCTGATCGGCGCCCTGGCGCTGCTGGCGGCGACGATCGCCGTGTCGATCCTCGTCGACCGGGCCGTGCTCGTGGCTCGGCTCGACGATCGCCTCGACGCGGAGCTCGTCCAGGAGATCGACGAGTTCCGGCGACTCGTCGGGGAGGTCGACCCAGCGACCGGCGCGCCGTTCGGTTCCGACCTCGAGGCCATCGCCGATGCCTTCCTCGCCCGCAACGTCCCGGGCGAGGACGAGGTGTTCCTGGCCATCGTGGACGGCGCACCCTACGGGCGGAGCGCCGACGCGCCCTACCCGATCGAGGACCTGACGCCCCTGGTGGACACATGGGCCACGACCGCGTCACCCCAGCTGCGCACCGACGACACGCCCGCCGGCGCTCTGCGCTCCCTCGCGGTGCCGGTGGTCACGGGGGACGGCGAGTCCCGGGGGGCCTTCGTCGTGGCCCGGTTCCCCGCCGGCGAGCGCGCCGAGATCGACGATGCCGTCCGGGTCGCCGCCGTCGTCGGGGCGGCGGCGTTCGTGGTCGCCGCCCTGGCGGCGTGGGCGATCGCCGGGAGGGTGCTGTCGCCGCTGCGGAACCTGGCCACCGCCGCCGGGGAGATCGACGAGCGGGACCTGAGCCACCGCATCGACGTCGAGGGCTCGGGCGAGCTCGCCGACCTCGGCCAGCGGTTCAACGCCATGCTCGACCGGGTCGAAGGAGCCTTCGACACCCAGCGCGCCTTCCTCGACGACGCCGGCCACGAGCTGCGCACCCCCATCACGGTGCTGCGCGGACACCTCGAGCTCGTCGAGCCCGGCGCGCCGCTGCCCGCCGACACCCGGGCGCTGCTGCTCGACGAGCTCGACCGCATGAGCCGGATCGTCGAGGACCTGGTCACCATCGCCAAGGCCGAGCGCCCGGACTTCGTCACCCCGGCCCCCGTCGACGTCGCCGACCTCACCCTCGACATCGCCGAGAAGGCCCGGGCCCTGGCGCCACGCGACTGGCAGGTCGCCGCCGACGCCGTCCTGGTCGCCGACCTCGATCGCCAGCGCATCGTCCAGGCCTGGATGAACCTGGCCCGCAACGCCGCCCAGCACACCGCCGAGGGCGACACGATCACCGTGTTCGGCCGCGAACGCGACGGCGCGCTCGAGCTCGGGATCGCCGACACGGGCGAGGGCGTCGCCGACGCCGACCGGGCCCGGGTGTTCGAGCGCTTCGGTCGCGGGGCGTCGGCGCGCCGCACGAGCGCCGACGGCGCCGGGCTCGGCCTGGCCATCGCCGACGCGATCGCCGTCGCGCACGGCGGATCGATCCGACTCGACGACACCCCCGGCGGAGGCGCCACCTTCACCATCGAGCTCCCGCTCGACACCGAGCCCACACCGACCGAACCGGAGGACGCATGGCCCGCATCCTGATCGTGGAGGACGAGGACCGCATCGTGTCGTTCCTGGCCCGCGGCCTCGAGGCCAACGGGCACTCGACGATGGCGGTGGGCGACGGCGTCACGGCGGCAGCCGTGGCCCGCGACACCGACTTCGACCTCTTGATCCTCGACGTCGGACTCCCCGGCCAGGACGGCTTCGCGGTGCTGGCCGAGATCCGCAGGCGCGGCGAGCGCCTCCCGGTGATCGTACTGACCGCTCGAGACCAGACCGCCGACACCGTGGCCGGCTTCGACGCCGGAGCCGACGACTACGTCACGAAGCCGTTCCGCTTCGAGGAGCTCCTCGCTCGGGTGCGGGCCCGCCTCCGCGACCAGGGCACCACCGAGGCCACGATCCTGCAGGCCGGCGCATGCCTGCTCGACCTCCGGCGCCGGACGGCCGGGGTCGACGGCCGCACGGTCGAGCTGTCGGCCCGGGAGTTCGCGCTCGCCGAGACCTTCTTCCGCCACCCGGGCCAGGTGCTCTCACGAGAGCAGCTGCTGTCGATGGTCTGGGGCTACGACTTCGAACCCGGGTCGAACATCGTCGAGGTGTACGTCGGTTACCTGCGCAAGAAGCTGGGCGCCGACCTGATCGAGACGGTGCGGGGCATGGGCTACCGGCTCACGGCCTGACCAGGGGACGACGCGGGGGCGGTGCGCTTGAATGGGTCGTTCTCGGTGAGCAGGGCCTCGCAGGCGGTCGAGGCGACTCATCGTGAGGTCGGAGCGGGGTCGGTGACGAATCGGTACCCCATGCCGGGTTCGGTGAGGAAGTGACGGGGGCGCGACGGTTCGTCCTCCACCTTCCGACGGAGGTTGGCCATGTGGACGCGTAGGTAGTTGGCCTCGGTGCCGTAGCCAGGGCCCCAGACCGCTTGGAGCAGTTGGCGCTGCGTGACCAGACGGTCACGGTTGCGGACGAGTTGCTCCACGAGGCCCCATTCGGTGGGCGTGAGGTGGGCTTCGTGACCGTGGAGATGGATCCGCCGGTCCGTGAGGTCGATCCGCAACTCACCGGCGATCACCACGGCCTCCTCGTTGTCCGGAGTCGTCGTGCGCCGCAGGGCGGCTCGCATCCGGGCCAGCAGCTCGTTCATCCCGAAGGGCTTGGTGACGTAGTCGTCGGCGCCGCTGTCGAGCGCTCGGACCTTGTCCGACTCCTCCGAGCGAACGGTCAGGACGATGATCGGGACGTCGGTCCAACCTCGCAGGCCGTGGACCACGTCCACCCCGTCGATGCCGGGGAGACCGAGATCGAGCAGCACGAGGTCCGGGTGCCGCTCCGCGGCGAGTTCGAGTGCCTGCTCCCCCGTCGCCGCCAGGTCCACCTCGTAGGCCCGGGCCCGCAGGTTCGTGGCCAGGGCGCGACGGATCTGGGTCTCGTCGTCGACGACGAGGATCCGAGTCACCTCGGCACCCCCGCCGGCGGGCGGCCCTCCGCCGGCTCGACCAGCGGGAGGGTCAGGACCACGGTGAGGCCGCCGCCGGGGGTGTCCTCGACGGTGAGCTCACCGCCCATGGCCTGGGTGAACCCTCGAGCCACCGCCAGTCCGAGGCCCACTCCGGTGGGGCTCGAGTCCCCCAGTCGCTGGAACGGATCGAACATGCGCTCGCGGTGGTCGGCATCGATCCCCGGGCCCTGGTCGGCGATCCGGACGATCGCTCGACCCCCGTGGGCGGCGGCCTGCACCCGCACCGGCGACGTGGGCGGGGCGTGCTCGACGGCGTTGGCCACCAGGTTGGCGACGACCCGTTCGAGGAGACCCGCGTCGGCGAACGCCGTCGGGAGGTCCGCTCCGATCTCGACGACCACGTTGGCGGTCGGTCCGGAGAGGCTGTCGAGGGCGGCGGCGATGACCTCCTCGAGGCCGACGGGACGCGACGTGAACTGCACGACCCCGGCCTCGATCCGGCTCATGTCGAGAAGGTTCGCAACGAGGCGGTCGAGGCGGTCGGCCTCCTCGTCGATCGTACGGGCGAACTCCTTGCGCTCGGCCCCCGTCCATTCCACGTCGTCCTGGAGGAGGCTGGTGGCGGAGGCCTTGATCGAGGCCAAGGGGCTGCGCAGATCGTGGGACACGGCCCGGAGGATGGCGGTGCGCAGCTCGTCGGCTCGGCCGCGCACGGACGCCTCACGCGCGAGCCGTTCGAGGTCGCGTCGTTCGAGCGCGTCTGCGAGGCGGTTCGTGAAGGCGTCGAGGAGGCGACGATCCTCTCCGGAGAGCCGACCGGGGACGATCACGAGCGTCATGCCCTGGCCGATCTCGATCCGCTCTCCTGCGTCGACGGTGTCGGGCGGGTCGGCCCCGTCGACGGCCGCTCGTTCCCACTCGCCCTCGGAGGTGCGAGCGAACAGGGCGATCGCGTCCTGTCCGAAGGTGATGCGGAGGTGGGCCAGCATGGCAGCGAGGGGGTCCTGATCAGCAGACAGGCGGGCCGCGGCGACGGCCAGGACCTCGGCCTCGGCACGTGCCCGCTGTGCCTCGGCCGAGTGCCGGGCGCTCTGGCCCACGAGCACGCTGACCAGCGCCCCGCTCGCGATGAACACCACGATCGCCACGATCTGGTCGGCGTCGTCGATGACGAACGTCCCGTACGGCTGCGTGAAGAACCAGTTGGTCGTCGCCGAGGCGAGCAGTGCGACGGCCAGCGCCGGTCGGAGCCCGCCGATCGCCGCCACGATGGTGACCAGCAGCAGGTAGAGGAGCAACACCGTGGGGAGCCCGACGGTGTCACGCACCACGGCGAGCCCAGCCGTCAGGAGCGGCAGGCCGATGAGAGCGACGCCCCAGCCGACCACCTGTCGGCGCCGGTTCAGCGGGGACCGTCGTCGTGGCGCTTGCGGCAACCGCCGTGCCTCGTCGCCCTCGTAGGAGATCACGTGGACGTCGATGTCGCCGGAGAGGCGGATCGCCTTGTTGATGACCGAGCCCCGCACGAGCTCGGTCGTGCGGCGACGGCGCGTCGAGCCGAGGACCAGCTGCGTGGCCTTGACGGACCGGGCGAAGGCGGCGAGGCCGTCCGCCACGTCGTCGGCCACGACCTCGTGGTAGGTGCCTCCGAGATCGCAGAGCAGTTGTTGGCCGTCGAGGAGCGCCTGGCTGACACCGGAGGCGAGCCCCTCTCCCGCCTTGACGTGAACCCCGATCAGGTCGGCGTGGGTTCGCTGCGCCATCCGCGCGGCGCGACGTATGAGGTGCTCCCCGCTGGGCGCGCCGGTGACGGCGACGACCACCCGCTCACGGGTCTCCCACGTCCCGGTGATCCCGTGGTCGTCCATGTAGCCCTGGAGGGCGTCGTCGACCTTGTCCGCCACCCAGAGCAGCGCCAGCTCGCGGAGCGCCGAGAGGTTGCCCGGCCGGAAGTAGTTGGTGAGGGCGGTGTCGACCTTGCCGGCGTCGTAGATGTTGCCGTGGGCCATTCGGCGACGCAGGGCCTCGGGGGTCATGTCGACGAGCTCGACCTGGTCGGCCTCGCGGACCACCCTGTCGGGGACGGTCTCGCGTTGGTGGATCCCGGTGATCGTCTCGACGACGTCGTTCAGCGACTCGAGGTGCTGGATGTTGACCGTGGAGATGACGTCGATGCCGGCGTCGAGCAGGGCGTGCACGTCCTCCCATCGCTTCTCGTGAAGCCCCCCGGGCGCGTTCGTGTGGGCGAGCTCGTCGACCAACGCGACAGCCGGTCGACGGGCCAGGACCGCGTCGAGGTCCATCTCCTCGAAGGTCGTTCCGCGGTAGTCGACGCTGCGCCGTGGCACGGTCTCCAGATCGCCGATCTGCTCCTCGGTGTTGGCACGACCGTGGGTCTCGACCACCCCGATCACGACGTCGGTGCCCCGTGCGGCCCGTCGGCGGCCCTCGCTGAGCATGGCGAACGTCTTGCCGACGCCCGGTGCGGCGCCGAGATAGATGCGGAGGTGGCCGCGGCTCACGACCGGAGTGTACGGAGCGCCCTCACGGCCGGCCCCCCGCTTCGTCGACCGCGAGGTTGAGGAGCACGACGTTCACCCCGGGGTCGCCGAGCACTCCGAGCGGCCGCTCGTCGGTGTTGTCGTCGATGAGGTCCAGGACCTGGTCCACGGAGAGCCCCCGGGCCTCGGCGACTCGGGGCGCCTGGAGCCGAGCGTTCGCCACTGAGATGTGAGGGTCGAGGCCCGATGCCGATCCGGTGACCGCATCGATCGGCACCGCGACCTCGGCGGGCAACCCGTTCCGAGCACGGTAGGCATCGACCCGTTCCCTGACCGCGTCGATCAGCTCGGGGTTGGTCGGGCCGAGGTTCGATCCCGAGCTCGAGGTCGCGTCGTAGCCCTCACCGGCCGAGGAGGGTCGTGGCTCGAACCACTCGGGCCCGTCGAAGGGCTGGCCGATCAACTCCGACGCCACGGGTGTCCCGTCGATCTCGACGAGCGAGCCGTCGGCCTGGCGCGTGAAGGCCAGCTGCGCCACACCGGTCACGACCAGGGGGTAGGCGACACCGAGGAGGACCGTCATCGTCAGGAGCACGAGGAGGGCGGGCAGCAGCTGACGGCGCATCAGGAGACCCCCAGGGCGGTGAGGAGCAGGTCGATGAGCTTGATGCCCACGAACGGAGCGACCAGGCCTCCGAGTCCGTAGACCGTGATGTTGCGGCGCAGCACGTCGGCCGCGCCCACGGCGCGGAACCGCACGCCGCGCAGCGCGAGGGGGATGAGGGCCACGATGATCAGCGCATTGAAGATGACCGCCGAGAGGATGGCCGTGCGGGCGGACTCCAGTCGCATCACGTTCAGCGCCTCGAGCTCCGGGTAGGCGACGAGGAACATCGCCGGGATGATCGCGAAGTACTTGGCGACGTCGTTGGCGATCGAGAAGGTGGTGAGCGATCCACGGGTGATGAGCAACTGCTTGCCGATCTCGACGATCTCGATGAGCTTCGTGGGATCGGAGTCGAGATCGACCATGTTCCCGGCTTCCTTGGCAGCCTGGGTGCCGGTGTTCATCGCCACGCCGACATCCGCGGCGGCCAGCGCAGGCGCGTCGTTGGTGCCGTCGCCTGTCATCGCCACCAGCCGTCCCCCGCTCTGCTCCCGGCGGATGAGCGTCATCTTGTCCTCGGGCGTCGCCTCGGCGAGGTAGTCGTCGACGCCTGCCTCTCCGGCGATCGCCTGCGCCGTGAGCGGGTTGTCACCCGTGATCATCACCGTGCGGATCCCGAGTGCCCGCAAGTCGTCGAACCGCTCACGCATCCCGGGCTTCACCACGTCCTTCAAGTGGACGACCCCGAGCACCCGCTCGCCATCGGCCACGACGAGCGGCGTTCCACCGCTGTTCGAGATGTCCGTGACGAAGGAGAGCAGCTCGGGCGGGACCTCACCCCCCTGCTCGGTGACCCAACGGCGGACCGAGTCGGTGGCGCCCTTGCGGATCCGACGCCCGTCGGGCAGGTCGACACCGCTCATCCGGGTCTGTGCGGTGAAGGGAACGAGCTCCGAAGCCGTCGTGCCGGGGATCTCTACGTCGTAACGGTCCTGGACGAACTGCACGATCGAACGCCCCTCGGGGGTCTCGTCGGCCAGGCTGGTGAGAAGCGCCGCAACGGCCATCTCCCGCTCGTCGACGCCGTGCACCGGGTCGAGAGCGGCAGCCTGGCGGTTCCCGAAGGTGATCGTGCCGGTCTTGTCCAGGAGGAGCGTGGACACGTCCCCCGCAGCCTCCACGGCCCGACCGCTCATGGCCAGGACGTTGCGCTGGACGAGCCGGTCCATGCCGGCGATCCCGATGGCCGAGAGCAGGCCTCCGATGGTCGTCGGTATGAGGCAGACCAGCAGCGCGGTGAGCACCACGAGACTCTGCTCGTCCCCCGAGTAGATGGCGAAGGGCTGGAGCGTCACGACGACGAGCAGGAAGATGATCGTCAATCCCGACAGGAGGATGCTGAGCGCGATCTCGTTGGGGGTCTTCTGCCGCTCGGCGCCCTCGACGAGCGCGATCATCCGGTCGAGGAAGGACTCGCCGGGCCGTGCCGAGATGCGCACGACGATGCGGTCGGACAGGACGGTCGTGCCCCCGGTGACCGCTGACCGGTCACCGCCCGACTCCCTGATGACCGGGGCGGACTCGCCGGTGATCGCCGACTCGTCGACGCTGGCGATGCCGTCGATGACGTCTCCGTCGCCGGGGATGACCTGGCCGGCGACGACCTCGACCTCATCCCCCACCTCGAGGGCGGTGGAGGGCACCTGTTCGAGGCGCCCGTCGCGCCCCCGCCGGTTGGCGGTCGTCTCCTGGCGGGTCTTGCGAAGTGAGGCCGCCTGCGCTTTCCCTCGCCCTTCCGCCATGGCCTCGGCGAAGTTGGCGAACAGAACCGTGAACCACAGGAAGACGACGACGAGCCCGGTGAACAGCGTTCCCTCCCCGGTGTCGTCACCGAGCTGGGTGAAGAAGAGGAGGCTGGTGACTGCTGCTCCAACCTCGACCACGAACATCACCGGGTTGCGGGCCATGGCGCGCGGGTCGAGCTTTCGGAAGCTGTCGAAGAGCGCGGTGCCGATGATCTGGCCGTCGAAGAGCGCTCTCGTCGACGACCGGTTCGGGTCGTGCGTCGCCCCCCGTTCGGCGACAGGGTCGGAGGTGAGTGCCACGTAGAGCTCCTAGGACATCATCAGCTGCTCGACCACCGGGCCGAGAGCGAGCGCAGGGAAGAAGGTGAGCCCGGCCACGATGAGCACCACGCCCGTGACGAGCCCGGCGAAGATCGGACCGTCGGTGGGGAACGTCCCGACCGTCACCGGCACGCGCTGCTTGCGGGCCAGGCTCCCGGCGATCGCCAGCGCCGGGATGATCAGCGCGAACCGACCCGCCAGCAGGGCGATGCCCCCGCTCGTCGTCATCCACGGGGTGTCCGCGGTGAAACCGGCGAACGCCGAACCGTTGTTGTTGCCCTGCGACGCGAAGGCGTAGAGCACCTCGCTCAACCCGTGCGGTCCGGGATCCTGGATCGAGGTGTCGAGCACGGTGCCCAGGCGGATGCTGATCGCCGAGAGGGTCAGGACCGTGAGCGGCATCACGGCGATGAAGAGCACGACGAGCTTCATCTCGGTGGCCTGGACCTTCTTTCCGAGGTACTCCGGCGTCCGCCCGACCATCAGCCCGGCGATGAACACGGCGAGGAGGGCGTAGACGAGCAACCCCATCAGTCCCACACCGACGCCTCCGGGGCTGACCTCGCCGAGGAGCATGTTGACCATGGCCACGCCACCGCCGGCCGGCGTCATGGAGTCGTGCATGCAGTTGACCGAGCCGTTGGAGGTCCCGGTCGTGCTCCCCGCCCAGAGCGCACAGGTGGCGGGCCCGAAGCGCACGTCCTTGCCCTCCATGTTCCCGCCGGGCTGTGTGGCGACCACGCTCTGGTCGGCGCCCACGTCCGCGAGCAACGGGTTGCCACTCGTCTCCGCCGCGGTGGCGACGAGCACCGATCCCAACCACAGGACCACCATCACCGCCAGCAGCACGCTGCCCTGCCGACGGTCCTTCGCCATCCGTCCGTAGGCCAGCGGGATCGCCAGCGGGAGGGCGACGATCGCCCACGTCTGGACCAGGTTCGACCATGCGTTCGGGTTCTCGAACGGGTGAGCGGAGTTGACGTTGAAGAAGCCACCCCCGTTGGTCCCGAGCTGCTTGATGGCCACCTGCGATGCAGCCGGCCCGCCGGGGAGCTCCTGGGCACCGCCGGCGACCGCGATCACCTCGGTCGTACCCGAGAAGTTCTGGATGACACCCTGGCTGACGAGCACCACGGCGACGAGGAGCGAGAGCGGCACGAGGATTCGCACGACCACCCGGGTGAGGTCGACCCAGAAGTTGCCGAGGGTGGCCGAGCCCCGACGGGTCAGTCCTCTGATGACGGCGACGATCACCGCCATCCCGGCGGCGGCCGACACGAAGTTCTGCACCGTGAGCCCCAGCATCTGGGAGAGGTGGCTCATGGTCGTCTCGCCGCCGTAGGCTTGCCAGTTCGTGTTCGTGACGAACGAGATGGCGGTGTTGAACGCCACTCCGGGGCTCACCGCCTCCTGCCCGTCCGGGTTGAGCGGGAGCCAGGCCTGGAACCGGAGGAGCGCGTACAGGGCGAGGACGGACAGGGCGCTGAAGGCCAGCAGGGAGAGGGCGTAGGTGGTCCAGCGCTGTTCTGATCGCGGGTCGATGCGGCACACCCGGTAGATCAGCCGCTCGACGGGCAGGAACAGCCGGTCGCCGGGCGTGGCCTGAGGCACACCGTGGTGCTCGGGGTCGCCGAACACCCTCGCCAGGTAGCGACTCAACGGGGGCACCGTGACCGCAAGCACTGCGAGGAAGAGGACGAGCTGGAAGAGCGCCGATGGCGACATCAGAACCGCTCGGGGAAGAAGAGGGAGACGGCGAGGTACACGAGCACGACGCCGGCGATGACGAGGCCGACGACGTTCTCCGGCGTCATCGATCGACCACGTCGGTGGGCTCGCCGGTGATCGCAGCTGCCGTTTCGTCGGGACCGACGAGACGGTCGCACAGGCGAACGAGCCCGACGAGCGCGGCGAACGCCACGAGGACGGTCAACACGTAGAGCACATCGGCCATGAGGAGACGTCTACGCCGCGACGACCCTCCGTGGAACCCGGTTGACGTCGTCTTGAGGGCGATCGGGCCGATCTTGTCGAGACCTTCACGTCCACACACCCACGCACGACGCCCTCCGCGCCTCGATCCCGTCGAACCGGGACCCGGTGACGTCACCTCGGGGAGGTCCTCGGGTTCGGATGGCCGGGTGGGGTGCCCCGACCCGTTGACGGCATCGGGGGCGGCGAGGACGATGGACCGATGCCTCCCCCCTCGCTCCGCCTGGGTCACCTCGACCACGTCCACATCCGGGTTCCCGATCGGGTCGAGGCGGCAGCGTGGTACGCCGAGCACCTCGGGTTCGAGCCCGTCGAGGAGTACCGGTTCTGGGCCGAGGGTTTCGGGGGTGGACCCCTCCAGATCACCGGGGACGGAGGGGGGACGAGCCTCGCGTTGTTCGAGGCGAGCGAGACCCACCCGATGGCACCCAACCTCGCCGGGGTGGCGTTCAGCGTCGACCACGAGGCCTTCGTGGCGTTCGCCCGCTCGCTGCCCGGTGTGATCCCGAACGTCGGGGGAACACCCCTGGCCAGCGACGAGCTCATCGACTTCGACCTCTGCTGGGCCTACGAGTTCGCCGACCCGTGGGGCAACCGGTACGAGCTCAACTGCTACGACTACGACGAGGTCCGACTCGACCTGATCGAGCGCGACCGGATCCGGCCGGTCAGGTATTGGCCACGCGAGCTGTACGACGAATGGCGACAGGCGTAGCCACGACGGCATCAGGGACCCGCGCGCGGAACGGGGAGGCTCGGCCCTCTCACGAGCGAGACGGTGCGGGGCATGGGCTACCGGCTCACGGCCTGACCAGGGCGGGTCTCGCTCACCTGACCGTCGACCGCCGCGGCACGAGGAACAGCCGGCGGTCGACGTGGTCGCCGTAGAACCACATCAGTCCGGCGACACAGGACCCCACGAAGCCTGCCGCGACGGCGCTCGCCCAGAGGCCGGCGTCGAGGAACACGGCCGCCCATCCGAACTGGTAGCAGACGAACAGCACCTCGGCGGCGACGTAGGGCGGGTGCACCCGGACCTTCGCCCGCCGTGGGGGCCGGTCGCCGCCCGAGGCCGCGGTGCGGGTGGCCCCCGTGTCCGCGACGGTCACGGTGGCGACCTTCGGGGTGCGCTCGAACTCGCTGTGCATCGGCCCGAAGAGGCCTTCGGCGAAGGCGCTGAACTGGTGGGGCAGCATGCCGGTGTTGATGACGGCGTAGGGCACCACCCGGGTCATCCGCCGGGCCAGCACCGACCACGTCCGGGGGCCGGGGTAGGAGCGCCGGGTCTCGATGGTGGCGACGACGGTCGCCGCCGTCAGCCACAGGACCATCGGGGCCACGTAGACGCCGAGCCCGACGCCGACGCCGAACGTCCCGAGCCACACGCCGTTCCAGATGCCGATCGGCAGCACCAGGAGCCAGAGCCCCCACAACGCCCACTGCCACGGGATGCACATGTGGTACAGGAGGTGGGCCCGGCGCAGCGGCGTGGTCTCGTAGCTCCGGAGCAGTGTGCGTAGGTGGATGCGTTGGAGCTGCATCCATCCCTGCGTCCAGCGCTTCTGCTGGGCCTTGTAGGCCGTGTAGGTCGCCGGCAGCTCGGAGGGGGCCACCACCTCCTTGACGAAGCGTGTCCGGTACCCGGCGAAGAGGTGCCGGAAGCTCAGCTCGCAGTCCTCGACGAGGCTCGCCGCCCGCCAGCCGCCGGCCCGCTCGATCGCCTCGGCCCGCCAGATCCCCGCCGTCCCGGTGAAGTTGACGAAGCCCCACTTCTCGGACCGCCACGACATCTGGACCGTGTGGTGGTCGTCGACCCAGAGCGACTGGGCACGCGTGAGCGGCGACTCGTCGTGGTTGAGGTGGCCCCACTGGGTCTGCACGAGCGCCAGGTCGTCGATCCAGCGGCCCTCGTCGTCGAAGAAGTAGCCGACCGCCCCGGCCAGGAAGTCCGGTCGGGGCAGGAAGTCCGAGTCGAAGATCACGATCAGGTCGGCGGACGTCATGCGCCGACCCACCTCGAGCGCCCCCGCCTTGTAGCCGTCGCGGTTCGACCGGCGGACCAGCCGGCAGTCGACGCCCGAAGCCCGCATCCGGTCGCACACCCGCTCGACGAGCGCTCGGGTGTCGGGGTCGGTCGAGTCGTCGAGCACCTGGACCTCGAGGCGATCGCGCGGCCAGTCGAGCGAGCAGGCCGCGTCGATCGCGCGCTCGGCGACGGCGTCCTCGTTGAACATCGGGAGCTGCACGCACACCGTCGGCAACGCCGCCGGCAGACGACCGGGCCGGTTCGTCGCCCGTCCCCGCCAGAAGTAGCCGACCCGTTCGATCAGCCCGGCGAGGAGGAACGCCCCGATGGCGGCGACCGGCAGGTGGAACGCGGCCACCAGGACCCACCACCAGCCGGGCCCGACCTCGGCCAGGTCGACCGATCCGTTCGACACGGCCAGGGCCAGGCCGGTGCCGGCGGCGAGAGCGAGACCCAGGTTGGGGAGCCACCACCGCCCGCCGAGCGAGCCGGGCCGAGCGGCCGCGGTCGCGGGACGCCCTTCGCCGGTGGGGTCGTCGGTGGGGTCGTCAGGGGGCGGGTCGGGTGGGAGCCCTCGTCCGGACGTGATGACCTCGTCGACGACCTCGTGGAGTGCCATGGGCGCCACGGTCGCGGCGGCGGCTGAGCCCACCGTGAGAGCGGCCTGAGAACGCCCTCATCGCCCGCTCGCCCACCGTCAGGGACTCCCGGAGCGCGACCGGTCGTGCCCGGGCGACGGCCACGACCGGATCGGTCGCCATGCCGGCACCAGGTCACGCCAGGGGGCGACGCAGCTCGCTCGGCAGGGACTCGACGGCCTTGGTGAGGGCGGTGATCCGCCGTCCCTGCTCGACGCCGAGCGCATCGAGCATGGCGCGGGCGACGGTCAGCTCGGCGGCGCCGGTGGCGTCGATCACCCGAACCCCGTCGTGGCCGGAGGCCCGGTCGGCGCTGGCCGGGTCGCGGACCCAGGCCAGCACGGGAACGCCCTCGGCATCCGAGCCCCGTGCGTCGAGCAGCACCTGCAACGCGGCCGGGTCGAGATCCATGGCGACCACCAGCGCGGCGTCGTCGGGAACGGTGTCGGACGCGGCCGTGACGACCACCGGGTTGTCGAGACCCGCCTGCTCGACGCTGGCCGTGAGCAGGGCCCGCGCCCCCGCCCCGCCTCCCACCACGACGACCGGCGGGACCGGTGGGGCGGCCGGGGCGCGGCCGCGGGCGACCGCCCGTCGTTCGATGAGCGCACCGAGGCGCCGCCCGCCCGCGTCGAGCACGGGAGTGAGGATGAACAACAGCACGGCGGTGGCGATGAACGCCTGGGATCCCTGCTCGCCGACGCCGGCCGGGGTGAGCCCTTCAGCCCGTCCGCTCTGCTCGAGCACGAACGAGAACTCACCGATCTGGGCGAGGAGGAGCGCGGAGGTGGCGATCACCGGTCCGGGTCGTGAGAAGACCTTGGCGGCGGTGGAGGTGGCGACCACCTTGATCACCACGGTGCCGACGGCGAGGACGAGGACGAGCTGCCATCGGTCGAGCACGAACCCGATGTCGAGGAGCATGCCGATCGAGGCGAAGAAGATGGCCGAGAAGAGCATCTGGAACGGGGTGATGTAGCGCAGGGCCCGCTCACGGTGGCGGCTCGAGGAGATGACGAGGCCGGCGATGAACGCCCCCAGCGAGTCGGTGAGGCCCAGCAGGCTGGCGCCGTAGGCCACGGCCAGTGCGAACGCCGCAACGGTGAGGAGGAACACCTCGTCGGTCGAACGCTCGGCGACGCGGTCGAGGGCGCGGGGGACGAACCATCGGGTGGCGCCGAGGACGAAGACGATGACGACGAGGGAGCGCAGCAGCGCGCCGAGGACGTCGCCGACGCCCCCCGACGACCCGGGCCCCAACATGGGCACGAGCAGCACCATGATGACGACGGCGAGGTCCTGGAAGATGAGGAAGGACACGGCCACCTCGCCCACCGGGGAGGAGGTCTGGCGGCGGTCCGAGAGGATCTTGAGCACGATGGCGGTGGAGCTGAGCGACACGAGGCAACCCGTGTAGATCGCGGTCTTGGTGTCGACGCCGAACAGGACGCAGCCGGCGGTGACGAGTCCGATGGTGAGCAGGACCTGGACCGCGCCGCCGCCGAAGAGCAGCGCCCCGAGGGATCGGAGGCGGTCGGCGCTCAGCTCGAGGCCGATCCCGAACAGCAGGAAGATGACGCCGATCTCCGCGGTCTGCTCGACGAGCTCGACGTCCTCGACGATGCCGAGCGCGAAGGGCCCGACCAGCGCGCCGGCCAGCACGAACCCGACGATGGGCACGAGCCCGATCCGGGTGCACAGATAGGAGATGGCGGCCGCCGCGAGGAGGACGACCGCCATCTCGGCCACCAGCGGCGGCACGGTCACGGCGAGCACGGCGATGGACCGGGGTCAGGCCGTGAGGGCCCTGATCTCGTCGTCGAGCGCGACGGCCTCGGGGTTGCCGATGCGGTTCGACCACCACGACCGGAGGGCGGCGGTGTCGCCGTCGATGCGCAGCGTGCCCGAGGCGATGGCCTGCTCGAGGACGTCGTAGCCGGGATCGAGCACGAGCTCGCGGGCCAGCGCGTAGTCGACGGTGAAGGCGAGCCGCGCGTCGGAGGCGTGGCCCGCCTCCCACCCGATGACCGGGCCGTGGCCGGAGTGCAGCTCGCGGGTGGCCTCGCCGAAGGGGACGCCGGTGATCGTGGCGTTGACCACCATCCCCGGTTCGTCGACGGGGTTCCCCGCCCGGCGGGCCTTGACCGACCGGGTCTGCTCGATCCAGTCGTCGGAGAGGAAGGGATGGGTGGTCATGGTGCTCCCGGGCGTCAGGCGGCGTCGGCGTCGACGGTGGTGGCGGTGACCGACGGGCAACCGGCCTTGGCGGCCTCGACGAGGTCGTTCCATGCCGAGTCGACGGCCTCCGTGGCGGCGCGGACCTGGTCCCGACGGTCCACGGGGAGCGACGACGACGTCAATGCGGTCCCGAGGTCGTCGAGCGACGTCGTGAAGGCGTCGACAGCCGGTTCGAGTTGGGCGTCCGCCGCCTCGGCGAGTTGCCGGGCGGCGGTCTCGAGCTCGTCGAAGTAGCTCCGCACGCTGTCGAGCCCCCCGTTCACGATGTCGATCTCGTCGTAGGCCTCGAACGCGCTGATGAGCGACGACCATGCGTCGCAGTAGTTCTGCGCAGCGTCGACGGTGGTGGCCGTCGTGCTGTCGTCATCGCTCGAACAGGCGGCAAGGGCCCCGAAGGACGCCACCACGACGACGACGGCGCCGGCGGTCAGCCGGACCCGCCGGAGGGTGGAGGGGGTGTGACGCACGCAGGATCTCCTCGTTCGATGGTGGTGTGAGTGGACCGTCCGGCGGCACCGACGCGGGTTCCGTTTCGGTGCAGATGAGGTGCAACCGTGGCAACCGGCACCCTGCACCGCGCGCGGTCAGGTGGGGACGCGACCCCGGTAACGGTATCCGAACCCCCGCACGGCCTCGATCGGCGAGGTGTCGGGGTCCTGCCAGCCGAGACGCTTGCGCAGGCGGAGCACCGCGAACTTCACCCGTTCGGGTCCGACCCCGAGGGGGTCGGACCAAGCGTGCTCGAGGAGCTGCTCCCGGGAGAGCACCTGGCCGGGGTGACGCAGGAACGTGACGAGCAGCTGCCACTCCGTGGGCGACAGGTCGACCGGCTCGTCGGCGAGGTGGACGGTCTTCGCCCGGAGGTCGACCACGAGGTCGCCGTCGGCGATCCGCTCGACGACGTCGGCCCCACCGCCGGTCGTGGAGCGGCGCAGGAGGGCGATCACCCGAGCGAGGAGCTCGGCGTTCGAGAACGGCTTGGTGACGTAGTCGTCGGCCCCCAGGAGAAGGGCGTCGACCTTGTCGCGCTCGAGGCCCCGGGCGGTGAGGACGAGCACCGGGAGGTCGGTCATGTCCCGAAGCCGCCGCAGGACCTCCATGCCGTCGAGGTCCGGGAGGCCGAGGTCGAGGATCACGGCGTCGGGCCGGCTCTCGAACGCCCGCCGCAGCGCCTCGCGTCCGGAGGCGGCCAGGAGCACGTCGAGTCCGGCACGACGCAGCACCTCGGCGAGCACGGCGCGGATGTCGTCGTCGTCGTCGACGACGAGCACCCGCCGGGCGGGCCCGGTGATCGCCGTCACGACGGCTCCGGGGAGAGGTCCGCCATCTCGCAGCGCACCCGGGTCCCTCCCCCGGGGGAGTCGTCGATGGTGACCGTCCCACCGTGGAGGCCGACGAGGCCCTCCACGATGGCCAGGCCCAGGCCGGCGCCGGGGACACCGGCGCGCTCGGCGTCGGGGGTGCGCACGAAGCGGCCGAGCACCGAAGCGCGCTGGTCGGCGGGGATGCCGGGGCCGTGGTCGACGACGTCCAGGAACCACCGGCTGCCGACGCGGTCGGCCCGTACCGTCACGTCGCACCCGGGCGGCGAGAACTTGACGGCGTTGTCGACCAGGTTCTCGACGATCTCGGTGAGGCGCCGGCGGTCGGCGGTGACCACCAGCCCCTCCCCGACCTCCACCCGGACGGTGACCGAGCGGCGTGCGGCGGTCGAGGCGAACGACTCGGCAGCTTCGGCGAGGAGCGGGGCGACACGGATCTCGGTGGGCTCGAGGGTCAGCATCCCGGCGTCGAGACGCCCGACGAGGAGGAGGTCCTCCACCATGGAGCGCAGGCGATCGACGTTGCGCCCGATGATCCCGAGGTGGCCCATCGCCGTCTCGGGCACCTCCGGGTCGGACTGCAACAGCTCGGTCGCGCCGGCGATCGCGGTGAGCGGGGTGCGCAGCTCGTGCGACACGCCGGCCACGAAGTCGTTGCGCAGCCGGTCGTAGGCCTCGAGTCGTTCCGCCTGCTCCTCGGCCACCCGGCGGGCCTGCTGTTCGAGCTCGAGCAGCGCCTGCTGGCGGCGTTCTTCGTCGCGTCGCGCCGTGTCGTCGGTGAAGAGCCAGAGCCGGCCGTGGTCGGCGTCCGCCCCGCGGATGGGGATGACCTCGACGCGGACCTCGCGACCGGTCGACAACACGAACGGGAAGACCGAGCGGGTCCGGTGGTCCACCTCGGCGACCCTCGGCAGCGGCGTCGGACCCGCCAACCCGGTCGCCAGCCGAGCCACCAGCTCGTCGCGGTGCGATCCGACGAACGCCGCGGCCGGGCCGTCGACGAGGAACATCTCGCAGAGGCGCTCGTTGGCGAACAGCACCACCCCCGATGCGTCGTCGATGAACGCACCCTCGCCGAAGCTCGCGACCAGCGCCTCGAGCCGGGCCTGTGACTCGAGGAGGGCCTGGGCGCGCTCCTCGGACTCGGTGACGTCGCGGGAGAAGGCCACGCGGCCCTGCACGCCGGGGACGTCGTGCAGGTCGGCGACGACGGTCTCGAGCCACCGCCACTCGCCCGTTCCGGAACGGACGCGGTAGCGGAACGCCTTCGTGGGATCGAAGGGCTCGCCACGTGCTTCCCGCCCGGCGAGGTCGGATCGGTGGGCGTGGATCCGTTCCCGGTCGTCGGGGTGCACGAACAGCCAGCCGTCGGCGGGCTTGCGGAAGCTGTCGTCGAACCCGAGGAGCCGCAGGCCCGCCTGGTTGACCATCTGCTGGCGACCGTGGGCGTCGGTGATGGTGATGATCTCGGGGGCCCGCTCGAAGAGGACCTCGAGGTCCGGTGCGAGGGGCAGCACGACCGGGGTGGATCCTGCCGGCCCCTCCCCGGTGGTGGGCTCGTCACCCATGGGTACCCCTCCGTGGTCGCCTCGGACGAAGCCGAGCGGCGGTCACCGCCGACCCATCGGCCCACGCTACGACCATCGCGGACGGGCACCGGTGCGGATCGGGTGCAGGAGCGGAGCACCCGCCTCGCACCCGATCCGCACCCGGCGCACCCCGCCGCGGCGCGATCCTGGCGCGATGCCCCCCACGACCGAGGTCCCGCGCCCGGACGCCGACGCCGGCCGCGCCGCCCGACGGACGACGCCCCGATCGGCGATCGGCGACTGGCACCCTGCCGCCGACCGCCCCGACCCCGTGGCCGTCCTCGCCGCCCAGGACGCCGACCGGGTCCCGGGGCTGGTCCCGCTGCGCCATGCCCGCATGGCGGTGAGCGCCTTCACCTTCTACCGGGGCGCGGCGGCGATCATGGCCGCCGACCTCGCCGGGACCCCCACGTCCGGGCTGGAGGCGCAGCTGTGCGGGGACGCCCACCTGAGCAACCTGGGTGTCTTCGCGTCGCCGAGCCGGGAGCTGTTGTTCGACCTGAACGACTTCGACGAGACCGCCCGGGGCCCGTGGGAGTGGGATCTGCTGCGCCTCGCCACCAGCTTCACGATCGCAGCCGGCGATCGGGGGTTCCCCCCGGCGACGGCGCGGGATCTGTCCGCCACCGTCGCCTCGGCGTACCGCAGCGCCATGCGCGACTTCGCCGGATGGAGCCCGCTCGACATCTGGTACGCCCGGCTGGACACCGAAGCCGTCCGCAAGGCGTTCGCCGCCAGGCGCAAGGCCGCCCGAAGGGTCGACGAGGGCATCGGGGCGGCCCGGCGGCGAACCAGCCTCCAGGCCGTGCGCAAGCTCACCGAGCAGGTCGACGGCGGGCGCCGCTTCCGGGCCGATCCCCCGGTGCTCGTGCCCCTCGGCCAGGTCGGCACCGACGCCGACCCCGAGGTGCTCGCCGACGCCATACGGTCCACGTTCGCCGGCTACCGGACGACGGTGGCCGACTCCCACGCCGCCCTGCTCGGCCGGTACCGGATCACCGACATCGCCCACAAGGTGGTCGGCGTCGGCAGCGTCGGCCTGCGGGCCTTCGTGGTGCTCCTGGAGAGCGACGCCGGCGACCCGCTCGTCCTGCAGTTCAAGGAGGCCGCGCACTCGGTGCTCGAGCCCCACGTCGCGCCCGGGCGCTACGACCATCCCGGTCAGCGGGTGGTCGAGGGGCAGCGCATGATGCAGGCCGCCAGCGACATCTTCCTCGGGTGGAGCACCTCGGCGCTCGACGGTCGCCACTACTACTGGCGCCAGCTCCGCGACATGAAGGGGTCCGCCGACGTCGAGGCGATGTCGGCGACCGCCCTCGCCGTCTACGCCCGGATGTGCGGATGGTCCCTGGCCCGGGCCCACGCCCGATCCGGCGAACCGGCCGCCATCGCCGCGTACCTCGGGCGCTCGACCCGCTACGACGAAGCCGTCGCGACCTTCGCCGAACGCTACGCCGACCTCAACGCCGCCGACCACGCCCGCCATGCGCACGCCGTCGCCGACGGCGAGCTGCCCTCCGGCGATCTCGCCTGACCGAACCGAGGACGATCATGGATGTCTGGACCGGATGGATGCTGTTGGAGCTCGCCGCGTTCCTGCTGAAGGTCTGGGCACTGGTCAGCGTCCTGCGCTTCCCGGCGTGGGCGTGGTCGCAAGCGGGGAGGTCACGAGGGCTCTGGCTGGTGTTGATCCTGCTGTCCTTCTTCCTGCCGTTCATCGGGCTGGTCATCGCGTTGACCTTCCTCCTCTTCCCCTGGCCGGCGGTGCGGCGCATGCGGGCCCTCGGCGCCCCGGTGGGCTTCCCCGGCCAGGGCAGGATCTGAACCCTCGCCCGACGCTCCACCCAGGGTGACCGACGAGGAGTCGGTCGGTACCGTGGCCGGGGTGACAGACGATGCGAACGGTCGGCGGTCGTTCCCCCACCTCGAAGGGCGAGACCTCAAGGGTCGGGTCGTGGCGCTCCCCGACGCGTTCGACGGCGATCGCAACGTCGTGATCGTGGCGTTCCGCCGTGAGCACCAGACGCTCGTCGACTCGTGGGTCCCGTGGCTGGAGGCCCGGGCCGCCGCGGACCCTGGTCTGCGCTTCTACGAGGTCCCCACCATCGGCACGAAGTGGTCGCCCGCCCGGCGCGTGATCGACGGCGGCATGGCCGGCGCGATCCGCGATCCGGTGGTGCTGCGCCGCACCATCACGGTGTACACCGACGTGCGCCGGGTGACCGACGGGCTGGGCATCGAGTCCACCGGCACCGTCGGGTTGTTCCTGGTCGACGCCACCGGCGCGGTGCGCTGGCGGGGTCGGGGGGCCTTCGACGCCGCCACGGCCGTTCGCCTGGGCACGGCCCTCGATCGGACGGCGGGGCGGGACGGCGACGCCCCGGGACCGGAACGCGTCCGGCAGTTCGACTTCGCCTTCGATCGCCGCACCCGCCCGCTGCTGGCGGCGCTCGGGGTGGTGCCGTCGACCGCGCACGTCACCCTCGACGGTGATCGCCTGGTGGCCCGGTTCGGGCCGTGGTCGTGCGAGACGACGGCCGACAACGTCGTTGACGTCGAGCTGACCGGGCCCTACCGGGCCCATCGCGCCATCGGCGCCCGGGCATCGCTGGTCGACCGTGGCCTGACCTTCGGCACCACCACCGCCGGCGGGGTGTGCCTGTGCTTCCGCGAACCGGTCCGGGGCCTCGACCCGTTCGGCGCCGTCGCCCACCCCGGTCTCACCGTGACGGTGGCCGACCGGGAGGGCTTCGCGGCCGCGGTGCGTGCCGCCGCCGGTCTGACCTGAGCCCGAGCCCTGCGCGACCGGCCGGCGTCGTCCTAGTCGTCCTGGTCGACCCAGTCGAAGGTGCGGGTGACGGCCTTCTTCCACCGGGCGAGCTCGCGCTCGCGGGTGGCCTCGTCCATCTGCGGGAGCCAGCGCTGCCCCTCCACCCACTTCGTCCGCAGCGCGTCGGTGTCGGGCCAGAACCCGACGGCGAGACCGGCGGCGTAGGCCGCGCCGACGGCCGTCGTCTCGGCCAGCGTCGGCCTGACGACGGGGATGCCGAGGATGTCGGCCTGGAACTGCATCAGCAGATCGTTGGCGACCATGCCGCCGCCGACGCGCAGCTCCCGGAGGGTGACACCGGAGTCGGCCTGCATGGCGTCGACCATCTCGCGGCCCTGGAAGGCGGTCGCCTCGAGGGCGGCCCGGGCGATGTGCCCGCGCTCGACGAAGCGGGTGAGCCCGACGATCACCCCTCGGGCGTCGTCGCGCCAGTACGGGGCGAAGAGCCCGGAGAACGCCGGGACGAAGTAGCAGCCCCCGTTGTCGTCGACGGTGCGGGCCAGCGCCTCCACCTCGCTCGCCGAGTCGATGATGCGGAGGTTGTCGCGCAGCCACTGCACCAGGGCGCCGGCGATGGCGATCGACCCTTCGAGGGCGTACACGGGCGGTGCGTCGCCGAGTCGGTAGCCGACGGTGGTGATGAGGCCGTTCTCCGACCGCACCGGTGAGGTGCCGGTGTTGAGCAGCAGGAAGTTGCCGGTGCCGTAGGTGTTCTTGGCGTCGCCGACCGAGAAGCACGTCTGACCGAAGAGGCCCGCCTGCTGGTCGCCGAGGGCGCCGGCCACCGGCACTCCGGCCACCGCCTCGAGGCGGGCCTCGCCGTACACCTCGCTCGACGAGCGGATCTCCGGGAGCATCGACGCCGGGATCCCGAGGGCCGCCAGGTTGTCGGGGGCCCAGTCGAGGGTCTCGAGGTCCATCAGCAGCGTGCGGCTGGCGTTGGTGACGTCGGTGAGGTGGAGCCCGCCGTCGACGCCGCCGGTGAGGTTCCAGATGAGCCAGGTGTCGATCGTGCCGAACAGCAGGTCGCCAGCCTCGGCGCGGGCGCGGGCCCCGGGGACGTTGTCGAGGATCCAGGCGATCTTCGGGCCGGAGAAGTAGGTGGCCAGCGGGAGGCCGGTGGAGCTCCGGAACCGGTCGGGACCCCCGTCGGCGGCCAGGTCGCGGCAGAGCTGGTCGGTGCGGGTGTCCTGCCAGACGATGGCGTTGGCGACCGCCTCGCCGGTACGGCGGTCCCAGACGACGGTGGTCTCGCGCTGGTTGGTGACCCCGATGGCGACGAGGTCGGCGGCGGTGAGGCCGGCGGCGTCGAGGGCGTCGGTGACGACCGCTCGGGTGCGGGCCCAGATCTCGTCGGGCCGGTGCTCCACCCAGCCCGGCCGGGGGTAGATCTGCTCGTGCTCCTCCTGGGCCGTCCCCACCGGCTGCCCGGCGGCATCGAAGATCACGAAGCGGGTGCTGGTGGTGCCCTGGTCGATGGCGGCGACGTAGTGAGACATGGTGGTCCGCGGAGATTAGGCCGCCCTCGCCTCACGGGCCGGCGGGACCTCGTTGCTACCGTGGCCCGATGACGCTGCGGGCGACGAACATCGGCCGCCTGCGCGGCGGCACCTTCGACGTGTTCGTCGTGGGCGGGGGCATCAACGGTGCGGTGGTGGCCGCGTCGCTGGCCGGACGGGGTGCGAACGTCGCCCTCGTCGACCGGGGCGACTTCGCGTCGTTCACGAGCCAGGAGTCGTCGAACCTGGTGTGGGGCGGGTTCAAGTACCTCGAGAACTACGAGATCCCGTTGGTGCGCAAGCTCTGCCGGTCGCGCAACCGGCTGATGCGGGCCTACCCCGACAACGTCCAGGAGATCCCGTTCCTGGCGGCGCTCGACGAGTCGTCGCCGTACCCGCCGTGGCTGAGCGCCCTCGGCGCCACGGCGTACTGGGCGCTCGGGAACTTCCGCACCCGTGCGCCCCGCCTCCTCAGCGCCCGCCGGATCCGCGCTGCCGAACCGGTCATCGACACCACCTCGGTGCGCGGCGGCATCGAGTACCGGGACTGCCTCCTGAAGGACAACGACGCCCGCTTCGTGTTCTCGTTCGTCCGCTCGGCGATCGAGGCCGGGGCCACGGTCGCAAACTACGTCGAGCTGACCGCCGCCGAGCACGATCGAGACGGCTGGAGGCTGGGGTTGCGTGACCGCGAGACCGACGAGGTGCTCGAGTGCCGCGCCCGGATCGTCGTCAACGCCGCGGGGCCGTTCGTCGACGGCCTGAACGGCGACCTGGGGGTGCAGACCGAGCATCGCATCGTCTACTCGAAGGGCATCCACCTGGTGGTGCCCCGGCTGACCACCGGCGACGACGAGCGGGTGCTGGCGTTCTTCGACGACACCCAGCGGCTCTTCTACGTGATCCCCATGGGCCTGCGCTCGGTGATCGGCACGACCGACACCCGGATCGACACCCCGTACTCGGAGGTGGACGGCGAGGACCGCGCCTTCCTGTTGGCCCAGATCAACGCCCGCCTCGACCTCCCCGAGCCGCTCACCGTCGACGACGTGATCGCCGAGCGCTGCGGGGTCCGCCCGTTGGTGGTGACCGCCGACGGTGGCGACACGAGCGACGTCGACTGGACGTCGCTGAGCCGCAAGCACGAGATCGAGGTCGACCGGCGCCGCCGCGCCGTCACCGTGTTCGGCGGGAAGCTCACCGACTGCCTGAACGTCGGGGAGGAGGTGGCCGACGCCGTCGAGTCCCTGGGGCTGGTCCTGGAGCCCGACCTCGGCAACTGGTACGGCGAGCCGGCCGCGCAGACCCGCGCCGAGTTCCACCGCCAGGCTCGGCTCATGCGCCTCGACGACCGGCGGGACCGCCCGGGTGTCGAACCGCTGTCGGACCGGCTGTGGCGGCGCTACGGACGTCGGGCCTTCGCCATGTTGGAGGCCGTCCGCGCCGACCCGACCATGGCCGACGACGTGCTCGGGGGCACCGACTACCTGCGGGTGGAGCTCCACCTGGCGGCGTCGACGGAGATGGTCACCCGCCTCGAGGACTTCATGCGCCGCCGGTCGAAGATCGAACTGGTCGTGCCGGCCGAGGACTACCTCTTCGCGGACGGGCTCGACGAGGTCGCCGAGATCCTCTTCGGCGACGCCGCCTCGGCGAAGGTCGAGGAGTACCGCGCCTCGCACCCCGCGAGCGGGCGCACCGGCTGAGGCACCGTCACCGCCCGCTCGATGCCACCCGGCCGGCAGACGGACCGTCGGCGGCGTGCAGCTCCACGGGGAGGTGGCGGAAGCCGGTGTGCTTGTTCGACCGGGTCCGTTCGACAGGCCCGGTGGCGGTGACCGACACGACGCGGTCGAGGAGCGCGTCGAAGAGGAGCCGAAGCTCGAGGCGGGCGAGGTTGGCGCCGAGGCAGAAGTGGGATCCGAGCCCGAAGGCGAGGTGCGGGTTGGGGTCACGCCCGATGTCGAAGCGCATCGGGTCGGGGAACGCCCGCTCGTCGAAGTTGGCGGCCTGCCACCACAGCACCACCTTGTCGCCGGCCCGGATGGTGCGGCCGTGGCGCTCGACGTCGCGGGTGGCGGTGCGGCGGTTGTAGGTGGTCGACGACGCCCAGCGCAGCATCTCCTCGACGGCGCCCGGCAGCAGACCGCGGTCCTCGCGGAGGGCCTGCCACTGGTCGGGGTTGTCGATCAGCGCGAGCAGGCCGGCGGTGGCGGTGTTGCGGGTCGTCTCGGAACCCGCGGCGATCAACAGGCTGAAGAACATCTGCTGCTCGAGGTCGGTCAGCGGGCCGCCGGGGTCGGCCTCGCCGGGCAGTTCGGCGGTGGCGATGACCGACACCATGTCGTCGGCGGGGCACCGCCGCTTCTGCTCGAGGAGGTCGCGGCCGTAGGCGGTGACCGCCGCACCGGCGTCACGGCTGCGCGCCGACTGCTCGCCGGGGTCGCGGTCGTCGTAGTCGAGGGTGGTGTCGGCCCACTCCATGAACCTGTGCCGGTCCTCCTGGGGCACCCCGAGGAGGGCGGCGATGGCCTGGAGGGGGAACTCGGCGGCGACGTCGACGAGGAAGTCGCAGGTGCCGGCGGCGACGGCGGCGTCGAGGATCTGTTCGCTGCGCTGCCGCAGCTCGGCCTCCATGTCGCGGAGCCGACGCGGGCTGACCGCAGGCGTGACGAGTCGGCGGATGTGGTGGTGGCGGGGGTCGTCCTGCATGTTGAACAGGACGCCGGCGGCCAGCCCGAGCGGGAGGTCCTCGATGAGGGTCCCGCCGCCGTCGCGCCCCCCGCCGGTGCACGACGAGAACGTCGCCGCGTCACGGGCCGCCCAGGCGACGTCGGCGTGGCGGGTGAGACACCAGAACCCCTCGCCGTCGGGGGTGTGCCCGGTGGGCTCGTGCCAGTACAGCGGCGCCTCGTCGCGCAGCGTCGCGAACGCGGCGTGCGGGGGTCCGTCGGCGAAGAGCGACAGGTCGGTGAGGTCGAGGTCGCGCAACCGCTCGGGCGTCCTCGACGATCCGGTCGCAGCGGGGGACGGCTTCTCGCGCCCGCTCACGGTGCCGCCTTGCCGGCGTGTGCGGGGGTGATGGTCCCGGACGCGACCAGCCCCTGGATGGTGTCGCGGATGGTCTCGAACGGGTCGCGGAACGTGACGCCGAGCTCGTCGACGGTACGGGTGTCGTCGACGGGCACGGCGCGGGTCAGGTACACCATGGCGTCGCGGGTGAAGGTCGTGGCGCTGCGCACGACGCGGCTCAGCCGTTCGCTCAACCCGCCCATGGCGACCAACGCCGAGACCGGCACCGGTACCCGCCACATGGCTCGCCCGGTGGCCCGTTCCATGAGGGTCACCGCCTCACCGGTGGCGAGGAAGTGGCCGCCGCAGGTGTAGCGGCGGGGGCCGAGGCCGGGGCGCATCGCCGCGACGTGCACCGAGGCCACGTCGCGGACGTCGACGGTCGACCAGTACCCGACGTCGGTGACGACCCGGGAGCGCAGGAAGATCGGGAGGGCGCCGGCGGACTCCCCGGCGCGCTCGCCGGCCGGTGGGCCGAGCACCATCATCGGATACGTGCACACGACGGGGGCGCCGGCCTCCTGGAGCTCGCGGGCGAAGCGCTCGGCGGCCACCTTGGACGCCGCGTACGGTCCGAGGCCCTCGACGAGGGGGCTGTCGGGGCCCACCACCGGCTCGTCGGTGGGGTAGAGCACGCTGCCGCTCGACACGTGGACGATGGGGTCGAGGCCCATCTCGACGGCGGCGCCGAGCACGGTGCGGGCGCCGTGCTCGTTGGTGGCGGTCATGGCCTCGGCGCCGTCGGCCCCGGTGCCGACGACCGCGGCGGCGTGGAGCACGGCGTCGCAGCCGTGGAGGGCCCGGCGTACGGCGGGGGCGTCACCGACGTCGCCGAGCACCACGTCGTCGAGGGGCACGCCGAGCGCACCGGCGGTGCGCTCGAGGCGGCCGCGGTCGCGCACCAGGAAGCGCACGGGGTGGCCGGCGTCGACGAGGGCACGGGCGCTGTGGGCGCCGATGAACCCCGATCCACCGGTGACGAGCACGCGCCGAGACGCCACCCGACCCGTCGTCACGTCCTCCCCCACCACCGCATGGTCGCACCTTCCGGCCCCGGGGAACAGGGCGTTCGCGCCGATGGCAACGGACGGGTGGTTCAGGCGGGCGCGTCGGTGCCGGACGGGCGGGGCTCGAAGAGGACGACGGGGGCGTCGGCCAGTCGCGACCCGTCGTAGGCGTCGAGACCCTCGTCGAGGTCGGCCCACCACCGCCAGAGGCGGTCACGCTCCTCGCCCAGCGCGCGACGGGCGCGCACCGGGCACTCCGGTCGGCCCTTGAGGCGGATGACGGCGTCGGGGTGCGCCTCGAGGTTCAGCCACCACGCCGGTTGCCCCTCGTCCCAGCCGTTCATCGCCAGCACCACCGGGACCGAGTCGTCCTCCAGATAGCCGAGGATGACGCCCCGGGGTTGCCCGCTGCGACGGCCGGTGGTGGTGAGGTGCAGCGCCCCCCAGCCCCGCTTGCCACCGGGACGCCACAGCGCTCGGTCGCCGACGAGCCGGTAGGCGCCCCGGTGCGCCTTCCAGAAGAGGTGCTTGAACCACACCGGCGGCAACTTCGGTGGCCGGGTGCCTTGGTCGCCCATCCTGTCCCCTTCCCCACGCGTCGACACGATGGTCCGCCCCGGTGATCTCAGGGGGTAGAGCCCAACGACCGTTCGGCGGACCCGAGCGTCGGTGCGCTCGCTTCTGGCGGGCGTGTCGGCACGTCGTGGGAGAGCGGCAGGGGGCCGACACTCGATCGAGCCGGTGACGTCGCGGGGAACCGGGGGGGGTTGGAGGTGGAGCGGGGTGATCTCGGCCGGGCGCCCGTGGTGATGCACCCGAGCGGTGTCAGGGTGCGGTGCCGACGCCCTCGCTGGGCTCTGCGGCCACGGCCTGGACAGGAGGCTCGTCGGGGTCGGAGCCGGCCAGCCGGCCCAGGGCCAGCCCGCCGCTGATCACCGCCCCGTAGACGGTGATGGCGAAGATGACGGACCCGATCACGAAGATGGCGAGCTCGCTCATGAGTTCACCCCCGACCGCTCGACGGCGGGCTGTTCGAGGCTGCTCAGCACCAGCGTCCCGAGCGAGTGGATGGAGGGAACCCACAGACCGACGAAGATGCCGGCGGTCGTGTCGTCGGCGACGAAGTACAGGTAGACGGAGAAGAGGAAGGACAGGAAGCCGGCAACCAGGAAGGGCAACCTGCGGCGGAAGGACGGGGTGAGAGTTGGCACGGGTGCTCCAGGGTCATCGGTGTGGACCTCCGTCTGAACCTGATTTAGTGCTAATCAATTCCCGGCAGCCGTCGGTGACGCACCTGCCCGACCCCGGGGCGCCCCACGGATCGGGGCACGGCCCGGCCATAGGGTGGGCGCACGCCGCACCGTGGGGGGACCACCGATGATGCTCGACCCGAACCGGATCTGGGCCCTCCTCGAGGAGCGCCTGGCCGCCGAGTCCGATCCGGTGGTACGTCGCAACCTCGAGCTGGTCATCGCCCATGGCAGGGCGGAGGCGAGCCTCGATCTCGACGGCGTCCTGGCCACCCTGTGCCCGAGCCCCCGCTACGTCGCCCACTCCAGCCCCGACCTGGCCCTGGTCAACCCCACCTCGACCGAGGGTGTGCGGGCCTTCTACCAGGCGACGATCGTCGACACCGATGCCCACCGCATCGAGCACGACGTCGACCGGGTCATCGCCGACCGCTCCGGCGTCTACACCGAGGGCATGGTCAAGATCGCCTACCCGGGGCGGGTGCTGGCGGCCCGTGGGATCGCCGTCGACGACCCCGACGCCTACTACCTGTACCAGGCCCGCATGGCCATCGTGTGGCCCGCCGACCCCGAGACCGGTCTCCTCATCGGCGAGGAGAGCTGGGTGGAGGGTGACGGCTTCGCGGGCATCGCGGAGCGCAGGATCACCCTCGACGACGTCGTCCCGGTGCGGGCCTGACGATCACCGAGGCCGCAACGGCGACAGGGACTCCCGGCCGTCGACCGGCCCGAGCACCTCTCGCGCCTCGGCCAGAAGCGTCTCGACGTCGACCCGATGGGCGCGGGCATCGGTCTCGGGCGCCGGCGGGAGGGCCCCGGTCGCGCCGTCGGTCGGGCCGACCTCGACCAACGCGTCGAGGGTAAGCAGGCGCAGTCGGCCGAAGAGCTTCGCGTCCACCGCGATCGCGATCGAGAAGTCCGCGGCACCACGAGGCAGATGGGCGTCGGCCCGACGAGTCAGCCGCTCCCGCCGCCGGCGCACCGCGCTACTCCGTCGTGCGTCGTTCGAGGAGCGGGCCCATGGTGGCCAGGCGCTCGAACTCCTCGAAGCGGTCGTCGATCCCCCGCCCGGTGTCCCCGGCGGGTGTGACCTCGGGGCCGAGCCTTCGGCGGGTCGGATCGTGCTCGTCGTCCGCACCGCGCTGGTCGGTCTCGCTCGTCACGGCTCGACCACCACCATCGCCCGCACCTCGGTCGTCGTCCCGTGGCCCGGGGTGGGGGCGGTCCGCAGGTCCGGCGGCGCGTCCCCCCGCGGCATAGTGCTCGAGGGCGGCCGCGAGGCGCTGCGAGCCCGACACGATCTGGCGGTAGCGGCCGCGCCCCGCTCTGGTGCCCGCGACGTAGCCGACGCCGAGCGCGACGAGCACGCTCGCCTTCACGACGACTCGCGCCGGACCGATGCCGCCGCGCTCAGGGCGGTGGCGGCCACCGCCGCCCCGAAGATCCCGAGGATCGGCTTCCCGCCCTTGCGGGCGACCAGCACGGCGGGAGCCACCATGCGCAGCCAGGGGCTCTTCTTCTTGCGGAAGTTCATCATCGTCGCGCTCCGTTCGATCGACGGGTGGTGGGGCTCAGCGAGGAGAGGGCCTCGATGAGGTCGTGCTTGGTCATCGACGACCGGCCCTCCACGTCGGCGTCGGCGGCCAGCTGGAGGAGCTCGGCCTTCGTGTGGTCCTCCAGCTCGTCGCGCGGGATGACGGCCGCCGCGCTCGCGGAGGTGACGGCCGCCTCGGCGTCGGATCGGTCGTCCCATCGGAGGCGATCGGCGGTGCGGGTGGCCGCCTCGGCCATCTCCTCGGCAGCGCGGCGGGCCTCGGCGGCGAGCTCTCGGGCCTGGCCCACGGCGTCGTCGGCGATGGCGAGGGCCTGCTCGGCGCGATGCGTGCTCTCCTCGGCCTGCTCCCGGGTGGACGCCACCTCTCGGTCGAGCTGGTCGCCGAGCTTGCGCAGTGCCTCCGCGGCGGCCTGCTCGACCTCGGCGCGGACCCGTTCGGTCTGCTCCCGGGCTTCCTGTTCGGCGCGACGGATCCGCTCGGCTCCGGCTTCCTCGACGGCTTCGAGCCTCGACTGGATCATCGCCTCGGCATCGGCCTGGGCGCCGGTGCGTCGCTCCTCGGCCGCCTCGGCGGTGCGACGGGCCAGATCGGCCGTCCGTCGGGCCTCGTCGGCCCGCCGCATCGCCTCGTCCTCGGCCGACGACGCCAGCTCGGCAGCCCGTGCCGCCCGCTGGACCAGCTGCTCCACGGACCCCTCGCTCCGGAAGTGCCCGATCCCCGACGGCGTCACCTGGCGCACCGCCCGGCGTCCCCTCGTGGCGGCGGTCCCGAGGGCGTCGGTCGCCTCGTGCGCCACCTCCTCGACGGGGTGCAGCGCCTTCGACAGTGCCCACGCCGCGTTCCGGGGCAGATCCTTCACCCCGGTCACGGCCAGCTCTCCGAGGCTGTGCCGCCGGTGGCCGGCGCCGTTGCCGCCCGACTTCCGGGTGCCCGGACGACCGGAGCCCGACGAGGTCACGCTCTGGCCTGCTGAGGTGCTGCGGCCGGCCCCGTCACGCGTGCCGCGCCTCGAACGGTCCACTCCGTCGCCGGTGGTGCCACTCCCTCGACGTTCGACCTTCGTCTCGACGGTGGTGGTCTCGACCGTCCGCTTCTGCTTCGCCATGTGCACGACCTCCGGTACTCTCGACGCCGCCACCTACCCGCGAGCGGGGCCGATCATGCGAAGCGCGGCTGCACGACCGCCGCGCCTCGCTCGTGCCGATGCCGGCCCGTCGGGTCAGCGCAGGCAGCGCACCGCGACGACCGCGATGTCGTCGTCGGTTCGGTCGGCGGGGGCGACGTCGACGACGTGGAGCGCCTCGACCAGGTCGGTCATGGTGCCCTGGTCGAACGCCGCGATCCGGGCGGCCAGCTCGTCCATCGAGACGTCGATGGTCTGCGACCGGCGCTCGATGAGTCCGTCGGTGTAGAGCACCAGCACGTCGCCGGGGCCGAAGGTCGTGCACTCGGCGCCCGGCAGGGGCTGCGGCCCGAGTCCGAGCAGGGGGCGGCGCCCGCCGACGACGAGCTCCGAAGTGCCGTCGGTGCGCCGGATGACGGCGTAGAGGTGCCCGGCGTTCACCGAGTGGAGCTGGTGTGCATCGAGGTCGACCTCGGCGACGAGGGCGCTGGCGAGGACGCCGCGACGGGCCAGGACGAGGTCGGCGGGGTCGAACACGGTGTCGAGGGGGACGTCGGAGCGCAGCGCGTGGTGCAGGACCGAGGTCAGCTCGGCCATGGCGGCGACGGCCTCCGAGCCGTGGCCGGTGATGTCGCCGACCACGAGGTACGTGCGACCGGCATCCGAGGTGAGGACGTCGTAGAAGTCGCCGCCGAGCCCGACGACGCTCATGGCGGGCTGGTAGCTGACGGCGATCTCGAGTCCCTCGACGGTCGGCGTGGGTGGGAGCAGGTCGCGTTGGAGCTGGACGATGACGCGGTGGTCCTGGTCGGCTCGGGCGGCTCGGGCGAGGGACTGGGTCACCAGCTCGGCGAGGGTGCCGAGCACGGCGCGCTGCGTCGGGCTCGGAGCCCGGCCGGGGGCCCATGCCACCTCGAGCGCCGCCGGCGGCAGGCCGTCGCCCACCCGCAACTCGACGCGCACCACGTCGTCGCCTCGGCCGGTCACTCGGGGAGCGGGGTCGGACCTCGGGTCGCGCAGCTCGAGGTCGGCCCGGACCGCCTCGACCAGGGGCGGGACCTCGCGTCGGACGGTGATGGCGACCTCGTCGGGCGTCGTGGCCGAGGCCAACGCCTGGGCGAACGTGCTCAGGCCGACGGCCTGGGCCCTGGCCTCCTCGGTGACGATGGCACGCTCGAGGGCACCGCCGCCCAGCTCGGCGATGGTGGTGGCCGCCGCGATCCGTTCCCCGACCTCGTCGGGGGCCATGGGATCGGCCCACCCGAAGGCGATGGTCCCCGCCCGGGCCCGGCCTTCGAAGGCGAACGGCACGCAGACGAACGAGCGGAGGCCAGCGGCGGTGAGGGCGGCGGGGTCCGCCCAGTCGGCCACGTCGGCCACGACCGTCGGTTCGGCGTCCCGGTGCCGGCCACCGGCAACGTCACCCAGCCAACGGCGGGCGGCCCGGTCGCGGGCAGAGGGCTCGTCCGCGCTCCCCTCGGTGTCGACGACGACCGACGGCTCGTCCACGGGATGATGGACGAGGACCGCCCAGGTGGACCCCATGACGTCGGCCGCATGGCCGGCCAGCTCTGCCACGACGTCGGGCGGTTCGGCCAGCGCCGCGAGCCTCTGACCGAGGTCCGCTATGGCGCGGCTGCGTCGAGCACGGCGGGCGAGGCGGTCGCGCTGGCGACGGTCCCGGAGCGAGGCCCACGCCACGGCGAGGGCCAGCGCGGCCGTGCCCACACCGATGAGGAGCGGCATGAGCAGGCTCGTCCCACCGGCGCCGTGCGCCACGACCTCGAAGGTCCGACCGGCGACCTCGAACGTCCTGGACGCACCACCGGTCGGCGAGCCGGCCAGGTCCTCGCCGTTCAGCGTCAGGTGGAAACCGTCGAGCTCCGTGGTGTCGACACCCGCGTCGGCCACGAACTCGGCGATCGCGAGCCCGCTGGTGACGAAGCCGATCGGGGTGCCGTCAGGGGTGCGGACCGCTTGGACGACGGACACGCCCGGGAGGCCTCCCCCCGCCGTCGCGGTGCGATCGGACAGCACCGGCGTGGGCGAGCCTGCCGCCGATTCGGCGGCGCGCCGCCGAATCGGGTCGCCGGCGAGGTCGAACCCCATGACCGCCTGGGTGCCTTCGTTGCGGGGATAGGCGTCGACCACCACGTAGGAGAGGTCCCGCGGTGTCGCCGGCACGAAGCCCCCGACACCGTCGGTGTCGCGGATCTCCAGTCCGGTCACTGCGGTGAAGCGGGCGCGGTCGCCTTCGGGCACGACCTGGGCGTAGGCCAACGCCGGATAGCGCGAGTTCTCCACGACCCCGCGGGCGAAGGCTGCGAACTCGTCGCTGTCGACCGTGGCGTCGACGGCGAGCGAGTCGACGCCCCGGAGGGAGCCCACCACTTCCTCGAAGGCCGTGCTGAGCCGGATGGCGGCCAGCTCGGCGGCCCGTTCGTCGGCTTGGCGAGCGCCGTCCCGCGCGTCGCCGAAGGCGAGGAGCGTCGCCACGATCCCGAGCGCGACGAGACCGTAGAGCCCGATCGTGCTCGCCGATCGACGGCGAGTGCCCCGACCCCGTGCCACGGGCACGACGCTAGCCACCGCGGCGCGTCGCGCCGGTGGGAGCGGCGGCCGACCGCGGAGCGCGTGGCACCGGCTCCCCACGAGCTGCCATCGGGAGCCCCTCCCACCGGACAGTGGGTGAGATTGCCGGCGGAGGGTCAGGTGCCGGTGTTCAGCGCGCCGACGAGTCCCCCGTCGACGCGGAGGTCGCAGCCGGAGACGAACGCCGCCGCGTCCGAGCACAGGAACGCCACGGCGGCGGCGATGTCGCCGGTGAGCCCGGGCAGCACGACGTCGGGCGGGGTGCGGTCGCCGCCGACCGGGGTCTGTTCGGCCAGCCACGTCTTGATGGGGTTGTGGACCAGTTCGAGCCGGCCCATGGCGGTGTCGATGAGCCCGGGCGACAGCGACACCACTCGCCCCCCGCGTGCTCCCCAGGTGACGGCGGCGCGTTCGCACAGCCGGATCACACCCCGCTTGGCCAGGCGGTAGGTCGCCCCGGGTTCGGGCTCGTCGCCCGCGACGGCCCGGAACCGGGACTCGAGGTCGGGGGCGAGGGGGTCGTCGAGCACTGCGTCGACGGCCGGGTCGAACGAACCCATGTGCCCGGAGATCGAGGCGAAGCACACCGCCACGCTGCCGGGCACCACGAGCGGGGCGAACGCGTCGAGCAGGCGGGCGGTGGCCACGAGGTCGACGTCGAGGATCTCGCGCCAGCCGGCCATGGACGGCGACAGCCCGGCGGTGTGGACGAGACGGTGGCGGTCGCCGAGGTCGGCGGCCCGCGCCGCCAGGTCGTCGACGACGTGGGGCCGGCCGAGGTCACCGGCCAGCGCGTCGACCGTCGCCGTCGTCGTCGACGAGAGGCCGTCGGCGGTCGTCGCCAGGCGGTCGGGGTCGACGTCGCACAGCAGCACCGCGTCGACGGAGGGGGCGAGCGCGGTGGCGCAGGCGGCCCCCATCGAACCGGCCCCGCCGGTGACGACCAGGACGTCGGTCACCGCCGGGTCACCTCACCGTCGTCGGGTGCGGTGGCGCGCGACGCGGTGGCCGGGTCGCCGACGGCCGCTCGTTCGCGTCGCAGCCGCGCCTGCGCGTCGCCGGCGTGGTGGTCGCCGGGTCGGGGCGGCAACGTGAAGCCGGTGTACACGACGCGCCGCTCGGCGCTCGTGGGGTGGGTGGAGCGGTGCAGGGCGCACGACATGTGCAGGGTGAGGTCGCCGCGCTCGGCCCGCAGGGAGACCTCGGGCAGGCCGAGGCCCTGCCCGACCTGGGAAGCGGCGATGTTCGAGCGGTGCGAGCCGGCCACGACGTCGAGGCCCCCGTGGGCGGTGTCGACGGGGGTAAGGCAGATGCCGACGGTGATGCCCGAGCAGAACATCGAGTGGCCGCCGCGCTGGCAGTCCTTGTGCCACGGCAGGCACACGAGGCCCTCCACCGAGTCGACCTTCTTCACGAGCCCCTCGGCGGTGGGGTCGGCGAAGTGCTCGCCGAAGGGGTCGCCGGGCCGGTGGCCCTCGCCGAGCAGGTCGCCGATGGCCAGGTAGCGAGGGTCGCGCAGAAGGTCGCGCAGGGTGTCGGACTGCTCGGCGAGGTCGAGGATGCGGCACGGGTACCGCTCCCCCGCCGCGGTGGCCGCCCACCAGGACCGGCCGTCGGCGGGCTCGGCCCGATCGACGGCGCGGGCCAGGTCGGCGTCGAGGGTGTCGATCTCGTCGGGGTCGAACACGCCGGAGAGCAGGAGGAAGCCGGCTTCGGCGAGGAAGTGCCCGGCCTCCGTCGGCCGTTCGCCGAGGCGGAAGCGCGGCTCGAGGTCGAGGGGCGAGCCGTCGAGGGCGCGCAGGGTGACGTCGCCGGGCTGATACACCCCGCGGCCGTCGATGGCCGAACGCAGCACGGCGTCCCAGTCGCAGAACGACGCGGTGGCATCGGCGTCGCCGCCGGCCCGCCCGGCGATGAGCAGGCCGAGCGCCGTGCGCTGCTCGGCGACGAGGTCGGCGAAGGCGTCGGCGTCGAGCACCACGCCCGGCGTGGCGGGGTCGGCGCCGGGCACGACCTCGAGGGTGTCGTCGCCTCGCTGCAGGGTCCACGTCCGGTCGTCGACGGTGACGGCCAGCGGCGCCAGGGCGAGGCGGGCGGCGTCGGCGGCGGCCCGCGGACCGTTGCGGGCCAGGGCGTCGCGCCACTCGGTGTCCCAGAACGTGGCGGCGTCGACCGGGGGGACGGCGCCGGCGGAACGGGTGCGCGTGTCGACCGTCCAGGACATGTCTGTAAATTAGGTCAGATGACTGAACAGGGGGCGGGTTCGTGAGCGAGTGGGCTGATCGGGAGGACCGGCTGGGCGATGCCCGGGCGCAGTACGAGCACGTGATGCGCATGCCCGCCCCGGCCCCGATGGGGGCCTTCGTCGACGCCGGTGTGGTCGGCTTCGTCTTCGGCGAGATGTGGCGCCGGGGCGGGCTCTCCCCCCGCGATCGGCGCTGGATCACCCTGGCGTGCGTGGGCATGGCCGACGCCGCGGTGCCGATGGAGACCCACACCTATGCCGCCCTGAAGAGCGGGGAGGTGACGGCCGAGGAGCTCGACGAGTTCGTCCTCTTCTTCGCCACCCAGGCCGGGTGGCCGAAGGGCTCGGCGCTGCTGGCCCACGTCATGGCCGCCATGGGGAAGATCGCCGCGGAGGACGGCGTGGCGATGCAGCTGCCCGAGTTCGTCCCGTGGGCCGACCCGGTCGACGACGACGAGCGCCGGGCCCGGGGCGCGGCCGCCTACGAAGCCGTGCACGGGGTCGCGGCCCCGGCGGCGCGCACCGTGTTCGGCGGTCTGGGCGAGCTCGACTTCCTGCACGGCGAGGTGTGGACCCGCGACGAGTTCCTGACCCGTCGCGACCGTCGGCTGGTCGCCCTCACGTGCAGCGCCGCGCTCGGCGTCGACACCGAGACCACCGCGCTGCTCGCCGCGGCGTTGCGCACCGGCGAGCTGAGCTTCGAGGAGCTCCAGGAGGTGGTGCTGCACATCGCGGTGTACCTCGGGTGGATCGTGGCCCGCCGCCTCGACCAGCTCCTGGTGGCGGCGGTCGACGAGGAGAGCGCGTGACGCCGTTCGCGTCGGTCGGCGCGCCGCGCTCGACCCGGGAGCTCTTGGTCGTCACCGCCGAGCGGCTCTTCGCCGAGCGGGGCATCGACGGGGTCTCGGTCCGCCAGATCACGCTCGAGGCCGGCGTGGCCAACAACTCGGCGGTGACCTACCACTTCGAGTCGAAGGCCGGCCTGGTGCGCGCCATCTTCGAGCACCGGGTGCCGTACCTGGCCGAACGCCGGCGGCTGTTGTGGGCCCAGTCCCCGCAGGGCGTGCGGGCCGGGGTCGAGGCGTACTTCCTGCCCGTCGCCGAGCTGGCCGAGGTCCCCGACAGCCACTACATGACCTTCCTCGAACAGCTCGCACTGCACGTCGCGACGGAGCGTTCGTCGAGCCTGCTGCCCGAGGACCTGCGCGCCCCGTACGTGGCGTACGAGGCCCGCATCGCCGGGTTGCTCGGCGACCTCCCCGAGCCGCTGGTCCACCGCCGGGTGCTCGGCGCGTCGGCGCTGTGCGTCCAGGTGTGCGCCGCCCGTGAGCGGGCCCGTCACGCCGGTGACGAGCTGCTGCCGGTGGCCCTGCACGTGAACGAGCTGATGGACCTCCTCGTCGGCGTGCTCACCGCACCGGTGTCGGACCAGACCCGGGCCGTGCTCGACGGGCTGGCGTCGTGACGGACGGGCTGCGCGTCGGGTTCGTCGGGCTCGGCGACCAGGGCGGTCCGATGGCACGGCGCATCGCCGAGTCGGGCATCCCCACCACGTTGTGGGCCCGCCGGCCCGAGGCGCTCGAGCCGTTCGCCGACACCGGCGCCGGGCTGGCCGGCTCGCTCGCCGAGCTCGCCGCGGCGAGCGACGTGCTGTGCGTCTGCGTGGTCGACGACGCCGGGGTCGAGGAGGTCCTGGTCGGCGGCGGCGGCGCCGCCGGATCGCTGCGACCCGGGTCGACGGTCGTCGTGCACAGCACGGTGCACCCCGACACCTGTCGTCGTCTCGCCGCGACGCTGGCCGGCCAGGACGTGACGGTCGTCGACGCGCCGGTCAGCGGGGGCGGGCAGATGGCCGCCGAAGGGCGCCTGGTGGTGATGGTGGGCTCCGACGACGCCACCCTGGCCCGCATCCGGCCGATCGTGGCGACCTACGGCGACCCGATCCTGCACATGGGGACGGTGGGGAGCGGCCAGATCGCCAAGCTGGTGAACAACCTGGCCTTCACCGCCAACCTGGCCGTGGCCCGGCAGCTCTTCGAGCTGGCCGGCGCCCTCGACGTGGACCTCCCTGCGCTGGCCCGGGCACTGGGCACCGGGTCGGCCCGCACCTACGGCCTCGAGCTGCTCGCCGGGCTCGGGTTCGAGTTGGCCCCCCTCGGGCCGGTGGCCGGCCCACTGCTCGCCAAGGACGTGGCGATCGTCGCCGACGTGGCCCGCGCCGCCGGCGCCCCGGTCGGCCAGCTCGTCGACGTCGCCGACGCCGCCCTCCGCGAGCTCGGCCACCCCCGCGACGATCGCTGACACACCCTGCGCCGCTCCCCTAGCGTTCGGAGGTGCCCCCTCCCCGAGCTGCTGCGACGTCGATCGCGCTGGCGGCGGTGAGTGTGGGACGGCCGACGGTGATCGGCGAGCGCGGTGGCGAGCCGGTCACGAGCGCCATCGTCAAGCAACGGTTGCCGCCCGGAACCGTGGTGTCGCTGTCGGTGCTGAACCTGGACGGCGACGAGCAGGCCGACCTGACCGTGCACGGGGGCCCCGACAAGGCCGTGTACGCCTATCCGGCCGAGCACCTCCCCTTGTGGGCCGACGAGCTCGGCGGTCCACTCGGCCCTTCGCCGTTCGGGGAGAACCTGAGCACCGTCGGGGTGTCCGAGGCTGAGGCGTGCATCGGCGATCGGTGGCACTGGGGCGACGCGGTGCTCGAGGTGTGCCAACCGCGCTCGCCATGTTTCAAGCTGGCCATGCACCGAGGGCGCGGCGACATGGCCAAGCTGTTCCGCGACAGCGGACGGTCGGGCTGGTACCTCCGGGTCCTCACGCCGGGTGACGTACCGGTCGACGGGCCCATCACGGTCGCATCGACGCATCCCGCCGGTGTGACCGTCGCCGACACCACTCGGGCCTGGGCCGACCGCCATGGCCGCGACCGTGCGCTGCTGGTGGCGGTGGCCGGGCACGACCGCCTGGCCGACGAGTGGCGCCTCCCCCTCCGCGCCCGGCTCTGACCGGGGTTCGCCCGGAGGCCCTGGGGCTTCATCCCCGGTGGAGCCGGGCCAGACGGCGGGCGGCGGCCGCCATCGTCGCTCGGAGCTCGACGGGGAGGAGGACCTCGATGTCGGGGCCGAGGGCGAGGAGCTCGCGCCGCGCGGTGTCGTAGGAGTCGAAGCGGAAGGTGCCCTCGATCCAGTCGGGACGGTCAGCGGGCGGGGGGTCGGGGTGAGGTCGCGGCCGCCATCCCTCGGGCCGGCCGTGGACGAGGGCCACCTGCAGTGCACTCGGCGAGAGGCGCACGCGGACCCGTCGGAGCGGACCGCGGGTGGCGGACAGGCCGGGCGCCACGGCGGGGTCGGTGTGGCGGAAGGTGTCGAGGAGCTGGAATCCGCCTCCGGGTCCGCGTGTGGCGTACACGGGGACCCCGGAGGTTGACAGCGTGTCGAGGTCGCGCAGCACCGTGCGCACCGAGACCTGGAGCCGCTCGGCGAGCTCGGCGGAGGTGTGTCGGCGCCCGTCCTGGAGGGCGAGCACCAGACGGAGGAGGCGGCCGGCGCGCACCGCTCACCCGCCCCGTTCGGGACAACCATCTCGATTCATGCCACATGATGTCATGAATGAGCGTCCATGATGGTCGGGCGCCACGAGCGCGTGGCCGGTCGACGAGCGGTGAGGAGTGAACGGATGCCTGATCACGTGGAGGGGAGCGGTTCGGCGGAGGATCCCTGGATCCTGACGACGCCACCGGGGTCGTCGGAGTTCGACGCGTGGCGTGACGAGGAGTCGGATCCGCCGGCACTGAGGATCCGGGTCGGGTCGACCACGCTCGCCTACGACCTGCGGTGCATCGACGACCTCCACGCCATGCTCCGGGCGCACGGCGACTGGATGCCGCTCGGCAACGCGGACGAACAGAAGGTCGCGAAGCCGGGCACGGTCGAGGCGTGGGCCCGGGCGGCCGACAACCCGGTCGGCGGTTGGTACGGGCTGCGCAAGGGCTACCGGGGCCGGTTCGGGAACTACGTGCCGCCCGTGCTCGAGGTGATGGGCCTGGCCGAGGTGGAGCACCAGACGCGCAACAACCGCATGCGCGCCCGCTGACGGCGAGCGGACCCGCCGGCGCCGGGAGTTCCCGCGCGCCGCCGCGGCCCGCCGATAGCGACGCTCCGCTGTCCGGTCGGACGCGTGATCTCCAGCGTGCACAGACCGAAGCCGCCATCATCGTGCTCGGATGGCTGACCTACGAGGACTTCGTCGCCGTCGCCGTCGTCGGTCATGATCAAGAGCTCAGTCGGCGCGACCATGGCCTGACACGACCCGATCGTCCATGCGTGCTGCAGACGTTCGTCTACTGGAGTTGGGTGACGCAGTGGCAAGGGAACCGGGACCGATCGCGAGGTGGCGTCGCGGCCGTTCCCCCGGCGCGCTCCGCGACGACGCCGTCGCCGGTGTCGTCGTCGGGGTCCAGTCGGTACCCGACGGTCTGGCCACCGGATTGTTGGCCGGGGTCAACCCGCTCGCCGGCCTGAACGCCTACCTCGTCGGTACGGCCAGCGGGGCGTTGTTCACCAGTTCGACGTTCATGGCCGTGCAGGGCACCGGAGCGATGGCCATCCTCATCGCCGACGTCCCCGCCATCACCGAGTCGGCGGAACCGACGCGGGCGCTCGTGACGCTCTCGGTCCTCACGGGGATCGTGATGCTCACCGCCGGGATCCTGCGACTCGGATCGGTGCTGCGCTTCGTGTCCAACGCCGTGATGGTGGGGTTCATCAACGCCGTCGGCGTGAACATCGTGCTGGGTCAGCTCGCCAACCTGACCGGCTACAGCGCCGACGGCGCCGGCCGGCTCGCCCGGGCCTTCAACACGCTCATCAGCCCCGGGGAGCTCCAGTGGGCGAGCGTGGCCGTCGGGGTCGGGACGATCACGTTGATCCTGCTGCTCGAACGGACGCGGCTGGGGGCGATCGGCCTGGTCGTGGCGGTGATCGCCACCTCGGCCGTCACCGCCTGGTTGGGCTGGGACTCCGTCGCGACCCTGCGCGATCTGGGCGTCGTCGCCGATGCGCTCCCCCGCCCTGAATGGCCGCTGGTGCGACTGGTCCCGGTGCTGATCATCCCGGCGCTCTCGCTGGCCTTCGTCGGGCTCGTCCAGGGCGCCGGGGTCTCGGCCAACTTCCCCAACCCCGACGGCACCTACCCCGATGCGTCACGGGACTTCGTCGGACAGGGCGCCGCGAACGTGGCCTCCGGCCTGCTCCAGGGCATGCCCGTGGGGGGCTCGGTGTCGGCATCGGCGCTCAACAAGGAGGCCGGGGCGCGATCGCGGATCTCGCTGATCGTCGCTTCGGCGGTGATGGCGCTGGTCATCGTGGTGTTCGGCGACGCCGTGGGCTCGATCGCCATGCCCTCGCTCGCCGGCCTGCTGATCCTGATCGGGTACCGGACCATCAAGCCGGCCGACCTCGCCTCGGTGTGGCGAACCGGTTCGTTGCAGAAGATCGTGCTCGCCACCACGTTCCTGTTGACGATGGTCATCCCCCTCCAGTACGCCGTCCTCGTGGGGGTGGCCCTGTCGGCGGCGCTGCACGTGGTCCGCCAGTCCAACCAGGTGACGGTGCGGCGCCGCGTGCTCGATCCCGACGGCGACTTCGTCGAGGTCGATCCGCCGGCCGAGCTCGGCGCCGACGACGTCGTCGTGCTCCAGCCCTACGGGAGCATCTTCTTCGCCGCGGCACCGGTGTTCGAGACGGCGTTGCCGTCGGTGGTGTCGACGTCGACGAACTCGGTCGTCATCCTGCGCCTGCGGGGGCGCAGCGACCTGGGCACGACGTTCATGGACGTCCTGTTGCGCTACGGCCGGTCACTGGCCGAGGTGGGCAGCCGCCTGATGATCGTGTCCGCCGACGAGCGGATCATCGAACAACTCGAGGTCACCGGGATCACCAGCCTGATCGGCGCCGACAGCATCTACCCCGGCGACGAACGGGTGGGCGCCACCGTGAAACGGGCCCACGCCGACGCGGTGGCCTGGGTCGAGCGCCACCGTTGACCGGCGTCGCTCCTGTCGATCCCCCCGTCAGGGTGCGACGGGCGCCGGCTCGAGCTCGAACCCGTGGGGTGGTCGCCGGACCAGGAGCACGACGCTCACCAGGGCCGCCCAGCGACCCGAACCGAACCGGGCGTCGCAGCTGCCCCGACGTGAACAGCGGGTCCTCGCGAGCCTCCAGGACCGGCTCGGCCGCACTGCGACGACCACTGATGGCCCTTGACGACGGAGACGGTCGCTGAGAACGTCTCGGCATGGCGATCGAGGTACGCCCGGCGACGGTGTTCGAGGACGTCGAGACCATGTTGGGTCCAGGACGGCCCGACGCGACCGTGTGCTGGTGCCTCAGCTATCGGCTCGCCTCCTCGAAGGAGAACCGGGAGCTCGTGGGCCCGGCACGCGGCGAGCGGGTGCGACTGCTGGTGCAGGAGAGCCCGCCACCTGGGGTGCTCGCCTACGACGACGGTGAGGTGGTCGGCTGGGCGGCCGTGCATCCCCGAGCCGACACGACCTTCGCCCGCAACCGCAAGATCCCCCACGTCGACGATCTCGACGTGTGGTCGGTGTGGTGCATCCGGGTGCGGCCGGGGCACCGGAAGAAGGGCATCTCACACCACCTGCTCGCCGGTGCGGTCGAGTTCGCCCGCGAGCACGGCGCCGCGGCGATCGAGGGCTACCCGCTCGACAACGACACGGCGAGGATCGACACCACCATGGCCTACGTCGGCACGAAGGCCCTGTTCGAGAAGGCAGGCTTCGTGAAGGCGGCCGACACCGAGTCGGTGCTCAACGGCTTCCCGCGCGTCCTCATGCGGCTCGACCTCCGCTGATCCTGGTCAGGAGGGCGAAGGCGAACCCGTCGAGGTGCCGGGCTCGACGGAGCCGGTCATCGCTTCGTCACGAACGCCGCCCGGCGCGCGGCAGTCAGTCGATCCCGAACCAGGCCCGGACCTGCTCCTCGTGGTTGGCGTAGCCGTCGCCGGACACGTCGACGATCACCCGGTCGATGGTGCCCCCGGTGAACGGGAACGGGGCCTGGTACTCGGGGGTCACCGCCGACGCGCTGTCCCGTCCGACGCAGATGCCGTCGCCGGTGAGGCAGAAGTAGCCGGGTTGGGTGATGATTGTTCCCTGCCCCACCTGCCGGTCGTCCACGTACAGCGTCAGGGTGCCCTCGGTGCCGGGCATGTCGGGCCGTGAGCTCGGCCCCGAGGCGGTGAACTCCGCCACGCACAGGTGGTCACCCGGCTCCAGCGCCGAGGTGGCCACCACGTCCTGGAGGACGGTGCCGATCCAGTTGAACGTGTAGCGGAGCCGCCCGTCCTTGACGTACAGGCTGTGGCCGCCCGGCACGCCGCCGGCGGCCCAGATGACCCCCTCGACCTCGGGGGAGGTGACGGACACGTGCGCGGCGATGGTGTACGAGCGTCCCGGCAGCTGCGGCCCGCTGGACTCGGGGACGTCGGCGGTGTTCGGGTAGAAGACGTACTGGTCCCGGTCGGGTGAGCCGTGAGGGCGCTCGGCCAGCACCTGCTCGAGGGCGCTGCGGTCGTCGAGGGGCAGGCCCTGGTAGATGCCGGCGTAGTAGAACCACAGGCCCTTCAGCTGCTCGACCTTCTCCGGGTGGTCGGCGGCGACGTTCCGGCTCTGGGAGCGGTCGGTCTCGAGGTGGTACAGCTCCCACTCGTCCTTGTCGAAGTTGCCCCAGCTGGACAGCGGCGGGTGCACGGTGCAGGCCAGCCAGCCGTCGTGGTAGATCGAGCGCTGGCCGAGCATGGCGTAGAACTGCGTGCGCTTGCCGGGGACCGTCGGGTCGGTCAGCGCCGCCGCGAAGCTCTCACCCTCGATCGGGCTCTGCTGATGGCCCTTGATCACCTCGGGCGGGGTGATGCCGAGCAGGTCGTACACCGTCGGCACCACGTCGACGGCGTGGATGTACTGCTGGCGGGGCGTGGGATCCGGTGCGATCCGGGACGGCCAGGCGACGATGCACATGTCCGCGGTGCCGCCCTCGGCGCCTGCCCAGCGCTTCCAGTAGGGGAAGGGCGTGTCGAGCGCCCAGGCCCAACCGGTGTTGTAGTGGTTGTTGGATGCGGGGGTCCCCAACTCGTCGAGGTGCGGCATGGTGGTCTCGACGGTGTCGGCGACGCCGTTGAAGAAGCGCCACTCGTTGAAGCTCCCGTTGGGGCCGCCCTCACCGCTGGCGCCGTTGTCGGACACCACCACGATGAGCGTGTTGTCGATCTCGCCGGACTCCTCGAGGTAGTCGAGCACCCTTCCGAGCCGGTCGTCGTAGTAGGAGATGTAGCCGGCGAAGACCTCGGCCATGCGGACGAACATGCGCCGCTCGTCGTCGTTCAGCGTGTCCCACGGGCGCACGGTGTCGAGCGCCGGCCAGGGTTGGCCGTCGGGGCCGGTGCGGTCCGGTTCGCCGTGCGGGTTGATCGGCGAGAGCTCCGTGCCCTCGGGGAGCAGCCCCATCTCGATCTGGCGGGCCAGGATCCCTTCCCGGATGGCCTCGTAGCCCTCGTCGAACACGCCGCGGTAGCGGTCGGCCCATTCGAGGGGTACCAGGTGCGGGGCGTGGCCGGCCTGCGGCGCCAGGTACATGAAGAAGGGCTTGTCCGGGTCGATGACCTTGGCGTCGCGGATGAACTCGACCGCCCGGTCGGCCAGGTCGTCGGCCAGGTGGTAGCCGTCGTCGGGCCGGCCCGGCGGCTCCACCGGGTGGTTGTCGTGGACGAGGTCCGGGAAGTACGAATTGGTCTCGCCGCCCAGCCATCCGTAGAAGCGCTCGAAGCCCCGACCGAGGGGCCAGCGGCCCTTGAAGGCCGCCAGGTTGCACTCCTCACCGGGTGTCAGGTGCCATTTGCCGACGCAGTAGGTGTTGTACCCCTGCTCGGCGAGAACCTCGGAGATGAAGCCGTTCTCGAAGGGGATGCGCGTCGAGATGCCGGGGAAGCCGGAGGCGAACTCGGCGATGGTCGCCATGCCGTTCGAGGTGGCGTTGCGGCCCGTCAGCAACGAGGCACGGGTGGGCGAGCACAGCGCCGTGGTGTGGAAGTTGGCGAAGGTGACCCCCCGCTCCTGGATGCGGCGCATGTTCGGGCACTGCACCGGGCCGCCGAAGAGGTCCATGGTGGCGTAGCCCAGGTCGTCCCACGCCAGGAACAGGACGTTCGGCGCGCCCTCCGCGGCGCGGGGCGCCAGGTACGGGGCCCAGTCCGGTTCGGAGTCGCGGATGTCGAGCTCGATGCGGCCGTTGAAGTGCGTCGGCACGGGTGTTGCCTCCAGGGGCGTTGAGGGGTGGTCGGCCTTCGGGGTGGGCGTCAGAAGCGGCGGTCCCGACGATCCTCGCGCCGGTCACCCCGGTCGTCACGTCGATCCTCGCGGCGGTCGCCGCGCCGTCGCACCCCGTGGGCCACCACTGCGGCGGTCCCCACCGTGGCTGCGGTCCGCGCCACCGGTGCCCCGATGACCCCTCCTCGCCCCACACGTCCCGGTCGGATCGGCATCGTCAGTCCTCCTCGACGGCGACGCTCATCGCCGCGATCAGCGCTTGGGTGGGGATCCTGCCACTGGCGATCAGTTGGCCACCGGACTCCCGGGCGACGACCGCGAACGGCGCCGCCCACGTGTTCTCCCAGACCAGCACGCCGGCCGTGCTGCCCGGCTCCATCGCCTCGGCCAGGTGCTCCACGTCCTCGAGGGCCAGCACCTCGGCCAGTTGCCCTTCGAGGGCGGCGAGGGAGTCGCGGTCGCCGAGGTCCTCGAACTCGACCACGTCGACGGACCCGTCGGCGTCCTTGGTCAGCACCATGAGGTCCAGGACCCTGACCAGCTCGGCCTCGACCAACGACGTCAGCTCGTCGAGCACCGCTCCGGAGAAGTGCTGCTGACCGGCGGGGAACTCGACGACCAGGTAGTCGATCGGTCCCAGTTCGGCATCGGTGTCACTCATCGCCACGCCTCCCGGCCCAACGGCGTCGATCGGGGTCGTTCCCCGCCGGCCCGACGATGCACCCGCCGCAGCCCGGCCGCCTCACCCACAACGGATGAACACCAGGCGGGGAGGGTGGCCGCCGACCGCGGGGCACGGTCGCGACGTCGCCGAGGTCCGAGCGGGCGTCGCTCCCGTTCAGCGGTCGAGGAGGCCCACGTTGCGGGCCTGCTCGACCGCGGCGCTGCGGCCGGACACCCCGAGCTTGCGGTAGATGGCGATGGTGTGGGACTTCACGGTGTTGCGCGATACGTAGAGGTGCTGGCCGATCTCGCCGAGCGTCCAGTGCGTGGCCAGGTGGTCGAGGACCCGGAGCTCGGCCTCGGTGAGCTCGTCGACCACACCGCCCCGCGACGCCAGTCGGGACGCGACACGGTCCCCCAGATCACGCGCCCAGTCGTGCAGCAGGACGACGTCGGGCTCCTGGCGCCGGTAGGGCTCCGCCTCCTCCAGGAACCGCCGTGCCAGGGGCACGTCCCGGCCCGCCAACGCCGCTTCGGCGAGCACCAGCCGTTGTTGCACCTGGGCGCGTGGCACGCTGCCCGACAGCGACAGGAGATGCCCTCGGCACAGGTCGGCGGAGTGTCGCCAGTCGTTGGTGCGACCCAGCTGGGCTTCGGCGAGGGCGGCGACCGCGAGCACGATGGCGTTGAGGGGGAAGCCGGCCAGGTTCGACTCGTCGAGTTGGCGGCGGAGCTCCAGCGCCAGACGCTGACCGGCGCCCCGGTCACCGGACCTGAGGTCGAAGAGCGCCAGCTGTGACCGGGCCACCAGATCGATCGTCGAGAGCGGGGCGCTCGCGGACGCGACGAACGCGAGCCGCTCCCGGGGGTCGGGGAGCTCGCCGAGCATGTGGCCCGTGACGGCCTCGAGCAGCGCGGCCAGCGTCCACCAGGGGTTCCCCACCGGGCCCAGGGCGACGAGCCGCCGGGCGGCGGCGTGGGTCTCCGTCGTCCCACCCGAACCGCTCACCACGAAGAGCGCGTCGCGTGCCTTCTGCAGCTGGTCGGTGGACCCGTCGGCCGGCGGGAGGTCGCGCAGGAGGCGGAGGCGCTGGTCCAGCTCCTCGCCCCGTCCGCGGGTCAGGGCGACCCACCCGGCCGAGACCGCCAGACCGGCGCTCTCGGCCACCATGGTCTCGCCGGCGGCGAGCAGCCAGCCCTCGACCGTGGCGGTCTGGCCGGCGTTCATGCACTCCATCAGGTGCTCCACCGCCACGCGTCCGGCGAGGACGGGGTCACCGCTCCCCACGGCCTGGCGGACCGCCGCGTCGGCGTGACCGGCCGTGCTCAGCCACTCGGCGGCCCGCCGTCGCAGGCGAGGCTCCTCCCCGGGCACGGGCGAGCGCAGCTCCGCCAGGAGAAGCTCCCGGAAGAGCGCGTGGTAGCGGTACCACATGCCGTCGTCGTCCAGGCCCGCCACGAAGAGGTTCTCCGACGACGCGAGCCGCTCCAGGCGATCGCCGCTGCCCTCCCCCTCCACGACGGCGTCGCACAGCGACCCACAGAGCTGCTCCAGCACCGAGGTGCGCACCAGGAACGCCCGGTCGTCGGGGTCGAGGCCGGCCAGGACCTCGTCGTGGAAGTACGCCTGGAGCGCCGGATCGCGGAGTGGGAGGTCCGGCACCCGCCGGGCGGCGTCCGGTCGGCCCCGGATGGCCAGCACGGCCAGCTGGAGGGCGGCCGGCCACCCCCCGGTCACCTCGATCAGGGACGACACGGCCTCGGGGGCGAGGCCCGGCAGCGCCCGGTGGACCACCTCGGCCGCCTCCTCGTGGCTGTAGGCCAGGTCCTGGCCGCCGAGGATCTGGGCGTCGCCGCCGGCCAGGCGCCGAGCCCACCTGATGGCCGGCAGCGCCCTCGAGCACACCACGGCCGTCGATCCGTCGGGGACCATGTCGAGGACCCGGCGGAGCACGGCCAGCGCCTCGGGGGACTGCAGCTCCTGCGCATCGTCGACAACGAGGATCCGGTCGGGGCCGGCGTCCCAGCAGCGCCCGAGCGCGGCGAGCACGCCGTCCTCGACGTCGGGGTGCGGCGCCGCGGCCGCGGCCACCGCCTCCGGCACCGCGGCGCCGGCATCGAGCGCCGCCACCAGGTTGCGGACGAACCGGACGGGGTCGTCGTCGGCGGCATCCAACGTCAGCCATGCGGCGGGCCGGCGGTCGCGGGCAACCCACTGCCGGGCGAGGGTGGTCTTGCCCGCCCCGGCCGGACCGCGCAGGACGACCAGCCGGGCGTCGGCGCCGTCCAGGCGATCGAGCAGCGCTCGTCGCGGCAGCTCGGGTGAGCGCAGCCGCGGCGCGCTGATCTTGGACCTCGACACGCCGGACAGCCCGTCGGCCCCCTGGCCTGCCTCTCCCTGGACCACCGCCCCCTCCCCTTCAGGTACCCGGCGAGCGACGGCCAGCCTAGGACCGGTCTCGGCCGGTGTCGGCCCCGGGCGGGCGGCACCGGGTCCGGCAACCGCGGTTCCCCGCCGCCTCAACGGTCGGTGCCGAACCACCTCTCGTAGATGACGTCGTAGGTGCCGTCCTCGGCGATGGAGAGGAGGGCTTGGTCGAGACGCTCGGTGAGCGGGCTGCCGGGTGCCAACGCGATCCCGTAGTACTCCCTGTCGAAGACGGGTCCGACGATCGTGACCTTCCCCCGTCCTTCGGTCTCGGCGAAGTAGCGCAGGATGGGCGAGTCGTAGACGACTGCGTCGGTGTCGCCGCGCTCGAGGGTGGCGAACGCCTCGTCGGCGGTCTCGACGAGGACGGCTTCGATGCCGCTCTCGCGGAGGTAGGTCTCCGACGTGGTGCCCCGCACCGTGATGACCCGGCCGCTCTCGAGGTCGTCGACGCCGCCGACCTGACCCTGGATCTGCTCGACGGTGAGGTTGGTGGTGATGACGGCGGTGAAGTTGGCGATGAACACCACCCCGACCACCATCCACATGATGGTGAGCACCCGACCGATGCGACGGCGGGGGACGCGGTCGCCGTACCCGACAGTCATCATGGTGACCATCGCCCACCACAGCCCGTCGAAGATGCCGTGGCGGGCGTCGCGGTGGAAGTCGGGGTTGTCGCGCCGTTCGACGAGCCAGATCACCGCTCCGACGATGAGGGACAGGCCGACCATGAGGACGATCAGCCACTCGACCGGCCCGGCGAAGAGCGTGGACCAGGTGTCGGTCAACGACACGCCGTCGGCGGGGCGGGTCATGACCTGGAGCCCCGAGTTGAAGATGGGCTTCGAGAAGTCGAGGGTCTCCTCGCGCTCGGCGGTGATGCTGATCGCGGCGACACCGGCGTCGGCCGCGCCGCTACGAACCGCGTCGAGCTGCGCCCCGACGGTGTCGACCCACTGGTAGTTGCTGACGAGGTCCGCCCGACCGGCGGCCTCTTCCCACAGGTCGATGCTGAAGCCTCGGGGGGTCTCCCCCTCGAAGACGAACGGCTCCGCCACCTTGATGACGACGTCCACCGCCTCGTCGACACCCGTCGCGCCCTCGGCGGGTGACGGGGTACTCGGAGGGGCCTCCTGGGCGGCGACAGGGGTGATCGACACCACCAGGAGGGCCATGCCGGCCACGGCCATCCGCCAGGTGCGACGCGAGGTCGTCATCCGACGAACTGTAGAGGCCCTGCCCCGGGCCGAAGCCCAGATCGATCCGCCCGGCTCGACCGCGCCGGGGCATGTCCCCGGCGGGCATGGCTCACCCCTGCGGTGGAACCGGCTTCCGGCCGAAGGCCAGGTAGGCGACGGGCCCGACGGGTTGCACGAAGCACCCGAGCGCCCACGCCCACCTGGGACCCCGCACCTGGTCGGCGGGGCGCCCGGCCAGGTCCCGCAGCGCCACTGCGGTCATCGCCAGCTCGACCGCCGCGGCGACGATGATGGCGGCCTGTTGACCCTGGCTGTAGTCGGCCCAGCGCTTCCTGCTCATCCCCGGTGACGCTAACCCGGCCCCCCGCACCCCGTGCGGCCGGATGCGGTCGGGAGAGCGGGGTCCCACGGATCGGCGGAACCGGTCCGAGCGCCGTCAGCGTCGACAACCGCACGGCCACCTGGAGCGCCTGCTCCTCACCCGCGATGGGTGATCGTCTCCGCTACTGTCCTCCGCCGGACGGGGCCGCAGGTCGTCGTCCCGGTGTTTCGGACGTTCACCTCATGGGGGCGAGGACAACGGGCGCCGGAAGGGTCAGGATCACCACGGTCGTGTCGCCGGGACGTCGCGGAGGACGAGCCGACGGCCCGACATCGAACACCCTGCGCCGAGGAGTCACTGCCATGTCCCACCCGTCCGTCGACGACAGCATCGAGATCGGCCGCTCGGCGCGTCGAACGACCCCCCGGTCCTCCCATGCGGACTGGACGCCGAGCCCGAACCGACGCGATCCGGTGACGCTGCTCGAGGAACAGAACGCCAGTCGGGTGCCGTGGCTCGTGCCCATCCGCCACGCGCGGATGTCGGTGTCGCCGTTCACCTTCTTCCGCGGCGCGGCTCGGATCATGGCCGCGGACCTCGCAGCCACCCCGGTCTCGGGAATCGAGGTGCAGCTCGGAGGCGACGCCCACCTGTCCAACTTCGGCGCCTACGCCTCACCGGAGCGTCGCCTGGTGTTCGACCAGAACGACTTCGACGAGACGCTCGCGGGCCCCTGGGAGTGGGACCTGAAGCGGCTGGCCGCCAGCTTCGTGGTGGCGAGCCAGTTCCACGGTCTCCCGGCGGTCGCCACGCGCTCGATCGCCGCCGAGGTGGTCCGGGCGTACCGGACCTCGATGGGTCGGTTCGCGGGGCAGGGCTTCCTCTCGCTCTGGTACGACTACGTCGACGTCGACGACATCGGTGCCGACAGCGGCATGTCGGCCAAGGAGATGGACAAGCGCCTGGACAGGTTCCGCAAGAAGGCGACGCGGAAGACCAGTCAGCAGGCGCTCGAGAAGCTGGCCGAGGTGGTCGACGGACGATGGCGGATCCGTCACGAGCCCCCCGTGCTGTTCCCGCTGGAGCGACTGCCGGGCGACGAGGACCAGGAGCAGCTCCGGGCGGCGGTGGACCGCAGCCTCGCCAGCTACGCGACGACGCTCGACGACAATCGCGCCGCACTGCTCGACCGCTACGAGTTGGTGGACGTCGGCGTCAAGGTCGTCGGCGTCGGCAGCGTCGGCACCCGCTGCCTCGTCGCCCTGCTGCGCGGCCGCGACAACAGTGACCCGCTGTTCCTGCAGATCAAGGAGGCGGGTCCCTCGGTGCTCGCCGAGTACCTCGCGCCGAGCCCGTACGAGCACCAGGGCCGACGCGTGGTCGAAGGCCAGCGCCTGGTGCAGGCGACATCCGACATCTTCCTGGGCTGGACCACGGGCGACCTCGCCGGCGTCCACTACTACGTGCGCCAGCTGCGGGACTGGAAGGGCTCCGTCGACGTGGAGGCCGAGGGCGTCACCGCCGAGCAGCTCACCTTCTACGCCGACCTGTGCGGCATGACGCTGGCGCGCGGCCACGCCCGTTCCGGCGACGCGGTCGCCATCCACTCCTACGCCGGGAAGAGCGCCACGCTGGACGAGGCGATCGTGACGTTCGCCGAGAACTACGCAGCACTGAACCTGGAGGACTACCACCGGTTCACACGCGCCATCGCCGACGGTCGCCTGGAGTGCGCCGAGCAGGTGTGAGCCCGCCGAACCCGACGGCAGGGGCGGCCGTCACGGCCGGTCCGCACAGCGGGTGTCACACCCCCCGGGGATGCTGAGGGTGCTCCTCATCGGCGGACCCCGGAGGCACACGTTGCGCTCTTCACCTTCCCCCTGTCCCACTGCGGACCCGGCGGCCGAGGCCTACCTCGCCGTCGTCGTCCGCACCGTCCAGCACCTGGCGGCTCGGCGCCACGGCATCGACGTGGCCGACGACCTCGTCCAGCTCGTGGCCACGCAGTTCTGGCCCCGTCGGGCCGAGTACATGGCCAACTACGCCCCGGAGGCGTTCGCGGCGGTGGCGTTGCGGTCCCGTGCCGACCAGCTGCGTCGTTCCGAGCGCATCCAGCGCGCCGAGGGGGCCCGCCTCCACGTGGACGCCCACGGTCTGCGCCGCCCGTGGCGCGACCGGGCGCTGGTGCTGCTCGTCGACGGCGGCGGCTGCACCGTCACCGAGGCGGCCGACCGGGTGGGGCTGAGCCGGGCCTACGCCAACCGGGAGCTCACCCGCATCCGGGCCGTGCTGCGCGAGGCGGTGGGTGCGGCATGAGCCCGGGCGGGCGGGACGAGGAGACCGTCGAGGTCCGGCTGCGCTACCGGCCGGTGGGCGACGTCCTCACCGTGTCGGTGCGCTCCGAGGCGCCACCGGGGCCGATCGGCCGGACCGAGCTCGACGACGCCACCTCGATCGAATGGACGCGGCGACCCGACGGAACCGAGCAGATGACCGCCCTGCAGCTCCTCGACGCACGGTCGTCGATCACCGATGGCCGAGGGTTCGACGTGCTCCCCGAGGCGCTCCGAGCGGCGGCACTGGATCTGATCGACCCGGGGCGCCACCACCACGACCACCCCTCCACGCACCGCCCGACGCACCCGACCGCCACCCACGATTCGTGGGTCCGCACGACCGCTGACGCCCTCGTCGTTGCACTCCCTCGCGCCGCCGGTGGTCGGCACGGACCGGGGTGACGAGGCGCGCCGACGCCCGGGCCGCGGTTCCGCCGGCCCGCCTAAGTGGGCGACGCGAAGCCGGCGACGAACACCGCGAGGGCGTCGCGCTCGCGGTCGAAGGCGGCGGCGAGCTCGGCTCGCTCGGGGGCGTTGAGGAGCCGCTTCACCTGGGTCAGGGCCTCGGGGGTGTGGACGGCGAGGCGTCGGGCGTGGTCGGCGGTGACGTCGAGCAGCTCGTCGGGGTCGCAGAGCTGCCAGGCCAGCCCCATGGCCAGGGCCTGGTCGGCGGTGATCCACTCCGACGACAGCAGCGTCCAGGCGGCCTGTTGGCGGCCGAGGAGTCGGGGGAACAGGTAGCTCGACCCGGCCTCGGTGGGTGCGCCGAGCTCGGTGAACGGGCACCGCAGGCGGGCCTCGGTGGACATGAACACGACGTCGGCGAAGGCCAGCATGGTCATGCCGAACCCGACGGCATAGCCGTTCACGGCCATCAGGAGGGGCTTGGGGAAGTCGGCCAGGGTGTCGAGGAGCCGATCGAACCCACTGCCGTCACCGGTCTCCTCGACGTCGTCGGTGTCTCCGGTTGCCTCGGTGTCGTCGGGCTCCGTGCGGGGTTCGGCCAGCGCCTTCAGGTCGGCCCCGGTGCTGAAGGACCGGCCGCTGCCGGTCAGGACGACGACGCGCACCTCGGGATCGACGGCGGCGGCGCGGAGGGCGGCGAAGAGGTCCCACACCAGACCCCCGTCGAAGGCGTTGAGCCGCTCGGGACGGTGCATCGAGATGGTGCGCACCCGGTCGGCGTCGACGATCCGCACGTTGTCGAGGTCGTCCATGGCCCCAACATATTCCGGGACCATCACCACCCCGACGGGTCAGGGCTCGTCGTCCCCGACACGCTTCCTGCGCCGTTCACACCACCTCGGCCGCACACCGGAGACCGGCGGCGTTGACGAGCCGGCGATCCGCGGTCAGCAGTGGACGTTCGACCGCCTCGGCGAGAGCGACGTAGCGGGCGCCACCCCTCGCCGGTACCGCCGGGGTCTCCCCGAGCCCTCGACCGGGTTGTGAGCCGCCAGCGTCACATCCGCTCCCACCGGGGCTCGGATGCGGTGGTTGGTCGCGTCGCGTCTGCGTGTCGAGCGGTCCCTGTCAGCCAGCGAGGAACGCGATGACGGCGCGTACCCGCCGGTGGTCGTCCCCGTTGTCGGTAATGCCGAGCTTGAGGAAGACGGCGCGGAGGTGGGCTTCGACGGTTCGTTCCGAGACCACGAGGCGGCGGGCGACACCGGCGTTGGTGAGGCCCTGCGCGACCAGGGCGAGCACGTCGCGTTCTCGGTCCGTCAGCCGCTCGAGTGATGATGCTCCGCTTCCGCGCTGCGGCGTGACCAAGGTGGCGACGACGGTGGGATCGAGCGCCGAGCCGCCACCGGCCACTCGCGTGATCGCGTCGAGGAAGTCGTCGACGTCGAGCACACGGTCCTTGAGGAGGTAGCCGAAGCCGTTGGTACCGGCGAGCTCGGCGACACGCCTGATCTCGATGTGCTGCGACAACAGCAGTACCGGCAGCGCCGGGTCGCGTTCGCGCAGCTCGACGGCGGCGCGCACACCGTCATCGGTCCCGTCGGGCGGCATTCGCACGTCCACGATCGCGAGGTCTGGTTGCTCGGCTTCGACGGCCTCCACCAACGCGCGGGCATCGCCGACTGCCGAGACGACAGTGTGTCCTGCTTCTCCGAGCAGGCGGATGAGGCCTTCGCGAAACAAGGCGGCATCGTCGGCGACGACCAGGCGGAGCGTCACAGCACCGCCAGGAGGGTCGTGCCGCGTCCGGGTTCGCTCGTGATCGTGAGACGGCCGCCGAGTGCGGTGACCCGATCCGTCAGCGAGGACAGCCCGCGACCGACCGGGGCGTCGCCGTACGGACGGGCTCCTGACATGGGTGCGCCGGCGCCGTCGTCGGCCACCTCGATCCGGAGTCCGTCGCCCTCGGCGCGCACGTCGACGGTGATCTGGTTCGCGGCGGCGTGCTTGAGCGCGTTGGTGATCCCTTCGGCCACGACGAAGTACACGGTCGTGGCGACCAGGTCGCTCACCTCGACGTCACCGATGGTGACCTCGATCGGCAGAGGGATGTCGGCGGTCAGGCGGGCGAGCGCCGTGGCGAGTCCGTCGTCGAGTAGGGCCGGTCGGATGCCGTGGGCAAGGCGGCGCAGGTCGGCGACTGTTGCCTCGAGTGACTGCACGGCGAGGTCGATGTCGGCAACGGCATCAGGGTCGTCACTGAGGCGGCGTTGCACGGAACGCAGCCGCATGCCGATCGCGATGAGTTGCTGTTGGGTGCCGTCGTGGAGGTCGCGTTCCAACCGGCGACGCTCGATCGCAGCGGCTTCGACCAGTCGCAGACGACTGTCGCGGACATCGTCCAGCGCCTCTCGCAACTCGAGGCGAAGCCGGGCTACATCGATCGCGAGGCGGCACTCGATCACCGCCTCGCGCGCGCGCCTCACCCGCCGCTTGGAGACCCGGGACAGCATCACCGCTCCGACGGTGCGATCGTGCCGCTGCAGGCCGATGACCCGCCCGGGTTCGGTGGCGGAGACGTCACCGCTGGCGGAGCCGTCGAGGCGGACGAAACCTTCGTGCCCCGGCGTGTTCAGAAGCAGCTCCAGGCCCGGGTCGTCGAGGGATCGGCGGAGCTGCATCTCCACCTGCTCGGGTGCGGCGTCACCGTCGCGGACCGCGTCGACGAACCGGCGGATCTCCGACAGCATCACCGCACGATCCGGATCGAGCAGGGCACCGACCTGACGGCGGAGAAGCCGATGTATCGGATGGAGCAGAAGCGCCGTCGCGAAGGACCCCACTGCGAGACCGCCGGCCGACCCGACACCCAGCCACGACGCTCCGGTCTGCGAGACCGCCGTGACCACCACGGCGAAGACACCGGCGGCGACGACCACCGTGAGGGCCGCGGCCAGCGCGCCGCCGACCACCCGATCGAGATCGAACAGGTCATAGCGCAACACGCCGACCGCGACGGCCGCAGGCAGGAGCACCAACATGGCGACCATGAACGGCGTGTAGGCGAGCGCAACCGGCGCACCCACAGCTTCGGCGATCCAGCCCGCGACCAGCAACGTCGGCACCGACCCGGCACCGACGATGAACCAGCGCAACTGGGCACGCACAACCGAGTCGCCGTCCCGGTAGCGGAGCAGAACCGCCGCGACCGACAACCCCAACACGGCGATCAGGCCGCCGGCCACGGCGAGCATCGCCACCGTGTTCACCGCCGGGGGCAGCTCGAACGGTGGGCTGCCAGGGACCTCGCCTCCGGCGCCCACGTACTGATCGGGCTGCGCCGCGAGCACCACCCCGGCGGCGAGGCCGATACCGAGGAACGCCCATGGCACCGCCGCCCACCGCCGTCCCGGAAGCCGACCCGACGGGAACGTAGCGGCGAGGACCACGAAGCCCGCCAGGTTGAACACCCAGACGCCCTGGGCACAGCGAGCGACGAGGTCGGCTGCAGGCAACGGCGCCTCGGACTGCCACGAAGCGGCCCACTCCTCGATGGCAGAGACCAGCGTCGGTGCCGCGCCCAACAGCACCAGCCCAACGCTGACCGGGCTCTGCGGACACCGCGCAGCCACCAACAACCCCAAGGCCACCGACAGTCCCGCGACGGCAGCGAGTGACCACGCCGGCGAGTCCAGCCCCAACCGCGCCTCGACGACGACCATCCCGCCGAGACCCACGGCGTACGCGCCGATCGAGCCTGCCATCAGCACCCGATGGCGAGTACGAGACGTCACTTTCACATCATCGCGAACCCATCGAGGTGCCGTCGTCGGTGCTGGCGCGTACGCGTCACCGACACGTGCGATCCGAACCAGCACCGATGCACAGCACCGGCGCATCTCCTTACGGTGCGTCACATGGCACTCGTTCTGATGATCCTCACCGCATTCCCACTCGGCTTCTTCGTCCGCAACCGCACCGTTGCCTACATCGCGTACCTCGCCGCCGCACTCTTCGTGTTCACCTTCCAGACCGCCGGGCTCTTGCTCGACTGGGCCGGCGGCGACACCTCTGCGTTCGGTGGACCGTTCCCGGACCAGGACCTCGGCCAGTACTACGGCTACGGGGCCGTCAACCTGGTCATCGTCGGCGTCGGCATCGGCCTCGTCGCCCTCGGCGCACGAGTCGCCGGCACGCGCAGGCGCCGTGGCAACAGCGTCGAGATGGGCTGATCCGATCGTGAGCCACCGCAGTCAGGCACCTCTCCAGCTCATGCGCACTCGGTGACGCCGAGGCCGGTGGCGAGGCGGTTGGCTTCGGCGGAGATCGGGTTCTCTCCGGCCGGGTCGAAGAAGGCGATTCCCTGGGCGCGTGCCGCCTCGAGGCCGGATCGTCCGGCGCTCAGCCACTCGTCGACGGTGGCCGCGAGCTCGGGCGGTGGCTCGAGTGCGTCGATCGCTTCGATCTGCGCGTTCACGTTGGCGAGCACCTGGTCGAGGACGTCGAGCAGTTGCTCGTCGGTCGGTGGGGTCCCGGAGCCGAACGCCTCGGCGGCCAGCGCATCGATCTCGGCGTTGCCCGTCGCGCAGATCGCGTTGGCCTGCGCCACGAACGCCTCCTCGGTGAGCGCCGCCGGGCTGTCCGCGACCGGCGGGGTGACCGACGTGTTGCTCGTGTCGTCGGAGCAACCGGCAGCCATCATGAGCGAAGCGATCATCAGCGGTGCGAGGCGGCGGATCATCGGGCGGTCTCCGGCGTCACGTGGTCGGCGTGGCGACGACGTGAGAGCCAGTTCGTCGTCAGGACGGCGACGGCGAGCGCGGCGTAGTTGACCGCGAAGTAGGCGATCGTGCCACCGAGCTCGCCGGGCAGGTCGCCGTCGGCGGCGCGCAGGACATCGTCGGTCTGGAACGGGAAGATGATCGCCCAGACCGCGACCAGGATGGCGAGGGCCAGGCGTCGGCTGGGGGCGAGGAATCCGAGCAGTGGGGTGAGGATGAGCAGGGCGATGATCGCCATGGCGGGTCCTTTCGTCATGCATTTCGTGGGCCGCTTCAGTGGACGCCACGTGGTCGTCATCTGTCATGAGTCCCGCTTCAGGTCGTGAGCGTGAGATCCTCACGGCCACGACGTGAACCGTCCCTCGGGACATGCCGGCTCGGATCCGTCAGACTCTGCGGGATCGACGCTCGTCCACGCATCCTCCGGGTCTCGCTCGTCACGGTGACCGCAGCCGCCACGGCGGCCACCGTGGTCCTGGCTGCGATCGCCGCGGATGCCGGTTCGGCTGGCGAGGTCGGTGAGTGGATCACCATCGCCTTCGTGCCCGGGTTCGTGCTCTCGGGCTGGTGGCTCGCCCGACGACGCCCGAACGTCGCGGTCGGCTGGTTGTTCCTCGCCGCAGCGCTGGGTGTCTCGATCGCGGCGACCGGGGCGGCGTGGGCAACCGCAGCGGTGGGTCGGAGCTGGCCGGGGGTCGACTGGGGTCTGTGGACGTTCTCGTGGACGTGGCACATCCGGGAGGTCGCACTGGGCCTCGCCTTCCTGCTGTTCCCCGACGGTCGCATCGTCAGCCGACTCCACCGTGGCCTGGTCGTCTTCGTCGCCGGGGTTGCCGGGCTGACGATCGTCGTGACGGCACTGGCGCCGGGCACGATCATGACGGTCCCGTCCAAGCCGGATGGCGCGATCCCCGGTGTCGTCAACCCGATCGGCGTCGACGCTCTCGAGCCGGTCGTCGACGCGCTCGCGGGACCGCTCGGCTTCATCGGTCTCCTCGCCATCCTCACGCCGATGCTGTGGACAGCGACACGTTGGCGGTCCACTTCGGGGGAGGTGCGTCGCCAGTACCGGTGGGTGACGTGGATCCAGTTGTCGATGCTGCCGGTCCCCGTCGTCGTCGCCACGGCACCCGTCGGCGTGGGTGCCGCGCTCGCGATCGTCTACACGCTGGCCGCGCAGGCGATGATCGTGATCGCGATCCTGCAGTGGCGGGCCTACGACGTCGACGTCGTGATCCGTCGAGCCCTGCTCGCCACATCGACCCTCGTCGCCGGTCTCGCCATCTACGGCGCGATCGTCACCGGGGTGTCGCTGGTGATCGGGTCGAGCGGCACGATCGCCTCGACGCTCGGTGCCGCAGTCGCGATCGCCGTCCTCGTCCCGGTCTCGACGGTGATGCGACGGGGTGTGAACCGGGCCTTCTACGGACGGCGCGACGACCCCCACCTCGTCGTCACTGCGACCGCCAGCCGGCTCAGCGCTGCCGCCGACCCGTCCGCCGGGATCGACGCGGTCGCCGCAACCCTGGCCGAGCAGCTCCGCCTCCCCGCCGTGGAGGTCCTCGACACCACCGGCCGCTCCGTCGCCGCGGCCGGAGAACCCGGCGATCTCGACGGGCACGTCGACCTTCCCGTCGACCATCACGGTCGACCACTCGGGACGCTACGTGTGACCTTGCGACGCGGCACCGACGAGCTCACCGGGGCCGAGACCCAGCTCCTCACCGACGTGGCCCACCAGATCGGCTCCGCGCTCGCCGCCATCGCCCTGATCGACGACCTCGAACAGGCCCGCAACGACGCCGTCAACGCCCGTGACGACGAGCGTCGCCGCATCCAACGCGACCTCCACGACGGCCTGGGGTCCTCGATCACCGCCGTCACCCTCAAGCTCGACGCCGCCAGGAACCACCTCGCCACCAGCGGCATCACCGCCAGTCAGGATCTCGTCCTCGCCGCGCGACGGGACCTCCAGCAGACGCTCGCCGACGTCCGACGTCTGATCTACTCCCTCGACGATCGGGACGCCGCCTGCACACTGCAGGATGCGGTCAACACCGACGGCCTCCGGCTCCTCGACCCGGCGGGGATCGAACTCGAGGTCGACCTCACCACGATCCCGACGCTGGGCCGACCCGTCTCCGAGCAGCTGCGCTGGATCATCGTCGAGGCCGTCACGAACATCGCCCGCCACGCCCGAGCGACCCGATGCGCCATCATCGGCACCGTGGACGACCGTGCCATCCGGATCGAGGTGAGCGACGACGGTTGCGGGATCAACGGCACAGTGCCGAGACTCGGTCGAACCACGATGGCGCACCGCGCGGCCAGCATCGGCGCCTCCGTCGAACACCACGACATCGAACCATCGGGCACCACTGTCACGATCACCGTCCCGCGGCAGAGCCCTCGATGAACGATCGACCGATCCGGGTGATGGTCGTCGACGACCATGCACTCATCCGCGAAGGCGCTCGAGCGCTCATCGGCACACTGCCCGGCCTCGAACACGTCGGCGATGCCTCGACCGGCGGTGACGCCGTCGCACTCGCCGCGACGCTCGAGCCCGACGTCGTCCTCATGGACCTCGGCCTGCCCGACCTCGACGGAGTCGCGGCCACCGCCGCCATCACGACCACCAACCCTCGGATCGCTGTGCTCGTCGTGTCGATGCTCGATGACGACGCCAGCGTCTTCGCCGCCATGCGCGCCGGAGCCCGGGGCTACGTCCTCAAAGGCGCCGAACCCGGCGAGCTCGACCATGCCATCCGCTCCGTCGCCAGAGGCGATGCGATCTTCGGCGCCGGCATCGCGGAACGGGTGCTCAGCCTCCTCACGGACGAGGCGCGGCCAGCCGCTGCGGCCCCGTTCTCGGAGCTGACCGACCGGGAGCTCCAAGTCCTCGACCACCTCGCCAGCGGCGCCACCAACCCGCAGATCGCCGGGGCACTGCACCTCAGCCCGCGCACCGTCGCCAACCACGTCTCGAACATCCTCAACAAGCTCCACGCCACCGACCGCACCGACGCCGCCCTCCGCGCCCGCGACGCCGGCCTCGGTCAGCGCACCAGCCCGTCGACCTGAGCCGGGCTCGCAGGAACCGGTTGCCGACGCTTCCGGAGCCGTTCCACGTCACCCTCCGGCGTGGCTCCGTACGTTCGGCGTCGGCCTGACCTCAGCCCGTGGCCAGGCGGGTTGGGCCCTTGAAGACCGGGGCGTGTGCCAGGCGCATGAGCCGGTTCGGGAAGCGACTCCCCCGCTCGGGGCTCACCGAGGGGACGGCCGACGAGGTCGAGGACGAAGCGATGGCCAGCCTCGGAGCGGGCAACGCACTGGCGGGGCAGGCGACGAGGACCGACCGGGGCGGTCCTGCTCGAGTCCGAGCGCGCTCGACTTCGGGAGGGTGCAGACGACCATCGTGCACGCGGCCCGAATGAGAACTCGGTCCTGTACGCCGGCTGACCGGTCCGCCGCCACGGCCTGGGGCCCGGCCGGTCGGCGCTGGCAACCGTCGGGTAGCTTGCCCGGGCGTCGCAACGACCGGTGCCCGGTGCTCGGCCGTCTGCCGAAAGGACACGCCAACCATGAAGTTGATCGGCAAGGTCGCCCAGACCGTGGCAGCGCTGTGGATCCTGAACGTCTGGTTCAACCGGTTCAACAAGGACACCGGTTACCGGGGGGGCGACGCGAAGAACATGAAAGAGGAGTTCGAGGTGTACGGGCTCTCGGAGACCCAGATGTACGCCGTGGGTGCGGCCAAGGTGGGCCTGGCGGGCCTGATGCTCGCGGGAAATGTGGTCCCGCGGGTCACGCGGCCGGCCTCGATCGGTCTGGCGGCGTTCATGCTGGGCGCCATCGGCATGCACATCAAGGTCGGAGACCCCGTGAAGCGCTACCTGCCGGCGCTCACCGTCTTCTCGCTGTCCACGATCTCTGCGGTGCTCAACGGCAACGACCGCCGCCCGACGCCGGTGGACGCGTCACTCACGGCGCAGTGAGGCGTCGGTGAGGCGTCGCCGCCGCGTCACTGAGACCTCACTGCGTGAGGAAGAGCACGAACAGCACGGCGTTGAGGGCGCCGAGTGACGCGGCGGGCATCATGAGACGCGGTGGGTCGTGGATCCTGAGGCGCACGATCAGCCCGAGGGCCATCATCGTCGTGAGCCCGGCCGCAGCGATGGCCCCCAGCGGCGCGAAGGCCAGGCCGAGCATGACCGCTGTTCCGCCGAGGATCTCCAGGAGGCCCACCAGTCGACGAAAGCCAGGCAGTCCGTACCGTTCGAACTCGTCCTTCAGGTCAGTGCGGGACAGGACCCCGGACCCGTAGTAGAGGAACGACAGCCCCGAGACGAGCGCCAACACCACCAGGACCACCGGGCACGGTACGTCGACGTTCTCGACCACTCACAATCGGTGTCGCCGCCGTGGTCGAGCGGATCAGCGGGTCCCGCCTGGGGTGGCGGGTCATCGATCGATGAGCCGGAGGGCGAGGCGGCGGCCTCTCCCCTGCCCGATGGCGAGGGCGATCCAGACCCGGAACAGCGCGTCGACGAGCTCCTCGTGGTCCTCGCCGAGGTCGACGGGGTTCAGGCCGACCCCTCGGATGACCTCCTCGACGACGGCGCGGTCAGCGTCGCCCGCGGAGAAGAACATGTCGGCGGGACCGTCCGCGAACTGGGGCTGGGCCATGTTCTCGCCACCGAGGGTGTTGAACGCCCGGGCGTAGCGCACCGAAGGCGGGAGCGAGGCCCGGGCGTTGGCGACGGGCTGACCCATCTGGTTGGTGGCGTCGATCACCAGCTTCCCGGCCAGGAGGTCGCCGTGCCGCGCGGACAGGTCGGCGACCGCCGCTCCGGGCACGGCGAGGATGATGACCTCGGCCGCGCCCACTGCGTCGGGGATCGTCGCCACGGTGGCCGTGGTGCCCTCGGCGACCTGGTTCTCGTCGGGGCGGCGGGCCCCGAAGGTGACGGTGTGCCCGGAACCGGCCAGGGCCCTCCCCAGGATCCCCCCGATGAACCCGGTGCCGATGACGGCGATCTCCATGCGTCCCCCTCGTGGTCGACCGTTCGGTGCCCGGCCCGGGATCGGTGCCCAGGCCGCTCGTTCGGCTCGGACGAGCCGGCTGCGTTCGCCAACACCGCGGAGGGCCCCGCACTTCCCCTCGTCGTCGGATCCGGGTCAGCCCTGCGGGCGCTTCTCGAGCAGGTCGCGAAGCCCGAGCCAGTTTGCGCCGCTCCCACCGGTCGGCGAACAGCGCGAACAGCGACTGGGCGAACCGCATGGCCCCCTTCAGCCGGTACTCCCAGTCCCAGGTGAGCATGGTCGCCGACCGGATGGCCGGGTTCCAGGACGGCTCGTCGACGACGGCCTGGAAGACCTCCTCCACCGGACTGGTGATCCGCAGGCTGCCGGACATGTGGCCCACGTCTCGCCACGCTACGCCTCCGTCGCTCTCCAGCCCTCCTCCCCGGGGTGCGTCGGCACCGCGCCACAATGCCCGCTCCCCGAGATCACCCGCCTGGCCGGTCCGGTCGCCCAGCGTCCGGGGCCTCCGCCAGCGGACGGTCTACCCGACCTCACCCGAGGCCGTCGGAGGTGTCGGGTCCGACGCGAGGGCCGAGGCGATCCCGGTCGCCCACGCGGCGATCTCGTCCCAATCGCGCCGGTCGCGGGCCTCTTCCGGCATGTTCCGGGCCATCCGTTTGCGGATGAAGCCCCGATCCTCGTCGACCATTCCCCCGAAGACGACGTGGTCCCGGGCACCGATCTCCACGGCGAGCTCCTGAACCTTCTTGGGTTTGGTCCAGTGCTCGGTCTCGGCCTCGTCCGCTTCCTCGTCGTCCTCGCCGACCGGACCGCTGCTGAACAGCCACACGGGGTGCTGGGCGAGCCAGTCGCGGTGACGGCTCAGGAACCGCAGCGCGTCGCCGCGCCAGTGGGCGGCGTACACGGCGCTGCCCACGATGGCGGCTCGATACCCCTCGAGTGAACGCACCGACCCGGCGGACTCCACGTCGACCTCCCAACCGCTCTCGGTCATCGCCCGGCCGATCGCCTCGGCGATCTGGGCGGTCGCGCCGTACTTGGACCCGTAGGTCACCAGAACCCGATCCATCGCCGCTTCTCCCTCGTGGGACCTCGCCGCCAGCATCTCACCTCACCGTCGCCCACCCCCACGACGGACCGCATCGGTGCGCCGCTCAGCTCCCCGGTGGGCGGTACGCCACCGAACGACCGAGCGCGGCATCGGCCTCCTCGACCGTCAGGAGCTTCGTGGTCACGACCGTGACCGCGGCGTTCGCCCCGACCGCGAACGCTGCCGCGGCAGCCGCCGTGTCGTCGGGAAGGTCGACGATCACGAACGCATCGGCGTCGCCGAAGGCGAAGTGGAACGATTCGAGACTCCCCCCGAGCTGCTGGCACATGTCGGAGATCGCGGCGACCCGGCTGGCGGCGCCGGCCTGCTGCAGGCCCTTGATGCCTTCGGCCGTGTAGCTGGCCGCGAACAGGTACTTCGACATGGTTCCCCCCACCTGCGCTAGGACTCCCCCAGCACCCAGTGGACGCTACCGGCCGAGGTCCTGCGCTGCCAGCGCTGGATTCGATCGTCGACCTCACCCCGAGCTGCGTCCAACTCAGACCGAAAGGTCCGAAGAGTCGTCCGGCCGGCCGCGACCGGTCGAGGTGCTCGACGCCTACCCGGACTGGCGCGAGCCGAGCCTCATCGACCTCTTCCCGCGGGAGCTGCTCTCGCAGGGGTGAACGAGCGAACCCCGTCCCGCGCCGGATCGAGGATCAGATCGGCGTCACACCGGCCAGGGCGACACCGGCACCCCGACGGGTCAGGGCTCGTCGTCACCGAGTTCGGCGAGGCGGCTGTCCACCATGGCGAGGAGGATCGAAGCGTCGACATCCCAGTCGAGGGGCACCTGCACCGTCTTCTTGTTCACCTTGTAGCCGTCGAGCAGCGGCCTGGCCGCGTCGAGCGCGTGGTCGCCCCACGGGCCGAGCAGGATGTGCTTGGACTGCACCCCCGCACCGAACACGTAGTCGTCACCGAGCCGCAGCATCGGTTGGTTCCAGGCCACCACCGGTTGCAGGTCGGGGTGGGCCTCGACGATCGCTGCGAAGATCGCCCGAACCGTCTCCGCCGCAGCGGGTTCGACCTTGGCGAGGTAGTCGTCGACGGTGTCGAACCGCTTGGAGGATTTCGAGCCCCGGCAGTACATCACCAGCGCGTTGGCATGGGCCCGGCTGAAGCCGTGCTCCTCGGTGAGGAAGGCGAACTGCTCGCCGTAGCTCTGGCCGGCACGTTCGGCCATGAGGTCGAACCAGTGCGCCATCGGCTGGCCGTGCTTCTTCTCGATCGCGGGGAAGAACGCGGCGCGATCACCGGACTTGGTCGCCATCGACTGCAAGCGTAGGACGACGCCGGCGCCGCCGCGAGCGACGCCGTCGATCGGCGCCGAGCCCGTCGTGGCGGCACCCGGTCTCGAGGGACCCCGCGTCGTGGCCTGGCGTGCGCTCAGTTGGGGTTCATCGAGGTGTCTCCGTTCGCGGATCGTGTCGGGCCATCAGATGACCGCTGCTCGCCAGCTGCCTTTCGTGTCGAGCCCGGCCTTTCGGAGACACTCCCCGTCGGGGTCGCACCGTCTCCGGGGTCGGGTCGGATGTGCGGTGCCGGAGCTCAGGAGGTCATGCCACCCAGGCCGACGAGGCTCACCTGGTGTAGGCGAGGTTGCGGGCCATGCGCTCGCCCCATTCGGCATCGCCCGACCGGGTCGATTCGGCCCGACGCGAGGAGGACGAACGTCTCGACGTCCGCGGTGAGCTCGATGTCGGGGTCGGCGACCGAGTCGACGGGTCGGGCCTTGCCGTCGACGACGACGGCGATGTCGCGTTCGACGCCACCGGTGACGTGCACGACGACGGAGCGGCCGTCGGGGAGGCCGACCTTCTTGCCGACGATGTAGCCGATCGCGCCGGCGACCTCGTCGAGGGCCAGCTCGGCACCGATCCCGCCGGCGTCGAGCGGGCGGCCGAGCGGAACGGCGATGTCTCGCGCGTGGACCCAGAGGTCGAACACGCGGATCCGCAGGAAGTCGCCGTAGGTCTTCACGCCGGTGGGCGTGATCGACGGCGCATCCACCACACCCGGAGCCATCGACCGGAGATGCTCCAGTCGCGACGAGGTGACCGCGGCCACCGCCGCCGCCACGCCGGCCGCGTCCAGACCGTCGATCGCCTCGGCGAGCTCGCCCAGCTTCTCGAACGGCGGCGGTGACTCGACCGACGGCTCCCAGCCGTCGAGGACCGCCTCCACCCCGATCGTGTGGGCGACGACACCGCGGACGTCCCATTCGGGGCACAGCGACTGCGTGGCCAGCTCATCGGCGCTGAGAGTGCGGCACCCGTCGACGTAGGTGGCGAAGAGCGTCTCGTGGGCCGACACGAGTTCGGCGAGGGTTCGGGCGGTCATCGGGCGGGCTTCTCCCTGCTCTCCCAGTCGCGGGCTTCGAGGTACGGACGGAAGACGTCGGCGATGCGGACCAGGTCGGCGTCGCTCTTGGGGGTCTTGATCTCGTAGAGGTGGGGAACCCTGCTGTAGGCGACGGTCAGGTCCCACAGGTCGAGCGCCTCCTGGCCGGTGGGGGCGGGCGCGACGACGGGGCCGTAGACGTGGCGCTCGTCGTCGAACACCAACGTCGGCACCCCGAACCCGCCGCGGGCGACGACGGCGTCATGGTCGGCACGCACGTCGTCGTGGGTGGTCGGGTCGTCGATGGCCGCCCGCACGACGGCCGGGTCGATGCCGATCTCTCGGCAGATCTCCTCGGCCACGTCCGGCCGGTGCGGCTTGCGGGCGTCCTCGTGCAGCGCACGGCCGGCAGCCTCGTAGAACCGGTCACAGGCGTCCATCGACTCCCGCCGCAGCATCGCGGCGACGCGCATCATCCCCCACCCGTAGGACCACTCCCGCTCCCACGGGTGCTTCTTGCCCTCTTCGCGGTTGATCTCCTCGAGGGAGAAGAACCGCCAGTCGATCTCGAGCGGCACCGTCTCGCGGACCTCACGGACCCACTTCGAGGTCTGATACGCCCACGGGCACATCACGTCGAAGTGGAAACCGAGGCGCGTCGGGCCGGCGGTCATCGGGCCTCCACCACGTCGATCCTCGACCCTACGGCGAGGATGCCGGCGAGTGCGGTCCGCCAGGCCCGGTTCGTCTGGAACGGCGACCTGCCGAAGCTGTGGCGGAACTGCTGCCACGACTCGACCGACGTCAACACGCCGATCGCGGCGACCATGTCGTCCCGACGCGCCAGACCGTGGGGTTGCAGGTCCGCCTCGAAGTGCTGGCGGACCTGATCGGCGTGCACCTGTCGGACCGCGTCGACGAAGCCCGCGGTGTCGGCGTCGTGAGCGGCGTGCGATCGCGTGAGCAGCTCCAGGGGATGCAGCGCTTCGTGGAGCCGGACTCGGGCGTCGACGAAGCGACGGATCCGTTCGTCGAGACTCCCGGTGGCGATGGCCGGGATCGTGAAGAGCTCGGGGAAGCGCTCGATCACACGAGCCGCGGCTTCGTTCCGCAGCTCGACGAGAGTCGAGAAGTACCGGAAGAAGGTCGCCCGGGACACGCCGGCGCGGTCCGCCACATCTTCGGGTGTCGGCGGCGAACCGGACTCGAGCACGAGGTCGATGAAGGCGTCGACACAGACGAGCCGCCGATCAGCGGTCAGCGTCGATGGTCGGGCCCCCCGAGCGCGCTGTGTCGCGACCGTCGTGCTGGACATGGCCGCCCCCCTTCTCCGGACCCGACACTAGCAGTCGCGGCTCCACATGAGACTGTTCGTCTCAACGCCAGCCCGGAGTCGAACACCGATGTCCCGCCGGCGGTCACCCACTCGACGACGTCGCCGGGTCGTCGGTGCTGCTGGGAGCCGAGCCGGACACCGTGGCGTACCAGTCGACCAGTCGGGTGGCGATCTCGGTGCCCTGATCGTCCTGGAGGAAGTGGCTCGCCTCGGGGAGACGGTCGTGGGGTTGACCCGCGGCACCGGGAACCGAGTCGATGAAGTTCTGCTGGGCCGCGCAGCTCCCGAGCTGGCCGGGGTCGTTGGTGGCCCAGAGGGTGAGGAAGGGCTTCTCGTAGGCGTCGAGACCAGCCCGTGCGGCCTCGGTGGTGCCCGGAATCTCGTTGATCAACGACGGGAAGGTCCGCGTTCCGGCCATGTAGGTGCGGCTCGGGAACGGCGCGTCGTAGGCGGCCTCCTCGTCGTCGGGGACGTCGAACCAGGTCAACGCCTCGACCGTCTCGGACGGCCGGAACGACTCCGCCGTCATGGCGTAGGCCATCCAGTTGCCGAAGTAGCCCGGCTCGGCGACGGTGAGCGGTTCGCAGCCGTCGTAGAAGAGCGGCTGTTGGGGCGGGATCGCGGCGTACGGGGCGGTGAGGTCGGTGAGCTCGTCGGGGTTCTCGACCGGCGGGTAGAGCTCGGTGCCGGCAGGGTCCACGGGGAGTGCGCCGTCGCCGACGGCGATGGTCGCGAACAGGTCCGGGTTCTGGCCGGCCACGCGCAGGCCGATGACGCTGCCCCAGTCCTGCACGAACAGGTTGATGTCGGTCAGACCGAGCTCGCCGATGAACTGTTCGAGGCGGTCGGAGTGGCCGAGGTAGCTGTAGGAGTCGATCTCGGTCGGCTTGTCGGAGCGGCCCATGCCGAGGTGGTCCATGGCGATCACCCGGTAGCCGGCGTCGACGAGCACGGGGATCATGTCGCGGTACAGGTACGACCACGCCGGTTGGCCGTGCAGGAGCAGGACGACCTCGCCGTCGGACGGGCCCTCGTCGACGTAGGCCTGGCGGAGCCCGTCGATCTCGACGTACTTCGGTTCGTAGGGCCAACCCGGCAGTCCCTCGAAGCACGCGTCGGGAGTACGGACGTACTCGACTCCGGACTGGGTGGTGCGGACCTCCGGTTCGGCATCGCAGGGAACCACTGCCGCGGTCGTCGTGACCTGAGGTGTCTCCAGCGCCTCGTCGTCGGCCGCGTCACCGCTACAACTGGCCACGACCAACATCGCGGCGCTGACGAGCGCGACCCGCGCCACGAGACGATTCGCGGACGACGAGGAACGAGGGGTTCCTCGCGCCGCGCTGGAGACCGATCTGCCTGCTGCGAACAGCGCGAGCCTGGTGGAGCGCACCGACCAGAACTTGGTCCACCCACGACGAACGAGGGCGCGGGTCTCGCCGTAGGCCTTGGTGAGGTTTCTGAAGTGGATCATGCGTCCATCGTGCGGGTTCGGAGGCCGAGCCGAGTCCCCCACCGGGAGGCTTCTCGCCTACTCCCCGGGGAGTAGGCGACCCGTGCATTCGTCGGGCGGTCGTGGGGACTCCCCTCCCCGACGGGCCAGCGCCCGTCGCTGCGGAGTGGGCCGACCCGACACCGGGCGGTTGTCGGGCCGGGGATCACCCGAGGTCGTCGAGGCGGGTCAGCCCACTGCGGAACGCCAGCACGACGAGCTGGGCGCGGTCGCGGGCGTGGAGCTTGATCATCGCCCGGCTGACGTGGGTCTTCACGGTCAGCGGGGAGAGGTAGAGGGCGTCGGCGATCTCGTCGTTCGACAGGCCGCGGCCGACCATGGCGACGACCTCGCGTTCGCGCCCCGTCAGCACGCGCACGGCGTCCTCGTCGACAACGGTGGGCGCCGCCGCGCCGGTCATCGACCCCAACAGGGCACGTGTCGCCTTCGGGGTGAGCAGGGCGTCGCCACCGGCGACCACGCGGATGGCGTCGAGGAGCACGTCGGGATCGACGCCTTTGTCGAGGAAGCCGCTGGCCCCGGCGCGCATGGCGTCGACGACGTACTCGTCGAGCTCGAACGTGGTGAGCACGATCACGCGCACCCCGGCGAGATCCTCGTCGGCGGTGATGGCCTGCGTCGTGGCGATGCCGTCGCGGCCGGGCATGCGCACGTCCATCAACACCACGTCGGCCCGCCGGTCACGGATCACCTCGAGCGCGGTGGCGCCGTCGTCGCTCTCGCCGACCACTTGGAGGTCGGGCGCCGAGTCGACGATCGCCTTGAACCCGGCGCGGATCAACGCCTGGTCGTCGACCAACACCACGCGGATCGTCACGACCCCGCCTCCGCGTCGACGGGCAGCCAGGCCTCGACCACGAACCGGTCGGCGTCGGCATCGATCGACAGGCGCCCGCCGTTGACGGCCGCCCGCTCGCGCATGCCGACCAGGCCGAGCCCGGCGCCGGTCTCGTCGACCACCCCGGTCGTGGGGTTCTCGATCCTGATGGTCAGCCCGTCGTCGGTCCACGCCATGGTGAGCACGACCGAGCCGTCGCCGTGCTTGGCGGCGTTGGTGAGTCCCTCCTGCACGATCCGGTAGGCGGCGAGCGACGCCACCGACGACAAGGGGCGCGGCGCTCCGGCACGGTTCCAGTCGACGTGGAGCCCCGTGGCGCGCATCGTGTCGACGAGGCGGTCGACGTCGTCGGCCGACGGCAGCGACGACATGGGCGCCGCCGCGTCGTGCTCGTGTCGGAGCACCGACAGCAGCTCCCGCAGCTCGTCGAGGACGGTTCGGCCGGCGTCACGCGCCGTCATCAACGACGCCTCGGCCTGGTCGGGATCGCGGCGCAGCAGGTGGAGCGCGGCGCCGGTCTGCACGTTCATCACCGAGAGGTTGTGGGCCAGGAGGTCGTGCAGCTCGCGGGCGATCACCAGGCGCTCCTCCGACACCTGCCGACTGGCCTCGGCCTCCGCCGCCAGCAGTGCCGCCTGCAGCTCGGCCTCCGCGCTCTCGGTGTAGCGGCGCCACGAGCGGGTGGCGTCGGCGATGCCCACTGCGCCGGCGGTCCAGGCGATCCCGATCATCGCCCGCGCGTCGCCGAACTCGGTGTCGTTGGCCGCATACCCGAGCGTGTAGAGCCAGGCGGCGACCACCGTGCCGAGCGCGATCGCCGGCCACCGCTCGAGGCGGATGCAGGCGGTCGTCAGCAGCACGAGCACGGCGAACACCATCGCCGTCGGTCGGTCCCAGACCACCACGTGCACGGTGGTCCAGACCATGGCGATCGCGAGGAGCGTGAGCGGTTGCCATCGACGCAACGCCACGAGCACGAACGCGCCGACGCCGGCCGCCACTTCGGGCCAGCCGGCGTCGTGGTCGTCGGGGGCGCCCAGCACGAGCAGCGTCCCGATGAGCGAGGTCAGGGCGGCGATCGCCAGGTCGAGCCGGCGGGGGTCGGCTCGGAGCCAGGCGACCGCCGACACCTCAGGCGTCCCGCTTCTGCACGAGGTACCCGGCCAGGGCGAGCAGGCCGATCACCCAGGCGAGGAACACCGCGTAGCCGGCACCACGGCTGAGCAGCTCAGGATCGGTCACCTGGGTCATCATCGCATCGCCGGCCTCGGAGGGCAGGTACTTCATGAACACGTCGGTGATGCTGTCGGGCAGCAGGTTCAACAGGTTGGGGCCGATGAACACGGCGCCCACCAGCGTGGCGATGCCCGCCGCGGTCGAGCGCAGGAGGAACCCAAGGGCCAGGCCGATCAGGCCGATGCCGGTCAGGTAGACGACGGAGCCGAGGATCACGTCGAGGGCGTCGGCGAGCGGGACGGTCGCCAGGTCACCGGCGTAGACCGCCTGGCCGAGGACGACCGCGGCGACGACGGCGACGACGGCCATGGCGACCACCGAGGTGACGAGCACGGCGGACTTCGCCCACAGCACGGTGGTCCGGCGGCCGACCGCGGCGAACGTGGTGCGGATCAGGCCGGTCGAGTACTCGCCGGCGACGATCAGCACGCCGAGGACGCCGACGATCATCTCGCCGAGCGCCATGCCGGCGAGGGCCAGGTCGAGCGGCTCGATCAGCAGGGCGGCCGGGCCGGCGGCTTCGCCGGACTCGGCGACGGCCGAGAAGATCATGCCGAACACGACGGTGACGACGCCGGCGGCGAGCAGCGCCAGCCGGGTCGAGCGGACCGACCAGAACTTGGTCCACTCCCCGCGGGCGACGTTCCAGGTGCGGACCCGTCCGTCGGGTGGTGGGACTGTGGCATCGGTGGTGGGGTCGGTGGCCGTCGTATCGACGACGGTGCTGGTGTCGAGGGTGGTGGTCATCGGGGTCTCCCAGGTGGGGTCGGAACGGTCCGTGGTCGTCGGCGGGATCATGCGGCGATCGGGCTGGCGGGCGAGGTGGCGGGCGGGGCGGCGGAGACGTGGCCGTGGTACTCGACGGCACCGGCGGTGAGCTCCATGAACACGTCCTCGAGCGAGCGGCGCTCGGGGACGAGGCGGGTGAGGGCGATGCCGTGGTCGCGGGCGATCTCGCCGATCTGCTCCGGGTCGCGTCCCGTCACGCTGACGGTGCCGCGATCGGACGATTCGATCGTGACGCCGTCGGCTCGCAGCAGCCCGACGAGGTCGTCGAGGCGGTCGGCGCTCACGTGGGTGGTGTGGCTGTCCGCCATCGCCCGCAGGTCGTCGGCGGAGATGTCCTGGATCATGCGACCCCGACCGATGATCACGTAGTGCTCGGCCATCAGCTCCATCTCGCTCATCAGGTGTGACGAGACGAACACGGTGCGGCCCTCGCGGGCGAGGTCCTGGAGCAGGTTGCGGATCCAGAGGATGCCTTCGGGGTCGAGGCCGTTGACCGGCTCGTCGAGCATCACGACCTGCGGATCGCCGAGGAGGGCGCCGGCGATGCCAAGGCGTTGTCCCATCCCGAGCGAGAAGCCCCCGCTGCCCCGGCGGGCGACCTCGCCGAGGCCGACGATGTCGAGCACCTCGTCGACCCGGTCGGTGCTGATGCGGTTGGTGACGGCGAGGGCCCGCAGGTGGTCGTAGGCGGACCGTCTGGGGTGGACCGCCTTGGCCTCGAGCAGCGCACCCATCGAGCGGAGGGGGAACGGATGCTCGGCGATGGGGCGCCCGTCGACGGTCGCGGTGCCCGACGTGGGGGCGTCGAGGCCGAGGATCATGCGCATCGTGGTCGACTTGCCGGCGCCGTTCGGGCCGAGGAAGCCGGTGACGATGCCCGGGTTGACGGTGAAGGTGAGGTCGTCGACGGCGAGGTGCTCGCCGTAGGCCTTGGTGAGGTTCTTGACGTGGATCATGCCGTCATCGTGCGGGTTCGACGACCGAACCGAATCCGCCGCCGGGAGGCTTCTCGGCTACTCCCCGGGGAGTAGACGACCCGTGCATGCATCAGGTTCAGCTGAGCGAGCGCTCACCAGCACCTGACCGCTTGGTCCACACTCATGGCGCGGACTCCCTGTGGGGCTGGTCGTTGGGGGCCCCGGGTCGAGCGCCTCAGCCCAGGGGCAGGAGGGCGGTCACGAGAGACCCGCGTTCGTCGGTGGTCACCTCGAGCGTCCCGCCGACCTCGGCGGCCCGCTCGCGCATCGAGGAGAGCCCGACCCCGGCCACCCACTCACGCTGCGCCGCCCCTTCGTCGCGGACCGTCAACCCGAGCAGGTCGCCGTCGCGTTCGAGCCGGACCCACGCCCGGTCGGTGCCGCTGTGGCGGGCCGAGTTGGTGACGGCTTCGGTGGCGATGCGGTAGGCGGCGACCTCGACCGCGGCGGGGAGCTGGGGAAGCTCGGGCGCGGCCACGGTCACCTGCATCGGCCGGCCGTCCGCGGTTCGCGCCGACGCGACCTGTTGGCGCAGCGCCGGGACGAGCCCCAGCTCGTCCAGGGCGGGCGGTCGCATGGCGTACACGAGCCGCCGGATGTCGCCGACCGCCGCTGCGGCGTCCGCTCGCAGGCCGCGCAGCAACGCATCGGCGCCGGCGGGGTCCGAGGCGATCGTGTTCCGGGCGGCGTCCGCGGTGAGCGCGATGCCGGACAGCGTCGGGCCGAGCCCGTCGTGCAGATCGCGACGCAGCCTCCGGCGCTCCTCTTCGATGGCGGCGATCGCCGCTCCCCGTGACTCCTTGAGCTCCTCGCTGAGCGCGCTGGCGCGGAGCGTCTGGGCGAGCAGCGGAGCCACGATCTGCAGCACCTGTGCATCGCCGGCGGGCAGCGTCAGGTCGCCAGGGCGGAGACCGACGACGAGCTCGCCGGTCGAGTCGCTCCCGAGCGAGAGCGCGAACCGTCGCGTGTCGGTGACCTGGGTCCCCGAGGTGGCGAGCTCCTCGCCGTCGACGGAGATGGCGGCATAGGGCAGCACCAGCGCCTCGCGGATCGCCCGGAGGGCCAGCACGGGATCGTCACCGATGCGGTCGGCGACGGAGGATGCCGCCGCGAGCGGGTCTGGCCGGTCCCCGAAGAGCAACTCGTCGATCAGTCCCCGCAGCACCACCCGGAGGGGGTGGAACCCCACGGCGAGGGCCGCACCCAGGAAGGCGTAGGCGCCCTCGGACGGCTCGGTCCAACCGAACATCGAGAAGACCCCGAGCACGCCGACGAAGGCCGAGACATAGGCGAGGACGATCACCCCGAACACGACGGCCTCCACGAGGAGCGACCGGACGTCGGCCAGACTCGGCCGGCGCACCCCGATCACCATCGTCGGGCCCACGACGGCGAGGAGGAGGATGCCGACGAACCCCCCCACCGCTCCGAAGACGAGGCCGAGGAGCAGGAGGAGCAGTCCCGTGGTGCCGGCGCCGAGCGCCAACCAGAGCACCGCCTGACGGTCGGCCTCGTCGCCGGTGTCGGCCGCCCACCAGGCGTGCCCGACGACGGTGGTGCCGATGACGGCGCTCATCGTCAGCGTCGTGGAGGGGTCGAAGGCCCAGGCCGTCGTGATGAGCCCCGCCGCGACGACGACCGCCCAGGCGCAGTACTCGACGGCGTGGCGGACACTCGCCCGGGGGTAGGCGAGCAACGCCATCGCCATGACGAGCGCCACTGAGGCGGTGACTGTCACCTCGGCGGCGTCGCGTGCGTCGGCGAAGAAGAGCGCCACCGAGACGAGGACCCCGGCGGCGCCCACCATGAGCAGCACACCTGCGGTCCGACTCCGCGTCGGGACCAGCAGGATCCCGCTGACCCCTGTGGAGACGGCCGCCACGACGGCCGCGAGCCCGAGGGCCAGGTCGGTCACGGCGAGGCTCCCAGGCCGCGCTCGCGGGCGCGCACGATCGCCGCTCCCCGATCGGCCACCTGGAGCTTGGTGAAGATCACGGTGAGGTGGTTGCTGATCGTCTTGGGTGACAGGAACAGCTCCGCGGCGATCTCGGCGGTTCGACGTCCCTGGGCCAGGAGGTCCAGGACCGTGCGCTCTCGGTCGGTGAGCTCCGGGAACGGGTACTCGGCCGGCGCGGACGGAGGAGGGTTCCCGAAGTAGCCGAGGATCCGGGCCGCCACCCCGGGACCGAAGATCGCCTCGCCGGCGACGACGCCTCGCACCGCCCGCACGATGTCCTCCTGCTCGGACTCCTTGAGGAGGTAGCCCTGCGCTCCGGCCTGCATCGCCGTGAAGACCGTGGCGTCGTCGTCGTACATGGTGAGGATCAGCACGCGGCAGTCGGCCGACCGCTCCCGGATCCGGCGGGTGGCGTCGATCCCGTCGATGCCCGGCATCCGGACGTCCATCAGCACGACGTCGGGGCTCAGTTCGTCGGCCAACCGCATCGCGTCGTCGCCGTCGGACGCCTCGCCGACCACCTCGAAGCCGGGGATCGTCCGGAGCATGGCCACGAGCCCACCTCGGACGACCGGATGGTCGTCGGCGACGAGGATCCGGATCGGCGGGTCGGCCATGGGGTCATCTTGCCCGTGATCTGCGCCGATGACCCGGGAAGAACTTCCCGAGCCGGTTCCCGAGACGTGGGAGCATCTCGGGTGGTTCCGCTCTGGTCGGGGGAATGCCGCCCACGAGACGCTTCGGTTCCACCTCACAAGGAGCCACCATGACCACCACTGCCATCCCAGCCGTGCACACCACGACTCCCTCGACCGGCGTTCGCGTCGGGCTCGTGATCTCCGCCGTCCTCGGCCTCGCCAACATCCCCTTCCTGTTCCCGTGGATCGACTGGGGCGCCGAGGAACCGCCGTTCGGCTTGCTGGTCTTCGCCACGGTGCTCGGCATGGTCTCGGTCGTCTGCGTCGTGCTGGCCTGGAACACGGGGAACCGCAAGGCGATCCGCATCAACGCCGCGGCGCTGATCGTCAACGCGCTGATGGTGCTCCCCGGGCTCTTCATCGAGACGACGCCGTTCCTCAGGGCCGCCAGCGCCGCCATCGTCGCCGCCACCCTGGCTGCCGTCGTGCTCACCATGCGACGCGACGCCGCGACCGCCTCGGTGACCGACTGACAGGCTCGACGCACGCCGGCCCGGCCCGGTCACGTCGCTCACCTCGATCCGGGAACCCCCGACCCCTTGGGCGGGGGTTCCCGCGCGTCACACGATGCTGTCGACCCGTTCGAGACGTCTAGGAGACCTCGACGAGAGATGGGACAGCTGGGGCCGGCGAGGGCGACAGGAATCGACGCCGTCAGCGGCGCCAGAGCCGTTCGACGACGGCCATGTGGGGAGCGGTCAACATCGCGGCGGCGACGACAGCGAGTGGGAGCAACGCCTCGACCCGGCCGGCGACGAGGGCACCCCCGGCCAGGGCGGCGAGCCCGACGAGCGAAAGGGCGATCAGTGGGGCTGCGAAGCGGGCGACCGAGCGCGCCGACGGTGGCTCGGACCCGAGGAGGTCGGTGAGTACGAAGAGGTGGCCGAGGGAGTGCCACAGCCCGAAGTAGACGGCGAAGCCGAGCAGCGGGTCGACGAGCAGGAACACGAACGTCAACGCCGCCACCGTGACCGTTTCGCGTGCTGCGAACGAGCGATCGGCGGCCTGGTGGGCGATCGCGGCCCCGATCACGAGGTGCTGACCGACGAGCAACACCGACCACAGCCACCAGTGATCGGCGAGCCAGGGCCAGCTCGACGGATCGCCACCTCCGAGCCGTTCGACGCCGGGGGAGACTGCGGCGAGGTGAGCGACGATCGGCAGTCCGACGAGGAACAGGCCCCGGGACCACTGGAGAAGGACTTGGCGGCGGCCGGGCAGCCGCAGGTAGGCGAGGTCGGACTGGCCGAAGTGGTGCACCGACATCGCCAGGAACACGGCGAGCGCGAACCCCGGCGCGACCGACCACACGATGGCGACGGCCGCCATGGCGAGCAGGTACCGGGCGACGAAGCGACGGCGTGCACCGTGGCGGCGCCCGTCGATCGCCTCGATGACGAGGTGGTCGGCGGCACCGTGCGGGATGCCGAGAACGGCGATCACGACGACGAAGGCGGTGAGCGACAGCCAGTCCGGGGGCGACCAGACCGATGCGACGGCGGCGACCGCGAGGGTGGTGGTGACGACCGACCAGAAGACCGCCGGTGACCGGAGGTCGATCGGCGGAAGCGTGACGACGCGCTCCGACGACGGCGACGACGATCGGGTGGGCCGGATCGCGAAGGGGACGAGGAGGTCGGTCATGATCGAGCAGTCCGTTGAGCAGCATCTGTCTCAGCACGACCGAGCCTCAGGTATTCCCGCCGCGGGGATGTCCGACCCTCCGCTCGGTCCGAAGGACGGCGAACTCGCACCGACCGATGGTGGGACTCGAGCGGGTGAGCGATGGTGCGATCGGGACGGTCTCTGCGGTGCTCAACGGCAACGACCGCCGCCCGACGCCGGTCGACGCGTCACTGACGACGCAGTGAGGCGTCGGTGAGGCGTCGCTGACACCTCACTGCGTGAGGAAGAGCACGACGAGCACGGCGTTGAGAGCGCCGAGTGACGCGGCGGGCACCATGAGACGCGGTGGGTCGTGGATCCTGAGGCGCACGATCAGCCCGAGGGCCATCATCGTCGTGAGCCCGGCCGCGGCGACGGCCCCCAGCGGCGCGAAGGCCAAGCCGAGCATGACCGCTGTTCCGCCGAGGATCTCCAAGAGGCCCACCAGTCGACGAAAGCCAGGCAGTCCGTACCGTTCGAACTCGTCCTTCAGCTCAGTGCGGGACAGGACCCCGGACCCGTAGTAGAGGAACGACAGCCCCGAGACGAGCGTCAACACCACCAGGACCACCGGGCACGGTACGTCGACGTTCTCGACCACCCACAATCGACGTGGATGTACCAGCCGAGGGGGCCGGCGGGGTCTCACTGGAGCGCAGAGTCAACGATCGATGAGCCGGAGAGCGAGCAGGCGGCCTCGGGAGGGAACCGCACTGGAACCACCTCGGTCAGCTCGGCCCGCGGTCGTCGTCGAGCTGGGCCCTGGGGCTCCTGGTTCTCAGGCGTGGCGTAGAACGCACACTCCGCTTCGCGCGTCATCGTCCGATCAGGTGACTTCCACCAGGTTGGCGGCCAGCTTGGGGATCTCGATCGACGCGATGGACCAGACCTGTGCCGGGTCGACACGGTGATAGTGGTGGGCGAGCACGGTCCGCAGCCCGATGATGTCGGTCCACGGGACAGCGGGGTGCCGAGCCCGCGCGACCTCGGTCATCGCCCGAGCAGACTCGCCGACGATCTCCAGCAGTCGCTCGACCGCGAGCTGCGCGAAGCGGTCCGCGTTCCATGCATCACGACCGCGGGCAACCACGATCGAGATCTGCTCTGCAGCTTCGACGATGTCGGCGATCCGCTCATCGTCAGATCGGCTCACAAGTGGAGTGCCTCGGACAGAATCCGCTGATCGCGCTCCTTGAGACCACCGGTCGAGACGACGTCGACACGGCGGTTCAGCAGTTGCTCGAGCTCCTCGGTGAGGTGCAACAGGTCGAACAGCGAGCTCCCCGACTCGAAGTCGACGAGCAGGTCGATGTCGCTCTGCTCGCCGGGCTCACCTCGCGCCACGCTCCCGAACACCCGGACGTTGCGCGCGCCATGCCGCGCGGCGAGCTCGATGATCTCGTCACGGTGCCGGACGACGAGCGCCCCCAGCGGTGAGGTCGTGTCAACGACGGACATGTCGACAGCCTACTGACGGGCCTGGACCGGAGGCGTGGGACTCCGTCGGCTGGCGAGTCGAAGCGCCTCTTTGTCCGGTTGACCACCAGGCGCCCGGGCCGCCGCTCAGGCGTTGCCCCGAACGGAACTGCTGTCGAACTGGGGACAAGCCCGACGAGCACGTCCGGGTCGGTGATCGGGTCAGCGCGAATGCGCTGGTTGACGCGCTGCTCGACGAAAGCTCCGCGGGAGCGAATCCGAGCTCATCCGAGTCGCAGCGGCTCCGTACGTGTGACGAGGGATCGACCCATCCGCTCGACCTGGCGCCGAAGCACGGGCGACCCGACTCGTACGTCCGGGTGCGTGACGGGCAGGTGCGACATCGCCATTCGGCACGCGCTCCCAATGAGCTACGATGTAGCACATGAAGACCGTAGGCATCCGAGCACTCAAGCAGAACGCATCCGCAGTCGTGGCCGATGCCGCCTCGGGTGAGGTCGTGACCATCACCGATCGGGGCCGAGCGGTCGCGCAACTGATCCCGCTTCCCGAGGGGCACGTCGACGCCCTGTTGGCTGCCCGGCGAGCAAGAGGACCGAAGCGGTCACTCGCCGATCTCGGAACACCCCCGAAACGCAAGCGAGGACAACGCGAGCTCTCGGCGGTCCTCGACGAGATGCGCGATGAGGAGCGTTTCTAGGGTGGCCTTCTATCTGGACACGTCGGCCGCCGTGAAGCTGGTGGTGTCCGAGGCTGGGTCGCGAGCCCTGAGCCGGTGGGCCGGCGAGCACGCGGACGACGTCGTCTCGAGCGACCTGCTCCGGACGGAGCTCCTGCGCGCGACCCGCCGCGGCGCGCCGGAGCAGATGCCTCGAGCGCGGGCCGTGCTGGACTCGATCACCCTTCTCAGCCTTCCGGCCGAGACCTTCGAACGGGCTGCCGAGCTCGAGCCCTTGCTGCTCAGGAGCCTCGACGCGATCCACCTCGCAGCAGCGCTCGAGCTCGGAGACGAGCTCGACGGCATCGTCACCTACGACGACCGCCTGTCAGACGCCGCGGAGCTGCTCGGCGTCACGGTCCTCTCACCGTCCTGAGCCCGGCGCGGGAGGGCCAACTCGCCGGAGATCACCGAGGAGTGACACGCCCGACGAGTTCGTCCGGGTGGGTGACGAAGGCGGGGCGAATGCGCTGGTTGGCGCGCTGTTCGAGAATCACCCAGCTCGAGCGAATCCACGCCTATCCGGGACGGTTCGGCCCGGTGTGTTTGGCCTCGGTTTGACTGGCGTCGGCCCAGGCAACGCCCCCAGCATGTAGGCCAGCCCCACCACGGCCATCCCCTGAGAAGGGGTCGTCAATCCAGCCGGGACCTGGGGAGCGTCCGACGCCCGAGCCTGTGGACAGAATCGGCCACTGCGCCGAGAGCGCAGACGAGGGGCTCGCTGCTGGAAGGGCCGGCGCGGCCAGCCAGGGGGCACGAGGCGCCAGTGGCGCGATCAGTCGGCGAACACGTCGCGGCTGAGCTGGATGAAGTACCGGTGGTCATGGCCCTTGTTGGGATCCTCGGCGTTGTACTTGGCATCCGGGCTGCCGTCGGGCACGCGCTCTTCGGAGTAGATGGCCCCAACCGGGCAGACGTCGGGCTGGTAGCAGGCTGTGCACGAAGTGCATTCCTCGGTGTTGACGTAGAGCAGACCGTCGGCGAAGACGGAAACGTGGTCGGGATCGGGTAGGTGAGTGTTCGCGATCTCTCCGCTGCCGGCCTCGTCCTCGGAGAAGAGGACGCCGTCGACGGCGTTGAACTCGTAGATGCACTGAACGGGGCAGACATCGACACAGGCTCGGTCCTTGGTGTCGATACACGCTTCGGTGATGATGGCGATGCCAGACATGGAGCTTTCCTTTCAGGTCGAGTGGCTGCGACGATCATCGCAACGTGGACAGGCTGAGCCGACGAGTCCGTCGTTCCGGGGATCAGGGCTCGGCACCGAGCTCCGGTACTGGCCGCTCGCCCGCCTCCTTCTCGGTAGACGCGACACCGTTCTCCTCGATGTCGGCGATCAACCACTCCATCTCTGCGATTTCCCGCCGCTGTGCCTCCGCGATCTCATCAGCCAACTCCTGGACCCGGACGTCTTCGAGGTTTGCCCGCTCGCTGGTGAGGATGGCGATCGAGTGGTGGGGCGTCATGGCGCGCATGTAGGAGGTGTCATCCACGGTCGCCTGGCTGCGGACGAGCCACAACGCCCCGGCGAACACGATGACACTGCCGAGGTAGATCGCCGTGTTCGCCCGCTTGTTGTTGTGCATGCCGAGCATGAACGTCAGCATCACGATCGCCATCGCCGCGCCCATCACCCACGTCATGAAGAACCGGGTCTCGCTCCACTGCACGTGGGAGAACTCGTAGGTGTTGAGGTACATGATGACGAACATGACCACCATCGAGGTGACGATCATCGCCCCGAACCGGAGGTACGAGCGCTGCTCGTCGCTCAACCGCGCCAATCTGATGGCGTGCGCTGATCGAGCGGCATCGACTTGCCTCTCCTCCTGGTTGTCCGTCTTCGCATGTGGTGTCTGAGTATCCATGGCGGTCGGCTCCAGTCGCGGGCGGGCGCACTTCCCCTACCCAGGTTGAGGGATCGTCTGGTCTCCCGTGTCACGGGATGCTGGTGGTCGTTTGGGCGGGTTCGAACGGCGCGCCCGCGGCGGCTCGAGTAGCTCGCGGAGCCGGGTTGCGTCGACCACGGCGCGAGCCGCGTGGTCGTTGTTGAAGTACGCATGGATGTCGACCCCGCTGCTGCGCCAGTGATCGAGTCGCTCGGCGGCGTGTCGCAGTTGGCTGGTTGGGTAGCTGCCGCGGTAGGGGTGGCTGAGGGCGTCGGGCCCGTGGAAGCGGACGTAGGTCCAGGTGGTGGTCAGCTCCCAGGGATGGTCTGGGAGCAGGTCGTGGACGCAGAGCGCGGCGTGATGGCGGGCAAGGAGGTTGAGGATGTCGTCGTGGAGCCAGCTGGCGTCCCGGAACTCGACCGCCCATCTGATGTCGGGCGGGCAGGCGTGAAGGAACTCGCCGAGGCGGTTCGCGTTGCGCTTCCAGCGCGGCGGGAGCTGCACCAGGTTGGGTCCGAGATGGGCGCCGAGGCGGCGGACCCGGTCGAGGTGGTTGGCGAGCCACGTCGCGGGGTCGGTGAGCTTCTTGCGGTGGCTGCCGAACTGTCCGACCTTGACCGCGAAGGTGAATCCGGGTGGAGCGTCGGCCGCCCACCGGTCGACGGTGGTCTGGGCAGGCAATCGGTAGAAGGTGGAGTTGATCTCGACGGTGTCGAACCTGGTTGCGTAGGTGGCGAGCCATCGGGGGGCGGGGAGCTCGGCGGGGTAGACGAGCCCGCGCCATTCGGGGTACGACCAGCCGGAGCACCCGACGTGCACTTTGCCGCGGTGGCCGCTAGCGCTCATGGGGTTCAGGCGGGCGCGTCGGCGAGGGGGCTCTGGGCGAGGGGTTCGAGGGGGTGTCCGCAGGCGCAGGTGTAGGTGTCGCCGTGGGGGCAGGGTTGTTCGATGCGGAGCCGGCAGCCGCAGTCGGGGTTGGTGCGGGTGAGGATGGCCCCGGTCTGGTTGGCGGCCATCATCCGTTGGCCGGGGCGCTGGAGATGGCGTCGACGAGGTCGCCGATCCTGGCGTCGGGCATGGCCCGGGCGATGTCGGCTTGGCTGACCATTCCCACGAGGCGGGTGCCGTCGATGACAGGGAGGCGTCGCACGGCGTGGTCCTTCATGGTGCGGATGGCTTCCTCGGCACTGTCGTCGGCGCCGATGGTCACGACTTCGGAGCCGTCGAGCAGGTCGCTGATCCTGGTGGTCTGGGGGTCGAGCCCGGCGGCGATGACCTGGACGGCGAGGTCGCGGTCGGTGATGACACCGGCGAGGCGGCCTTCGGTGCTGCAGACCGGGACGGCGCCGATGCCGTCGTCGGCCATCTGGCGGGCGGCGTCGGCGGCGGTGACGTCGTCGGCGCAGAACGTGGGGTCGGGGGTCATGATTTCTCGTGCGGTGGGCATTGCTGGCTCCTTTGGGTCAGGGGTTGTCGAGGTCGGCGAGGGCGGGTTGGAGGGTGTTGGTCCAGAAGTCGAGGAAGCCGTGCTGGTCGGGTCCGATCTGGTGGAAGTAGAGGTGGTCGTAGCCGGCGTCGCGGTACTGGTGGACCGTCTTGCGGGCGGCGGCCTCGTCGTCGGCCCAGCAGACGTTGAGCTGCGCGTAGCGCGGGCCGGTGCCGCCCGCGGACTCGAACGCGTTGACCGCGTCGCGTTCGGGGCTGTGACCCCAGTACCCGTCGCCGATTTCGGCGGCGAGCTCGATGGCGGCTTCGCCGAACCCGGAGACGATGACCGGCGGGGCGCTGTCGGGAGGGTCGAACAACCTTGCGTTGTCGACGTCGTAGAAGTCGCCGTGGTGGTCGACGGTGTCGCCGGTCCAGAGGGCACGGATCACGTCGAGGGCTTCGCGCAGCATCATTCGGCGCACTTCGGGTCGGGGCCAGCGGTGCCCGAGGATGTGCTCGTTGAGCGCTTCGCCGGTGCCGACCCCGAGGAAGAACCGGCCAGGCATCAGCAGCGATGTGGTCGCGGCGGCTTGGGCGATGATCGCGGGGTGGATCCGCGTGGTCGGACACGTCACACCGATGCCGACTTCGATGCGTTCGGTGGATGCCGCGATGGCGCCGAGGACGCTCCACACGAACGGGCTGTGGCCTTGGGCGGTGACCCACGGGTGGAAGTGATCGGAGATCGAAAGAAAGTCGAACCCGGCCTCTTCGGCGCGCCGGGCCATGGCCATGAGGTCGCGGGGCGGATGCTCTTCGCTGGACAACGTGTAGCCGAATGCGGTCATAGGGTGGTCTCCTCAAGGTGCATGGCGGCGACCTCGGGGGCCGGTTCTTCGACGTGGAACGGGTCATCGAAGGGGTCCGAGGTGGCCTCGATGCCGTCGAGGTCAAGGCCTGGCTCGTCGTCGTCGACTTCGGAGCGGCCTGTCACTGCGTCACCCGGGTCGCTTTCGGCGGTCTGGTCGAGCACGTCGACGGCGTGTGTCTTTCGAGCGGGGAAGGCTCCCTTCGTCGTCGAGGGCCTCGGCTCGGTCTTGGTCGTCGGGCACGGTCACCTCCGCGGGGCTCGGCGGTGCGTCCAAGAACCTCTACCCCGGGGAAGCCAAGGCGATGCCGAGGTCCAGCGGCAGGGGTGATCGCGCGACGTAGGGCGGTCATGGGTCGTCGCGGAGCGCTGGGCCCTTGGCGGTGTCGCCTCACAGGACAGCCGACGGATGGATGGTGGCGACAGGGGTCGCCCCGCCGCATGAATCCGGCTTCTGTTGCCGTGATGGACGGGTAGGGAGGCTTCATGCGTGCCTTCGCGCTCAACTGCACCCTGAAGCCGTCGCCTTCGGAGTCGAGCACAGATGTCCTTCTCGATCGCCTCGCCGTCGAGTTCGCCACGCTCGAGATCGATCTGGCTCGCGAACGGGTCGTTGACCACCATGTCCGGCCTGGTGTCACCTCCGACGAGGGTGAGGGAGACCAATGGCCCGCTCTACTCGAGGGCATCCTCGATGCCGAGATATTCGTGCTGGCGACGCCGATCTGGCTGGGTCACCCCGCGAGCACTGCGCAACGGGTTCTCGAACGCCTCGACGGTCTGCTGAGCGACGTCGATGACCGAGAGCAAATGCGACCCGTCGACAAGGTGGCGATCGTCGCGGTCGTCGGCAACGAGGACGGCGCGCATCATGTTGGCGCTGAGCTCTTCCAGGGGCTCAACGACGTGGGGTTCACGATCCCCGCGAACGGCATGACGTACTGGGTCGGTGAGGCCATGCAGGGCGTCGACCTGAAGAACAAGGAGCCGTTCCCCGACAAGACCGCTCAGACCACCCGGACTGCCGCCGTGAACGCCGCCCACCTCGCGGCGAGGCTTGCCGCAGACCGATATCCGTCGCTCAGCGAAGGTGCAGGCGCGGACGGCGAACCCTGACCGGCTGAGCATGCCAACTACTCGACAGCTGAACGAAGCGAGGAGCTCGATATGCCCAGATCATGGAGTGAGAAGCGTGAGCGCCAGTACGACCACATCAAGGAGGGGCTGCTCGAGCGCGGCGAGGGTGAGGACACGGCCGAGGAGATCGCCGCCCGGACTGTTAACAAAGAACGAGCGCGCGCGGGCGAAGCGAAGGAATCGAGTCGCACGTCCACCGATGACATCTCTGCGGGCCGGCGGGGTGGTCTTCGTTCGCATCGGGGAGCCGGCGGACGGACCCGAGACCAGCTCTACAACGAAGCCCGGGACAAGAACATCAAGGGCCGTTCCAAGATGAACAAGGCCGAACTCGAGGCGGCCGTCGGCCGCTGACCCACGAGGGCGACCGACGACAGGGACTCGGCCCGGGGCCTATCCAACAAACCCTTCGACTTGTATGGCGTGACGGTCATCTGGCCGAAGGCCCTCGTCAAGCAGATCATCGAGCCCGGCGACCTCGAGGCCGAACAGGTCAACCAGATCGCACGTCGACTTGCCGAGCGCCTCCCTCCTGCATGACGGGAAGGCGGCCTCCGCCTACGGCGTTCGCTCGTCGGCCGATCGGGGACGGATCACATCGAGCTCACCAGCCCAAGAAGGGCGGTCGGCACGTTCGCGATGCGTGGTTCGGCCCGCGGCCTATGGGGCGCTTCGGGGGCGGCTGGCACCGTCACCCAGAGTCGCGGCAGACCCGAACACGCGGCATTCCCGCGCGGCCCGCATGACGTTCGGTTCGTGACGGCTCGGCGTGAGGGGCCAGGCGCCGGCGCCACCCGCTCTCATTCCCTCCACTGATCGGGGGTCGAGTCAGCCGGTGAGCTGGGGCACGACGGTGACGGGAGCGGCCACGGGGGTGGTTTCTTCGATGCGTGCGACGGATTCCGGCGGCGCGGTCGTGGTCGGCTCAGTGCCTGGTGGCTGACCGTCCCCCGGTGGGGCCGACCCCGGGAGTGGGCTGACGATCACTTGGCCGTCGCCGGAGTTGGCCCCCTCGAAGATCAGCCCGGCGTTGCCGAAGAGGGAACTCGTCCCGCCCGCGCCCCCGCCACCCACGCCGAACAGGGAAAAGGCGCCTCCGCAGCCGCCGCCGCCTCCACCACCACCGCCGAGCGCGCCCTGTCCACCGTCGCCACCGGCGGAGCCGTCACAGGGGTCGTCCTGTTGCGGGAGGTATTCGCGCTCGCCCGCACCGCCGGCGCCCCCGGACGTGCCGACGCCCGGCCCTCCCGGCGTGGCACAGGTGTCCTGGTCGGGGACGTCTGGGTATTCGCAGGATCCGGCGGCGCCGCCCAACTGGAGCGGCCCTGTCAAGCCTCCGTGCCCCGACCCGCCCGGCTCGGACTTGTAGCCGTCGTGGCCACTGTTGCCGCCGCGGCCGCCGACGGTGTTGCTGAGTTCCGTGGCCCCGCCGCCTCCGCCGCCCCCACCGCCACCGGCGATGGCCAACGGTGTCCCGCCGCGGGAGATCACGCTCATGGCGCCCCCGCCGCCACCGTCAGCTGGCATGTCGAGAATCGAAGCGGGGGAGCCCTGTGATCCCACGAGAACGGCCAGCGTCTCACCGGGGACCACCGCCACCCCCACGACGACCTGCGCACCGCGACCTCCCGCCCCGCCGACTCCCCAAGAGCTGCCACCGCCTCCGCGGCCGCCCTGGCCGCCCTGGAGGATCACCTGCAGCAAGTAGACCCCGTCGGGTACGACGTAGGTCTGGTACACGCCAGCGCCGACGGGCACGAACACCCGCGGCTCGAGCACCGCGGCGCTCGAAGGCGTCGCAGTGCCCAACGCGACCATGACCGCCGCCAGCGTGAGCCCGATCGCTCCGCCGCGTCGAGCTCTGTCCCGAAGCATTCCCGTCGCCTCCGGTGCGCTCGTTCAGCTTCGAACGTCCCTAGACCTTGCGTGCCAGCCTGCGCGGGCAGGCGAGCTGGCCAGCAACGGGCCGACGAAGCGCCCACCCGGTCGCCATCGGATGGAATTCCGATGCTCCGACAGGCCGCGTGTTCCCAGGATTTTCTTCCCCGTAGGGGAACCCCGGTGGGCGGTTGACAGGTGCCGGCAAGCTGGCGCATTGCTGGAAGGGCGACGGCCGATCGACGGCGGTCACGACCCAGCGAGGAGCACCCCATGCCCACCACCACGACCCGCCCGCCGGTCCCGACGCCTCTCGAGGTGCACCGGGGTCTCCACCTCGACTTCGAAGGAACCGAGACCGACGTGCCGTCGCTGCTGGGCATCGCCTGTGAAGGCGGGAGCTCGGCCTCAGCCAGCCGCGAGGCGAGTCGGGCCTTTGAAGACCTGGTCGGTGTGCCAGGCGACGTGGGCCCGTTCGGGGAGCGACTCCCCCGCTTGTGGTTCGCCCAGCGGTCGGCCGACGAGGTCGAGGACGAAGCGCTTACCGGCCTCGGAGCGGGCGACGAACTGGCGGGACACGGTCACCTCGTAGGAGTCGGACACGCCGATCACCCCGCGGTCGAGCAGCTTGTGGTGAAGGCTGCACAGGCACAGCCCGTTGTCGACGGTGTCGGGCCCCTGGTGGGACCACCACCGCACGTGGGCCGCCTCCAGCGCCACCGCCTCCCCGCCGAGCAGCCCGTCGTAGCCGCACATGGCGCAGCGGTACTCGTAGGCGACGAGGACCGACTGGCGAAACGCCGGGTCACGCCTCGGGCGGGCGGGGTCGAGCTCGGTGACCCGTTGGCGGACGGCGTCGATCTCCAGTGCGTCGAGGTCGAGGCCGACGGCGGCGCAGATGTCCTCGTGCAGCGAGTCCTCCCACTCCCGGTCGAGCAGGAGCCGCGCCACCAGCGACCCGAGGGCAGAGTCGGCGACGAGGGCCGCCTCGAAGTCCGGAGCGAGCCGGCCGGTTGCGCCGCTCGAGCGGAGCTGACCGAGGTTCTCCGTCGCCGTCGACCCGTCTTCGGTGTCGACCTGCCAGAGCCCGTCGTTCTGGAGGCGGACGAACGGGTACTGCGGCGTCGCTCCCGTGCCGGGCGGTCCGAACTCGGTGAGCAGCCGCTTGAGGCGCTCCTCGGCGTCAGCGAACCGAAGCGCGCTCGACCCGGTCCGCTGGAGTTCACCGATGGCAGCGAGCAGGAGCAGCGGCTTGTGCGGCGCGCGCCGCCCGTCATGCGCCCACTGCTTGATCGCCGCTACACGCTCGAGCCATTCGTGCCGATCCACTGACGGTGACCCTACGACGGCAGCTGACCGCCAGCCCACGATGAACAGCGCCCAACGCGGCCGACTCGATCTCGGTGTCGGCCGACACAGCAAAGGCACGTTGGGCCCGGGTGGGCCCGGGTCAACGAGAGATAGGCGCAGCCGTTGACGGAACGGCAACTGCGACTTCGATACCGGGCGACCTGTCGCACCTGTGGTGCTGCGCTCCTGCCGGGAACTCAGGCCTGGTGGGACAGCGACGGGAAGGCGGCGACCTGCGAGGCATGCCATACCGACGTCACGTTGACGACCGAACCTCCACCCGTCACCGTGCCGCCGGAACCCCCGCCGCCGCTCCCCCTCGGTAGCAAGGCTGGCGGCTCGGCACAGGCGGAGTACGACAAGCGAGTCGCGGCGCGCGAGGAGGCGATCCGGACTCGGCATCCGAGGACTGGCGGTTTCCGCCTACGCGTCACTGAGGAGCCACAGACGACGACGGCGTGGAAGACGGGGGCAACTGGCGAGCGAAGGCTGGGAGTGCGGCTCGATGGGCTCGCCGGCGAGGACACAGTCGTTTTGCACGATCGGCGTCGTCCGCGGACCCGGGCGAACATCGACCATCTCGTCGTGTGCCCGAACGGGGTATGGGTCATCGACGCCAAGCTCTACGCCGACAAGAAGGTGGAGCGTCGAGACGTCGGAGGGCTCTTCCGCAAGGACCTCCGTCTGTACGTGGGCCGACAAGACCAGACCAAGCTGATCGAGGGAGTGCAGAAGCAGGCGGAGGACGTGCGCGCTGCCCTGGGGGATCGGTATCCGTCGGCACCCATCAGGCCGACCCTGTGCTTCCTCGACTCGCCCCGGGGCCTATCCAACAAACCCTTCGACTTCGACGGCGTGACCGTCATCTGGCCAAAGGCCCTCACAAAGCGCATCCTCGAGCCGGGCGACCTCGATGCCGCACAGGTCAACCAGATCGCACGTCTCCTCGCCCAACGCCTTCCCCCGGCGTGACGAGCACCACGTCCATCGCGCGAGATGCCGTCCAGCCATCGCGCTAGCCGGGATGCCCAAGCACGGAGCTCGTGTGGCACCCCAACCGCCCGGTTACCCGCCTAGCGTCGAGCTCACAGGAGGGCGGCATGACGGAACCGGACGAAGACTGGCTGATGCGGTGGGCTGCCTTCGCCTATGTGGAGGAACTGAGCGCTCGCTATGGCGATGTCCTGCCATGGAGGGTGCTCTCCGAAGGGTTTGACTTCATCGGCCAGCGCGTCACGCTGATAGGCCAACGCGGCATCTGGACGCCCCGAGGCCGATCGCTGCCCATCTCGATCACCACCAGCCCGAGCGATCCCTACGGCGACGTGGCCGGCGACGACGGCTTCCTGCGCTACAAGTACTTCCAGACAGACCCAACCCACCGAGACAACGCCGGACTTCGACAGTTGATGCAGGAGGGCCGACCCCTCCTCTACTTCCGAGGAGTCGAGAAGGGCTGGTACGCCCCGCTCTGGCCGATGGTCATCGCCGCCGATGACCCGACCAATCTCACCTTCCTCATGGCCTGCGAAGACGTCGATGCGCTCGCCCCCGGCATCGCAGCCGACACTTCGGTCAACGCTCGGCGGCAGTACGTCACTCGGATGGGCCTGACCCGCGTCCATCAGGCCGGCTTCCGGCAGCGGGTGCTCACCGCCTACGCCAAGAAGTGCACGATCTGCCACCTCCGCCACACCGAGCTCCTCGACGCCGCCCACATCCTCAGCGATCGCCACCCTCGCGGTGAGCCGGTGGTGCCGAACGGGCTGGCGCTCTGCAAGATCCATCACGCCGCGTTCGACTCGAACATCCTGGGCATCCGCCCCGACCATGTCGTCGAGATCCGTCATGACATCCTCGACGAGGTCGACGGACCGATGCTGCGCCATGGCCTTCAGGATCTCCACGGCAACGTGATCTCGCTCCCGCCAAGAGTCGCTGACCAACCCGACACGGAACGTCTCGAGGAGCGCTACGAACAGTTCCAGTCGGCGGGCTGAGAAGACACGCAGCGCCGTCATCGCCATGGCATCAGGAAGTAGGCGCCGCACGAGGTCACCCAAGGCCGGCTCAGGGTGACCTGTTGGCAGTGCGATCACCCAGCCGTGCAGCAGGCCCCATCGGGGAGGCGGCCGGGTACGAGATCGACTGGGCCAACTCGCCGTCGCATTCCTTCCCCGACATGGCGCGGGCTCCGTCATCTTCTGCATCTACATCTGCAGCTACTTCCAGTCGACGGGGGGAAACTGGTAGCCGGCTGGCAACTGGTCGACCCACACGACGAAGGCCTTGATCATGTCGGGGGTGTAGGGCTTATACGAGTGATCCCGGCCCGGCTCTCCCAAGTCGACCCCACCCCAGTTCCGCATCTCTGGCGGAAGTTGGGGCCCTTGCCCACCCCAATAGGTGAATCGGGTAGCGACGAGAACACTGTTGGCACTGGTATCTCGCTCTACATGGTCGGGATTCGGCGACCCGTCCTCAAGGCTGTGACGGCAATCCTCCTGAAGCCAGTTGCCGGCCGCTGACCGGTGATACACGTTGTCGCCGTAGCGGTACTTGAGGCTTCCGCGCCGATCTGGCCTCTTCCGCTTGAACCGGGGGTCATTCCAGTAGTCGTCGAACGTCACCTTCTCGTCGACCTGCATAGCAAAAACCAATCGCCCGTGGGTCCCGCGTGTCCGGGCGCCAACCCCGACGACCCAGTCGGCGGGCGAGGCGCTGTTGCGGACCCGCGGCTTGCACGTGGCAAGCGTGCACACTCCGTGGAACGGATTGGGCGCGAACCCGATGTCGTACCGAACCTTGTAGCTGTAGAGACGCACGGCGGTCAGCATCCGATCCGGTTGACGGTTTGCGGCGCTCGCGGGGAGCCGTCTGGCTGGTCCCACTGTTGCTTCCCGTCGAGTGCGTCCACGATCTTGTCGGCATCCCAGGAGACGATGGAGTCGGCGTGCTGCTCGAGGGGCACCGGCACCTCGCAGCCCTCAGAGCCGGGTGCCCACACTCCGATGATCTCCTTCCCCTGCTTCTCGGCGTACTCGATCTCCCAGTCGACCCATTCGTGATTCTTGGTGTCAGGTGTGATGATGACGATGACCTTGCCCGCGCAGTTGATGGTGGGCGCTAGAACCCCGGACTTGATGTAGTCCTCGCTCGACGCCTTATTGGGGTTCTCAGTCGTGATTGAAGAATCCCTGATTACAACGTTTCGTCCAGCGAGCAGCGATTTGAGATCCGTCACGAGGGCGTCGTCCTCGTGGCGGTGGCTGATGAACACGTTATGGATGTCTGACACTCCGCCTCGGACCTCCTGCTGAACCCGGTCCCCCCATGCTACGAAGGGGGCGTGACAGTCGGGGTGGTGCGGAGCGGATGACCTCGTGCTGATCCCGCCCGTTCTTGAGGTTTTCGTCCTCTGGCACCCTGGCGATGAATCAGGGAAACAGATCGCCGACACGCTCCTGAAGCACTTTCACGGCACAGCGTTTGCTGGTCTCGTGGGCGGAGCGGTCGAGGTCTACACGCGTAGCGCTGGATGGGATGACCCCATCTCCGCCCCGCGCCCTCTGCCGTTCGTTGAGCCGCTGCCGAATGGCCTCTCGTCTGCCGCTGTCACGGTCGTGGTTCTGGTGCTCGGGACGCACATGGCCCGAGCCGCGCAGGGCGATGGCCCGTGGCACTCCTACCTTCAGACGCTCGCCTCGGCAGCCCAGGCAAACCCAGACGTTGCCGTGTTCGGGCTCGGGGTCGACGACGCCGCCATGGCATCTGGGTCCCGGCTCGCCGAGATATTCGGCGACAAGCAGCTCCTCACGAGCGCGGGGGCGACTGATGGAGCTGTGCTCTGCCGAGATCTCGCGCACTCGATCACCGGCTTCGTGGACGGTTCGGCAGGCGAGCCGCTACGGGTCTTCATCAGCCATACGAAACGGAACTCACCGGAGGAGGAGCCAGATCGGGTGCTCGAACTCGTGTCCCTGGTCCGGGCGGTGATCGGTCAGACTCACCTGCGCCCGTTCTTCGACGCGCAGGATCTGCAGCCTGGAGTCACATGGGAGGAAGAACTCACGAGCGCAGCAGCGACTAGCGCCCTGCTAATCGTGCGGACCGACCTGTTCGCGAGCCGGGACTGGTGTCAGCGGGAGGTCCTCGCGGCTAAGCGCGCCGACATGCCCATCGTCACCCTTCAGGCACTTCGCGACGGCGAGGAACGAGGGTCATTCCTCATGGACCACGTCCCTTCGGTGTCCTGTGATCGAACTGATGTCGACGAGCAGCGCAGCGCGATCGAGAAGGCACTGAACAAGTTGGCCGACGAGGCACTCAAGCGCTCACTCTGGAAACACCAACGCTCGCGACTGGCCAGCTACGGCTTCGACTGGCTTCCCGCCAACGCACCCGAACCCATAACGCTCGCGGCGTGGCTCCACACAATCGCGAAGAAGCCGATACCAGACGACCGCCTCTTCGTCCTCCACCCCGACCCCCCGCTCGGCCACGCGGAAATGGAGTCGGTCAACGACCTGCTCGCAGTCGCTGACCTCATCGGGCTCGTGGAGATCTTGACCCCTCGCACCTTCGCGAACCGAGGGGGGCAAGTACGTCCATGACCAGCGACGACCCCGATCTCATCCCACGCGAGGCGCTCGACGGCATCACCGTCGGGCTCTCGGTCTCCGATAGCGCTGACCTCGCGAGGCTCGGCCTGGACTCGAGGCACGCCGACCTAGCGGTTGGTGAGATCGCCCGCGCGATCCTCTTGGCGGGGGGAGTTATCGCCTACGGGGGCCGGCTGCGACCGTCTGGCTTCACGCAGCAGGTCATGAACGAAGTTCGGCGATTCGGTGCGACACGACAGTCTCTCCGGCTCTTCGTCCCTCTTCCTGAACACCTACCGATGAGTCGCGAGGAGCTGGACGAGATCGACCGTCAGCTCGGAATCTGGGGGACGCTCACAACACTGGACGAACATGGCGAACCCACTGACTGGCGCCGTATGTCACAGTCGGAGGAGTCGCTGTCGGACGTCGAACGAGCTGCGTCCTATTCGGGGCTACGCCGGCAGATGGCCGAGAACACCCACAGCCGGGTCCTAGTAGGTGGCAAACTACGCGGCTTCCTCGGCGCGATGCCTGGAGTGGTGGAGGAGGCGATTTTTGCAATCGAAAGACGGCAGCCGATCTATATGGCTGGTGGATTCGGCGGCGCCACAACCGCGATTGCCCGGCGCCTTGGCGCTGGCCCGTTCGACTGGCTTCCACCAGGCCTCCCCGAGGGCGAGGATGACGCATCGGTCCAAGCGGCACTCGAGACGCTTCACACCGTCGCGTCTGACGCCGAATGGAATCTGCAGGCTGATGGTCTCACCGCAGAGCGCCGGATGTTGCTTAGCGCCTCACATCGCCCTGGGGAGATCGCGTCGCTCTGTGTTGGCGGCCTAGCTGCGGCACTGACCGACCAGCGCGCCGAGGGGGTCTGATGCAGTTCATCACGCATCGACGACCGCCTCGACCCGGTCCTGGGTACGACGTGTATTGGCAGTTCGCTGCCGAACGCCAACAGGTCTATCGGCACCGTCTCGACGGCCTCACTGGGTCGGCCTTGACCACTGACCCTGTACTCACCGCTCATCGCTTCACGAACGTCTACCGAGCCAGCGATCGGGTGAGCCAGTACCTGATCAACAACGTGATCTACGATGAGCCGCGGGATTGGGCCGATACCTTCGTCCGAGTCCTCGTATTCAAAGTGTTCAACCGGATCGATACGTGGGAATACTTGCAAGCCACCACCGGCGAGGTCGGCGTGGCGGCGCTACTGAATGAAGATCTCGACCGGGCGCTGGCTGAAGTGCCGACGCATCGCCCCATCTACAACGCTGCGTACATCATGCCTCCGCCAAGGAGTGGAACCGGAGCAAAGTTCCGCCGCCATCTCGGTCTTCTCCGCCACATGGTCAGCGACAGGGCTCCCCACAAAGTCGGATCAGCACCTTCGATGGCAGCAGCCTTCGACGTACTGCGGTCGTATGAGTCGATCGGCCCATTCCTCGCGTACCAGTTTCTCATCGACCTCAACTACACCCCTCACCTGTCATTCTCTGAAGCGGACTATGTCGTCGCCGGCCCAGGGGCGCTCCGGGGTATCCGCAAGTGCTTCACCGACGCTGGCGACTACTCCCCTGCGGAGGTAATCCGATGGGTCGTCGAGCAGCAGGTTGACGCGTTCGATAAACGGAACCTCGCCTGGCACGACCTCTGGGGTCGGCCTCTCCAGCTCATCGACGCGCAGAATCTCTTCTGCGAGGTGGACAAGTACACACGGCAGGCACGCCCGGACCTCTCGGCCTTCGCTCCTGGCTCGCGAATCAAGCAGCGATACAGGCCGGCCGCCGCGCCTATGTCCGCTTGGTTCCCTCCGAAGTGGGGAATCAACGAGGCTGTTGTCGCTGATCTCAGCTGCCGTGATTGACACACCCGTCAAGTGGCGCACCGCCCGTGCCACCAGTTCACGCGCGCTGCCGCGGGTAGCCTGGGCGCGCTTGCGTCGGTTCGGTCATCCGCTCCCCATGGCGACGGTCACCTAGGGCAGCCGATCGGGAGCCTGATCCCGATCGGCCAGCGACACCCGCGGCTGTGAGCTAGGATCACACCGATGTAATTTGTCCGACGGAGGTGGCCATGAACGATCCCCGGCCAAGAGAGCAGCCGGCTGCGGCACCCGAGCTGCTCGAGCGGTCAGTACGAACGCTCGTTCGCGCAGCCGCTGCTTGTGCTTCCTTCTGTGAGCACGTCGAACACAACGAGCCCGGCACCACCTACGGGGTCACAATGGCCGCCGATGAGATGCGGACCATGGCCGCAAGCCTCGCCTCCGCATCCGGGCTCTCGCTGCGCAGGGCCTACGCCGAGCGACTCCGACAAGTCGAGACATCAAGCCTTCTGCGGTTCGCAGATGAGCGCCAATCACCCGTGCTCGCCGGGGTCAACGCACTTGCTGACGCCCAGAACTGGGACGAGGTGCAGGTTGCCCAGATGATGCACGACCGACAGTTCCACCCAGACGTGTTTGGACTGTCGAAGATCGACCAGCTCCGCCACTACACCTTCCACGTCACGAAGCTGGCAGGCCTGTTTGTGGACGCAATTGACACTGGTACGTGGAGTGATTTCCAGAGTAAGAGGCTGCCAGACATAGCTATCTTCGGCGTGAAGTTGTCGACCGTTTGCAACGAGAGACTCCCATCCTCGCCCGTGGATGAGCTGCAAGTTAGTCACTCGATCGCGTCTGTGACGCCGGCGCGAGGCTAATGGCAGGGTTCTGGTCGACCGAAACCCTAAAGCTCCGGCTGCCGGCCGAAGGCCTCGTTGATCCGTACGAAGCAAGGTTCGTCCAGAACTGCTCGTACGAGCTCCGGCTCGGCTCAGAGGTATACGTCACGGGGGAGGACTCCAAGACCAAGCGACGCGTTGAGCCGAGCGACCAAGTCAGAATTCCGCCAGGTCAGTTTGCGAATCTTCTAACTGAGGAAACGGTTCGGATCCCTTCTGATGCACTCGGCCTGATCTCTGCGCGATTCAAGTGGAAGCAGCGTGGTCTTGTAAACGTCTCAGGCTTTCACGTCGACCCTGGGTACGAGGGAAACTCGACCGCCTCGACGACGCCACCGCCGCGCTGGACCGCGCCATCGAGTGCAGCACCAACGAATCCGAACGCTCCTTCCTCCGCCGCCGAGCCGAGGAACTGAACGAGACCGTGACCCCGCCCGGCGATCGAACCTGACGCCACCACCGGTCGCGCCCACGTCAGCACGGTCGAGGGCCGACTGGTCAGGCGGCCAGTCGAGTAGGGGATGGAGCGGTTCTGCTCTCGCGGAAGATGAGCACGAGTGTGGCGATGTGGACCACCGTGATGGCGAGGTTGCTGATGACGACCGGGTTCTGGAGCGTGCCGACCGTGAACGGGGTCGTCACCTTGTACAGGACCTGGACGAGGAGGAGTGCGGCGGTCATCCGACGATTAGGCCGGATCAGAAGCACCAGCGAGAGCACGGCGATGGCCAGGTAGATGGACAGCAGGATGCCGCGAGCCTGGGTCGACTCGCCGTAGGCACGAGCGACCCATCCGGTGTCGAGCGCAAGTCCGAGGCAGATCGGGACGAGCACTGCGATGTTCAGTGACAGTGAGAGCGTGATCATTCGACGCATGGCGTTCTCCTCGGCGGTGATGGTCCACACGGTGGTGGTGGTGGTGGTGGTGGTGGTGGTGGTGGTGGTGGCGGCGGCGGTGGTCGTTGTCGTTGTTGATCTCGGTGGGGTGCGGCTCTCGGAGCTACACCGGGTCCAGGGCGATCGCGCGTGCCGCTCGTCCGGCAGCCGCGGCCAGCGCGTCGGCGTCGGCGGGGCCGCTGGGCAGTCCTTCCCACGGGCCCATCTGGACGACGCCGTGAGCGAGCGACCAGGTCATCAACGCTCGTCGGGCGGCCTCCTCGGCGTTCAGCGTCGGGTTCGCTTCCGCGATGGATGCCGCAAGGGTGGCGAAGGTTCCCAGCGCGACTTCCTGCAGGGCGGCGGCGGTCGTGCCGGTCCGCTGGTGGGGCGGCATCGCGAACATCAGCCGGTAGTGGGTCGGGTGGGCCCAACCGAAGCGCACGTAGGCCGCCGTGATCGCTTCGAGACGGTCCGCGTCCGCGCCGGCGACGTCGGCCTGAGTGGCGGCGAGGGCCACGAAGCCCTGATGCGCGACCTCGGTGAGCAGATCGTCCTTCCCCGCGAAGTGGTGGTAGGCCGCGGCCGGCGATACGTCGGCTCGTCGTGCCACGGCTCGCAGGCTCGGCTCCGTACCCTCCTCGATCAGACCGAGCGCAGCCTCGATGAGGGCACCGGGGACATCTCCATGGTGTTGTCCGACCGCACGTGCCATGGGGAAAGTTTAACAGTGTTCAACTCGAACCGGACACACCTCTCGCACCGGGCCGGCCTCGGGGAAAGAGCGTGGACCGTGCGACCGGGCTGTTGTGTGGCCGTGCCGGCACGGCCGACATCGTCGATGCGTCCGTCGCGCTCGTCGCCGCCGCCCGATCACAGAACGGCCCGGTCGCCCTCGTCACCTCCGACCCCACCGACCTCCAACACCTGCTGGCGACGCTCGACGCGCCAGTTCGCCTCGTCACCGTCTGACTGACCACGTCCCGAGAACGGCGAAGGCCCATCCTCTCGGATGGGCCCTGACCTGCATTTTCGTTGGTGGCGGGGGCAGGATTTGAACCTGCGACCTTCGGGTTATGAGTTGGCTCACGACTGTGTCGCCTGGTGTCGAGTGGTGCCAGATCATGCTCCTGAGCTGGGGTTTCGTGGGTCCTCGCCGAGAACCCAACTGCGTCGGTTCCGGTTCATGTCGGGCCGTCCGTTAGAAGATCCGTTAGAAGATCCACGCCCTGGCATGGGTCGGACTCACCGATCCCTCGTGCCAAACCAGCCGCGCCTAGGACGCCTTGCTCCTGTGGACTCCTCCGGAGGCGGGGGCAACGGCGCGGCGGCAGGCGGCGGAGGTGGCGGCGGCGGAGAGGGAGCCGTCTGCGGCGGCGGAGGTGGCGGCGGCGGCGGAGAGGGAGCCATCGGCGTGGCGAGCTGAGTTTCGACGACCGCACAGAAGCGGTCGAAGCCGGCTGCCTCGCCGCCGAGGTGAGTCCACTCGACCCCCGCACCCACTTCCTTCATGTCGGGGCGTTCACCGGTGGCTTCCCAACGCTGGATGAACTCGCCACTCTGACGGGTGAGTCGCTGTATGGCCCATTGCTGCTCGGAAGCGTCTCGGTCCTTCCAGCTCGCGTCCTCGGGAAGCACCCGACCGCCCATCCCCTGCCAGACCCCAAGGAGAAGCGTGTGAGGCTCGCTCTTGAGCATCTGCACCCGCACTGGCGTCGCCGGCGCGACCTCGCCAAGTGCGGCGTAGAGAGCGGCGAGATCGCCTCCGAACCAGTGGTTCGCAGCGCCCAGTCCGAAAGACGCGAACTGCTTGAAGGTCGGGGGCTTCGTCCGGGCCGCCATCCGCCGGCTGTATTCGGTTGCCACAGCCCGCAGCTCACCTTCCCAACGCTGCCGCAGGTACGAGTCCAGGTAATCCGCGGCCCACGCGCGTCGGTACGCGGTGACCACGTCGCGAACCTGGACGAATCCTCCGCGGGGCAGCTTCGTCGATGAGTGCCCGATGGTGATGCTGATGCCGTGGCTGAGCTCGCGCGTCGCTCCGGCGATCTCCACTTCCTGCGGCGGAGGGATTATCTCATCGAGGCGCTTGAGTTCAGCGAAGAAGGCCCGGTCGATCGGAAATCCAGCATCGGTGAGGGCGGTGATCGACTCCCGCTCATGGTTGTCCAGACGAGCGAAGGAGGTTCTGGCTGAAGGGCCTTCCGAGATGAACCACGCAGCGAGGGCTGTGTTGTTCCAGAACTCCACTGCGGGTCCGAAGGCGTCGGCCATCAGGCGATGGGGCCAGAACTCGGTGACGATCTTGTCGGGCCAACGGCCCAACGCGCAGCCGCCCCAAAGCCGGTCGATGCGGGCGATCAACTCCGGTGAGAGCAGATCCCGGTAGCGATAGGGAACGGGTGCGTTCTGGTTGTTGGGACTGAACCAGCCTTCATCAACCAGCCCCCAGAGCGACGGACTCCCGGGAGTCTGGCGGGCGTGGATCTCGTCGAACTCTGTCCACCAGTTGCGCATCGCCGCCACCCGTTCCTCGATCGGGGACTGCGCGGAACTGCCGCCGTGCAAGGCGGCGAGCATGCGTTGTACCTCTTCGAGGGGAAGCCCCTTGTCCTCGGCCACTGCGGCTGCCCGATCGGCGGTCGGCGCATAGATGCGCGGTTCGGGAAGTGAGCCGGCAAGCTTCTCCCCCGGGTTGGGCGGTGCACCGATGTGATCGAGAAAGGCGAGCCAGTCGCCACCGAAGACCCATACGAGTATCGGCTGGAGTGCTTTGGTCATCACCTGTTCTGCGAGTGGCGGGCCGGACTTGGCCTTCCTGGCGTGGGCCCGGGCGAGGGTCTGGACGGCCCCGGCACGCCACAGCCGAGCGGTGTCCGACGAGGCCTGCGACGCGAGGGACTGAGCGAGCCTCTGTTCCGCGGCCATCTTCTCGGGGTGGGTGAGACGGGCCCATCCCGCACCGAAGCCGAACGGAGCGAACGCTTCCTCGACATCGAATCCGAGCGAGTCGAGAGTCTCCCGGGCAGAGTTCAACTGGGTGCGCACCTGGTCTGGCTTGGGTCGTTTGGTGCTAGCCGTGCGGATCTCAACGGGAGCGATCAGGGCGGCGGCGAGCGGCGAGACCAACGCCCACACAGCCATCGCGTCAGCGCTCCCTCTGAATCGCACGCGGCCGGTCGTGGCCCGGGCTGCAGCCACAGCGAAGGCCTGCCCGGCGACCAACGCCGACGGCAGGTTGCAGGCCCCGACCTTGAGCGTCGCCTCCTCGGGAAGGAACCACGCGCCCTTCGACTCCTGGCGGTTCAGATCGAACCGTTCGTCGACAAGAGCCCGCGAGCGCTCCGAGAGCCCGGTGATCGTCACCGTGTCCGCGGGGTCCTTGGCCCTGGCCCGGCCGAGGGTCACGAACGGGTGGCCAGAGAGGCAGAGCGCAAGTAGCTCGGCAAGGAGCACGTCGAGGTCGACGAAACGGGCGGCCTGGTCCTCGGACGCCTCAGCAGCGAGGAGCTCTGCGGGCGACCCCTTGAGCAAAGCAGCGGTGAACCCGGGACTACTCACGGAACTCCCTCACCACATCGACGAACTGCTCGAAAGTGAGCGGACTGGCTGTAGTCGCGGCGTACTCGGCGTAACGCTGCATCAAAGCGGCCCTCTCTCGTTCGTCACGTACGGCTTCGACGCGGTCCTGGTCGTGGATAACACGCTCTTCGATCGTCCCCTGCTCGAAGAGCACGAAGGCGTCCGGGTACATCTGGGCCCCTACGTCCTCGGCTCCGACGTCGGCGTCGCTACCAGCAATGATCGAGTCGCCTGCGTCAGGAAGCTCGTCGAGGGTGACCGGGTCCATGTCGTTCTCTAAGTAGATGGTCTCGACGTGCGCGTCGAGATCCATTTCGGCGTGGTAGACGACGTCCAGAAACTGGTCTGCGGGTGCCACACGGCCGACGAGAGACGGGTGTTGGATGACCCGGATGCCTCTCCCGATGAACTGGTAGAACTCGCTGAAACTCCCGTAGGGCCGCATCGGGACGACCACGCCGATTGCGGGGAAGTCATAGCCCTGGCCGAGCATCTTGAGCTGCACGATGCCTTGAAGGTCTCCGTTGTCGGACTCGAACCGTTGGCGGACCTGCCGGATGTGGGCTTCGGACTGGGTGTGGTGAAGCGAGGCGCACGGGATCCCCTGCTCTTCGGCGATCGTCGCGAGTTGCTCGGCGTGACGCGCACCGAGCGCCGAGAACAGGACTCGAGGCTTCACCGGATGAAGCAGTTCGGCCTGGCTATCCAGAAGCTGGCGCACGAGGCGCATCACCTGACGGATCGGCTCGTCGGACTTGGCGGTGATGTTTGCCAGCTTGCGCTCGTTACCGATCACCTCGAGCAGAGAGTCCCGGCCGATGATCTGCTCTCGTGCGCCGTCGGGCCACACCGCCTGGTAAGTGGTGGCCGCCGGGTCGGGGGCGAAACGATGGACCCGGAGGTTCTTGGCGTTGCCGTCGACGATCGAGTCAATCAGCCGGTATCGGTAGACGACGTCGGCGTCGATGGGTTTGCCGTCGACGCGCTGGAAGCATGCGGACATGAGCAGGGTCTTGCCGTCCGGAAACCTGCGAAACAGGCGCTGGTACGACTCCGAGGCAGCGATGTGGGCCTCGTCGATGACGATCATGTCGATGTCGTCGGGTCCCAGCTTGGCGAGCAGATCATCTGGGTCGTCGCCGGTTCCCAGGGAATGGAAGTTCGTGACGATGATGTCGGCGGCGAGAAGTTGCTCGCGGGTCACGGCCCGGATTGATCCGTCAGCCCGGTCGAGGGTCAGGGTCACCGGGGCGCGATGCCCGGGCAGCAGCGGTCCGCACGGCAGCCCGTAGAGGCTGTTGCCCACCGCCTGCGGATCGAGCGCCTTGTCGAACGTCCCACGAATGACGGAGGCAGGGGTGACGATCAGCGCCCGCGTGGTGGTGAAGGCAACTGCGCTGAGCACCCCGAGGACCGTCTTGCCTGCGCCGACTGACATGACGGTGGCGGCGTTGCGCCCTCCGCTGCCGTAGTAGTTGCTCAACGCCGTGAACGCCTCGCGCTGGCACAGGCGGAGCGCGTCTCGGTTGATGGCGTGGCGGGCGGTTTCGAAGAAGCCCGACGGGGACGGTGGAACGGGTGGGGCCGCTGGCGATCGGGTGAGCGCGAAGAGCGGATCGGGCTCCATGTCGTCGGGGACAGCGACAACCGGGTTCGCTACGAGGTGCGCTGCGAGTTGCGGGTCGCGGGCCAGCACAGCTTGGAGTTGGGCCACGCAGCGGGCCGTGTCGGTGCGGATCGAGTCGTAGGTGAAACGAACGACGGTCCGGCCGAGTGCGGCGAGATCGTTCTGGCGGAGCCGGTCATAAGTGAAGGCGTCACGGCTCGAGTGGTAGGCGAACCCGTCGAGCTCGACGGCGACCGCGAGCTGAGCACCGGCGATCTCGTAGTCGAGTCGGTAGGTGCGCTCCCCTGCCACGACCGGCTGTTGAGCCACCACGCTGCCAGCGAGCGACGTGGCTGCGGCGGGGTTGAGCACCCATTTCAAGAACGCCCATTCGAGGAACGACGCGGATTCGACCAGGGTCTCGAATCCCACGCTCAGCCCCGGAACTCTGCTTCGAGGGCGGCTTGGCGTTCGAGGAGCTCGTCGAGCTTCTTGGGTTCGAACTGCTCGTGTTTCAGGCCGATCCGTGCCACCTGGATCGCTTCGAGCAGAGCGCCTTCGTACTCGTAGATCGTGAGCAGATTCTGCATCGAGCTAACGCGGTAGTAGCTGGTCTCGTCCATCCGCGTGTAGGTGAAGGCTGACGGAAACGCTTCGAGGAAGGAAATGTCGAGCCAGGCGACGCGCTCGAGCAAGCCCAGAGCCTCAGGCTCCTCTCGACGACGCTTCCACGCGACACCGACGAACGCCTGTAGGGCGAAGTGATAGTCGGAGGCAACGCCCGGAAGCTCGAGGGCCTCAGCGAGTTTGCGGAGCACCGTGCCGGTCTTGAGCCCGTCGAGCTCCTCGTCGACGAAGTGATCGGCAGAAGGCGAGGCCGAGGAGCTCTCCTCGTCATCGCCCCACGTCAGATAGGTGACCACCCGGCCGTCGGTCGTGAACGACGAGACCTCAGGGCGCTCCGAGGCACGCTTGAGCTTTGAGCGATCCACAGGAACGATCGGCTCGTAAGCGACGCCCGGAATGTCCCCGAAGCGTGGGAACCAATTGATCTCGCCGAACATGCCTCCCAACCCCCAAGCAGCTCAGACCGTCGATCGGTCCGCGGAAGTCGTCCCAACCTCCGCCGCGGATCCGGACCACCGTCACCGTAGCTACTTGCAGCGACAGCGGCCGGCCAGACGATGGTCGAGCCCACAGGTACGGGGGTGAGGGCACGGGGCCGACGAACGAGGGCGCCAAGGCTTCCTGCTCACGGGGGACAATCCGGCGAGTGACACCCCAGGATGTAGGGGTCCCATCTCGGTCCCGGAAGTGGTCCCGGTTTCGGTCCCGACAGTCTTCTCACCTGCGCTTATCGAGATGCGCCGTCGGGGTGGTTGATCTCCCAGAGCTGACGCTCGGCGATCCGGGCCCGTTGCTGCCAGAAGGCGATGGTGCCGTCTCGAAACTCGATCTCGGTCTCGAGTTCCTCCCGGGCCAAGATCTCCTTGGCTGCCTGTCGCTCCGCTCGGCCGACCACGGCCTCGAGCCGAGCGCACTGCTTCTCGAGCCGCCGGATCTCGGAGCGGGCGTCCCGCAGCTCCGAGCGAAGTCGCTCGGGCTCGGCCAGCTCGTCGGCCTTCCGTGCCCGGTAGGCACGTTTCCGCTCGGCCTCGGAGGACCACTTCCGCGGTCGCCCGCGGGGGGCCGGTGCATCGGCTTCCGAACTCTCCTCCGACATCAGCCAGATCCTAAACGGACGCGACGAAAGTCAGGTGCACACCGCCGGTGATGATCTGTGTGAGTGAGTGTGTAGCTCAGAAGGCGGCTGGGCGAGCGAGGCTTCCGGCGAGACGACCATGAGCTCAAACGCAATGTCAGTCCAGTGCGCGAGAGTGAGGGCGCTGAGCACGGGGGAACCTCGACGCGGGATCGGCGGGTATGGCTGATAACAAGCTTGATCCGGGAGCGCCGAGGCTCGGCTGGCTAGTTGATGGAGACCCGACTACGCCCGAGGTCGCAGTCCTCCTCCACGACAATGGAGCGAACATCAGGCTCACGATTCCGTGGCCGGACGGGTGGGGAGACAGCCCCTACCGCAAGTGGTTCGATTCTATCGGGCAGAGCAGGCGCGCCGACGAGGCTGACACTTCCGGCGTACCGTCAGGCCTCCTCTTTCATGACGTTGATGGGCCCGTCTCCCTGGTCGGATGTCGGGCAGTCAGCACGAGAGCCACAGCTCCCGGATCTGGCGAGGGCGTCGTCGACGTGAGGTTCGCTCTGCTGGGCGGTCGCGAAAACTACGAAAAGATCAATGGCCTGCGGTCCGAGATGCCTGGCCTTGGCGACTGGATCGGCCTAAGGAGCATTACTGAGGCCCCGACCAGAGACGATCAGAGCCGGCTTCGCTCCCTTGACCTCCACCTCGAATCCCCGGGTCCGATCGCACTCGATCGAAGCCTGAACCTTCGACTTCGGCCGAACTTCCGATACGGCCTGGGGTCAGAGCCAGACACCCGAGTCTTGAAGGAGGCAATTGAGATCGAAACCCTTGTGACGAAGGCGCGCAGCTGGGGCGAGCACATTGCAAACCACGAGGCAGTTCGCCAGCTCTTGTGTCTCTCAGCTGGAAGGACACTCGGCTACGGGCAGCAATGGGCGAATCGGGCAAGCGACCCGGAACGCACCATGTCAGGGCGTGTCGTATGCCCAAGGTGGGCTGAAGTCCGCTCGTACGAGCTGCGCAAGGCAGACACCAGCACCACCAGGCCCCATTTCCTCTTCGGGTTTAGCGAAATCGGCGTGCGGGGCTTCAAGAGATGGCTTCGCGTGCGGTCAGACTTCGAGCGAGGCGTACTCCCGCTCACCGACCTGCTCGAACAGCGAAGAACGCCAATAGAGACTGTCGTGGCCCAGGCGGGCATCGGATTCGAGGCCCTGGGGTACGCCATCGCACTTGAGAGCGGAGTGAGTCGCGGGTCAGCGAAGGCTGAGAGCCACGAGGCCAGGCTCGAACGGATCTTCACCCAGATACCCGATGTCCTACCTGAGGATTGCGCCAACTGGGTCCAACGATCGGTGGCCACCTACAACGGCGTGAAGCACGCCAATCGGCCTCAGCCGAGCCTCATCGAACTGGCCGATACGCAACGCCTGAATCTGCTCATCTTCCGTCTCTGGGTTGCGGCGCGAATCGGCGTCCAGCCGAGCAGCCTCGCAGCGCACCTACGAACCGATCCGATGGCTCGACCACTAGTTCCGCTTTGAAATCACGCGGGTACTCCCAGATCTGATCAGAGGGCTTCGAAGAGCAGCAACTGATCGGTTCGAGCTATCGGACTGCACCACGATCGCGACGCGACGGCCTCGACCGAGTGGGGTTTGGAGGTATGGACCTTCTTCGCCTCGCGCCCGGTTGGAGGCGCCGTCAGTGGACCGCAGGCGTAGACCTCCAGCGCGGCGCGGGGCACGCGGAGCTGACGACCGAAGCGGACCACCGGGAGACCCTCGGCGCCGGCCGTCGCTCGCCACTGCCGGGTCAGTCCGTAGGCCGCGGTCCGGCCGATCCGGAGCACACGGGCGGCCTCCTCGACCGTGAGGAAGTCGGGCAGCGGCTGGCGCATCTCCATGGGGGGGCCTCCTGGTGACCGTGACAACGGCCGTCGACACACTCGACGACCCTCACTCCCTGACCCCACTGCCGACGGCCGTTCGCGTCGCGTCGCTTGGCTACCAAGGTCCGCTCCCACGTCTTTGGCGCTGGATCGTTCCGGGATGGTGAGACACAATCGTCTGACCGCCCGAGTGGACGGCCTCGAGCACGGGCCGGTGGCGGTGCGACGTGCTCCTCCAACCCGAACCGATCACGACCAGACATGCGCTGGCTCGGATCGGCGCCTCGGCCAGAGCCCGCCCATGTGCGGACTGGCTGCGGCAGCAGGCCAGGAGGAGCCGTGAGAGGTCACATCGCCAAGAAGGGCAACCGCTACTACGCCGTCGTCTACGAAGGCACCGACCCGGCCACCGGCAAAGAACGTCGCCGCTGGTACCAGGGCGGCGTCACCCGCAAGGAAGCCGAGCGGGTGCTCACCGAGCTCGTGAAGCGGATGCACGACGGCGACTACCGCTCCCCCGAGCGGATCACCCTCGGCGACTACCTCGTCGAGCGGTGGCTCCCCGTCCGCAAGACCCAGGTCGGCCACAGCACCTACGCCTCGTACCGCCAGACGATCAACTCCCACGTGCTCCCCCGCATCGGGATGATCCCGCTACAGCGCCTCACCCCCGAGGACCTCGAAGGCTTCTACGCCGACCTGCTCACCGAGGGCCGGCTCAACGGCGGTGGCGGCGGGCTCGCCCCCAAGACCGTGCGGAACATCCACGGGATGCTGCACAAGGCGCTCGCCGATGCCTGCCGGAAGGGCAGCGTTCATCGCAACGTGGCTGGCATCGCCGACGCGCCCCGGGTCCGCCGACGCTCGTCGATGACGGTGTGGGACGCCGCGCAGCTCCGACAGTTCCTCACCGAGATCGAGGGCCACCCGCTCGGCGTGGCGTTCCACCTCGCGGCCCACACCGGCATGCGCCGGGGTGAGGTGCTTGGTCTCCAGTGGCGAGATGTCGACCTCGACGCCGCCCGGCTCTCGGTCCATCAGGCGGTCACCAACGTCGCCTACGAGAAGCGCCTCGGCGACGTGAAGACCGAGACTGGCCGCCGCATGGTCGACCTCGACGCTCGAACAATCGAGGTCCTACGAGGGTGGCGGGAGACGCAGCGCGCCGAGCACCGGCTGACCGGCCGTCGATGGACCATGGACGCCTTCGTGTTCGCCCGACCCGACGGGGAACCGATCCACCCCGACTACGTCAGCCAGTGCTTTGAGCGGCACCTCGCCAAGTCGTCATTGCCGAGGATCCGACTCCACGACCTCCGTCACACTCATGCCACGATCCTGCTCAAGGCCGGCGTACCCGTGAAGGTCGTCAGCGAACGCCTCGGCCACAGCAGCCCCGCCTTCACCATGACCGTTTACCAACACGTCCTCCCCGGCATGCAAGCCGACGCCGCCCGGCTGTTCGGCGACACCGTATACGGGGCGTAGGCGCGAAGATGGCCGGCCCAATGGGCCGGCCATCTCGACATCGATGCGGAGCTAAGGACCCCATGGGGTCCTCGCGCCGCCTACTTAGGATAGACGTGACGAGGGAGCCAAGCGACTTCGCGAGAGCTCGTAGGCCCGGAAAGGCCACCCGCGCTTGACCCAGTCATTCGGATTCCTTCGCGCATTCCTGTCGCGCCTCTCCTAGGCCAACAAAATCCCAGGTCCGCGCCCTCTCGGACGCAGGAGGACCCGCGAACCTATCTGACTTATCCTCTCGGCAACGTTGCTAGGAGAATCACACGGGTGTAATCTTCTGGTCCTCGACGTCTCACCGGAGAAGCCCCAAATGGCCTCGGCACCGCGCAACTACCCCAAGGACTCCCTCCAGCAATCGTTGGTGATCTCCCAGAAGATCGCAGACGAGAACGCGGGAGCGCCGATGAACCGGCTTCTCGTGGCTGACGCTCTCGGCATCAAGCCAGCCAGCTCGAACTTCAAGTACCTGCTGAGTTCGTCGCGAATGTACGGCCTGACCGAGGGGACCGAGAAGGCCACCGAAGTCAGCCTGACCCCTCTTGGGAAGCGAGTCACTCGGTCGTCAGGACCAGAGCGGATGGCGGCCCTCCGACAGGCAGCGCTAACCATCCCGCTGTATCGAGAATTCTTTGAGCGCTTCAACGGCAACAAGCTGCCGTCCCCCGACATGCTCAGGAAGATCCTCGTCGCCGACTTCGGCGTGCCTGCCGATCGTGCTGAGGAGGCTGCCGGGCTCGTGGTCGAGACCGGCGAGTTCATCGGCGTGCTACGCCAGATCAGTGGGTCGACCCACGTCCTGATGGATGCGGTGCCCGACTCGGAGGTCGCCGGAAGCGTGGACGGCGCAGATGACGCCGAGAGCGCGGAGGACGGTTTACAGACGGACGAGCCCGTCGGAAACGTCGAGAACGAGGGCCCTGGTAGCGAGCCTCCGACCGACGTCACCAGAGCACGCCCGAAGCCGATCTTCGTGGGGCATGGAAAGAACACTGGTCCGCTCGAGAAGCTGGAGAAAATCCTCGCGGGATTCCAGATCCCTTACAAAGTCGCCGTTAGCGAGCCCAACTTAGGCCGCCCTATCCCCGCCAAGGTGCGCGACATCATGCTCGAGTGCGGCTCGGCCATCCTGATCTTCACGAAGGACCAGCGATTCACGAACGACGAGGGTGCGGAGATTTGGCGACCGAGCGAGAACGTTGCCCATGAGCTCGGTGCCTGCTCGTTCGCGTACGAGGATCGAGTCGTCATCTTCAAAGAGCAGGGCATCGACCTGCCGACGAACTTTTCGAGCATCGGCTACATCGAGTTCGAGGAGAATGGCATCGCTGCCAAGACTGCCGAGTTGCTCCAGGAGCTCATCGGGTTCGGGCTCGTGAAGATCACGCCCACGACCTGATCTGCCCGATGGCCAGCGGCATGCCCACCCTCCCGAAGACGACTCCGACTGCGGTTGCCTTCGTCGACGAGAGCGGAGCGATCGCCCAGGACCGCCATTTCACAGTCGGCTGCCTCAAGCTGAGTGACCCAGACGTCCTGCTCCGAGCGTTGATGAAGTTGCGGGACCGGCGACGGTGGTACAACGAGATCCACTTCGCCGAGATGAAGCCGAGGTCGTTGGCCCTCTACAAGGAGGTCGTCGACCTGATCGTGGCGAACGACTTCACCTTCTCCTGCTTCGTGGTGGACCGCACCCAGGGCGACCCCGTAGCTCGCTTCGGAGGACCATGGATCGCGTACGAGCGCCTGGCCACGCAGCTCCTCATTGCCAGCGTTCGGCCGGGTGAACTGATCACCGTCCTCGCCGATGAATACTCGAGCCCCGACACGGTGCACTTCGAACGAGACGTGTGCATGGCGGTCAACGACCGACTCAATCGTCTCGCGATCACGAAGGTGCTCCGACTGCGCTCCAACGCGGCGGACGGGCTCCAGCTCGCCGACCTGTTGACATCAGCGGCGACGTTCGAGTTTCGGCAATCCGTGGGTCATGCGGGACAGAACTCACCGAAGGCGCAGCTAGCGCAGTACCTGCGACGTGAGTTCGGCGTGCAGTCCTTCCTCGGAGGACACCGCGACGCTCGACTCAACGTTGCGCTCTACCGCCATCCGCAATCCTGACCGGGCTGCCCGATCTAGTTGGACCGAACAGGCGTCTCCGGCCGGAGACCCGTTAGAAGATCCGTTAGAAGTCGGCCCGGGAACGGCGAAGGCCCATCCTCTCGGATGGGCCCTGACCTGCATTTTCGTTGGTGGCGGGGGCAGGATTTGAACCTGCGACCTTCGGGTTATGAGCCCGACGAGCTACCAGACTGCTCCACCCCGCGGCGTGGGGACGAATGTACCGGCACCACCCCGCCGCCGCCAACCCGCTGCACCGAGCACCGCCCACCCGGTCGTGGTGCGCGGACGAAACCCTTCGCGCCGTTTGCTCGTGCTCGCCCACCCCACCACCTGACCCGAAGAGCCGACCAGGCGAACCGGCCCGCAGCAGGGGCCCTGCGGGGAACAATCCGGTCCGAGCGGTGTTGGCGAAAGGGCCGGAACCCTCACGACAGTCGTGAGTCCTCGTGCCCGTCCAGGCACGAACAGCAGTGAAGGAGCAGCCCATGCAATCCAAGCCCGCCCCGATGATCGACATCGGCATCCCCGAGGCCGACCGAGTCACCATCTCCACCGACCTGGGCCGCGTCCTCGCCGACACCTACACGCTCTACCTCAAGACCCACAACTACCACTGGAACGTCACCGGTCCGATGTTCAACACCCTGCACCTCATGTTCGAGGAGCAGTACAACGAGCTCTGGGTGGCCGTCGACCTGCTCGCCGAGCGCATCCGCTCCCTCGGCGCGTTCGCCCCGGGCAGCTACGCCCAGTTCGCCGCCCTGACCTCGATCACCGAGGCCGACGGGGTCCCGACCGCCGAAGAGATGCTCGCCGACCTCGTCGCCGGCCACGAAGCGGTGGTCCGCACCGCCCGGACGGTGTTCGCCGCCGCCGAAGCCGCCGGTGACCAGTCCACCGCCGACCTGCTCACCCAGCGCATCCAGATCCACGAGAAGACGGCCTGGATGCTGCGCTCGATGCTCGCCTGAACACTCCGGAGCACCGCAAAGAGCACCGGCACCCGTCTCAGTCGCCCCCGGCCACCTCGAGCACCACCTTGCCGATCGTGGCCCGCGACTCCAGCGCCGCCTGCGCGGCGCCGGCCTCGGCCAACGGGAGCCGGTGCTCGACGACCGGCACCAGCCACCCCTCACGCCGCGCCGCCCACAGGTCGTCGGCCTTGGCCACCACCTCGGCCCGGGTGCGCACGAAGTTGGTGAGCGACCCGCTGGTCACCGTCAGCGACCGGGGGAACAGCTCCATCGGCGAGAACGCCTCGGGCAGCCCGCCGGCCACCCCGAACACGCACACCGTGCCCCGGTCGGCCAACGCCCGCAGGTCGCCCCGGAACGTGCCGCCGGCCACCCCGTCGACGATGTAGTCCACCCCCGCCCCGGCGGTGAGGCGCAGCACCTCGTCGGCGAAGTCGCCCTCGTCGTAGCGGATCACTTCGTGCGCCCCCGCCGCCCGGGCGCTGGCCGCCTTGGCGTCGCTCGACACGGTGGCGAACACCGTCGCCCCCAGGTGCGCCGCCCACTGCACGACCAGCCGGCCGGTGCCCCCGGCCCCGGCGTGCACCAACACCGTGGTGCCCGGCCCGATGGGCGCCCGCTCGGTGACCAGGTAGTGGGCGGTCAGGCCCTGCAACGCCAGCGCGGCGGCGTCGAGCAGCGACACGTCGTCGGGCAACGGCAGCACCTGGCCCACCGGCAGCGCGACCGACTCGGCGTAGGCCCCCAGCGTGGTGGCCGCCGCGGTGGGGCACCACGCCACCCGGTCGCCGACGGCGACGTCGTCGACCCCGGCCCCGACCGCCACCACCCGCCCCGAGCCCTCCAGGCCCGGCACGAACGGGAACGCCACCCCGGCCAGCCCCACCCGCATGGCGATGTCGGCGAAGTTCACCCCGGCGTAGGCCACCGCCACCACCACCTCACCCGCCCCGGGCGTGGGGTCCTCCGCCGCCTCCACCGACAGGACCGACGCATCCCCGGCTTCGGAGCAGCGCACGACCCTCATCGCCGCGCCCCCTCGTCGCCGGGATCGGGTGAGGCGGAACCCATCGGAGCAGTCATGTCCCCATCCTGCCCCGCCGGCCCGGGACCGGAGGCCGGCGGTCTGCGAAGGTGGGCGGATGGCACCCGACGGCGACTTCCCCCCGTGGTTCTTCGATCGCCACGACCCCACCCCCGACGACCGGTTCTACGTCCCCGACCGCCTGGTGACCCACATCGACCCCGGCGCCGTCGCCGCCGTCGGGGCGCTCTACGACCAGCTCGGGGTCGACGGCGAGGTCCTCGACCTCATGTCGTCGTGGGTGTCGCACTTCTCCGCCGCCCCCCGCCGTCTGGTGGTCCTCGGCATGAACGACCGCGAGCTGGCCGCCAACCCCCAGGCGGCGGCCCGCGTCGTGCACGACCTCAACGCCGACCCCCGCCTCCCGTTCGACGACGCCGCCTTCGACGACGCCACCTGCTGCGTGTCCGTCGACTACCTCGTGCGCCCCGTCGAGGTGTTCGCCGAGGTGGCCCGGGTGCTGCGCCCCGGCGGCCGGTTCGTGGTCACCTTCTCCAACCGGTGCTTCCCCACCAAGGTCATCCGGGGATGGGCGCTGGCCGGCCTCGACGGCTGCGTGGACATCGTGCGCCGCTACTTCGAGCTCAGCGGCGGCTTCGCCGAACCCACCGCCGAGCTGCGCACCCCACGGAGCGCCCCGGGCGACCCCCTCTGGGCGGTGTGGGCCACCACGGTGTGACCGACGCTCAGCCCCGCGAAGCCAGCACCGAAGCACGAATGTGGTCTGGTCTGGTCTGGTCTGGTCGGTAGTCTGAAGCCATGCGCACCGTGAACGTGTCCGAGGCCAAGGCCAGCCTCAGCCAGCTTCTGGAACAGGTCCTCGCCGGCGAGAGCATCGCCATCGGCCGGCGGGGCCGGGCCGAGGTCCGGCTGGTGGCCATCGACCGGGAGGCCGAACCTCGGCCCCTCGGCGCCCTCGCCGTGCCCGACTACTGGATGAGCGCCGACTTCGACGAACCCCTCGACGACGTCGAGAATGACTTCGACCCGTCGTGAAGCTGCTCCTCGACACCCACACCCTGATCTGGATGGCCACCGACCCCGGGCAGCTCTCGGAACCGGCGGCCACGGCCATCACCGACCCGACCCACGACGTCTACGTGAGCGCAGTGAGCGGCTGGGAGATCTCCATCAAGCGAGCCCGAGGCCGGCTCCGGTTCCCCGACGTCAACCGCGAGATGCTGCGCGCCCTGCGCCTGACCGAGCTTCCGGTCACACTCCGCCACACCGCCGGGATCGCCGCGCTGCCCGACCACCACCGCGACCCGTTCGACCGGATGCTCGTCGCCCAGGCCCGCACCGACGACCTCACCATCGTCACCCGAGACCCGGCCATCGCCAGCTACGACGTCGCCGTCCACTGGTGAGCCCGCCGTCCGGCCGGCCGACGCCGGGATCCTCGGCGGCCGCCGTTCGACGACGACGCGCACCCTGACCGGTCGGGACGGGAGCGGGGCCTGGTCGAGGTGCGTGCCCCCCTCGACCCGAGCGACCGCACGCACTCAGGTCGCGCCACCCGCCGACGCAGTAGCGTCCGGCTCGCAGTCGCTGCTGACCCGGGGGGGAACGCGATGACGCGACATCGAGTGCTGGTGGCCATCGCCGCGCTGGGCGTGCTGGCCGTGCTGGCCGCGTCGTGCAGCCGCACCGGTGACGAGGCCGCCGACACGACGGCGACCACCGCCGCGCCCGCCGCCGACGAACGCTGCGAGGGCCAGCAGCTCGAGGCCACCGAGGTAGGGGTCACGGCCGACACCATCACCATCACGGTGATGGCCGACACCGGCTCCCCGCTGGCGCCCGGGCTGTTCCAGGGCAACATCGACGCCGTCGAGGCCTTCGCCCGCAACATCAACGCCAACGGCGGCATCGCCTGTCGCCGACTGGTCGTCGCGACCTGGGACTCCAAGCTCACCCCCGAGGAGGCCAAGAACGGGCTCATCGTGGCCTGCGAGAGCAGCCTGGCCATGGTCGGCAACAACGCCCTGTTCAACCCCGACGTCACCCCGCTCACCGACTGCCCCGACCAGACCGGCGCCGTCACCGGCCTCCCCGACCTCGCCGCGTTCACCGCCGACCCCAACGAGCTGTGCGCCCCCACCATGTACACGGTGCAGGCCAAGGCCGAGCAGTGCCCCATCCAACCCGGCGTGCGGCCCATCCAGTCCAACCTCAACTACTGGAAGTTCCTCGAGGGCCTCGACCCCGATCAGCGCGAGCTCTTCATGGTGCCCGGCGACCTGCCCACCACCGTGCAGGCGGCCATGCCGCTCATCGAAGGGCAGCGCATGGCCGGGATCGACGTCGTCGAGACCCCCAAGGTCTCCGGTCGCGACGAACAGGCCGCGTTCACCCCCCGGGTGCAGGAGACCACCACCAGCGGCGCCAACGCCGTGTTCAACAGCTCCAACGACGTGGCCATGATCAACATGCGCCGCGAGTACGACGCCCAGGGCGCCCGCGGCGTGGAGATCTGGGCCTGCACCCAGGCCTGCTACACGGAGACCTTCCGCTCCCAGGGCGCCGCCATGGACGGGACCTACGTGGCGCTGCCGTTCCTGCCGTTCGAGGAGCGCGACGAGAACGCGGAGCTGGCCGCCTTCCTCGACAACGTCGGCGACCCCGACGCCTGGGGTGCGCAGGCCTGGCAGGCCGCGGTGCTCTTCCAGCAGACCATCGACCGGATCGTGGAACGCGACGGCCCCAACGGCATCACCCGGGCCAGGATGCTCGACACCCTCGCCTCCTTCGGCACCTTCGACGCCAACGGGTGGCTGGCGCCCAAACCGCTGGGCGGCATCTCCGACTGCGGGCTCGTGGTGCAGTTCACCGACGGGGAGTTCACCCGGGTCCAACCCACCACGCCGGGCACGTTCGAGTGCCACCCGGAGAACACGGTGACCATCGAGATCGACCCCGTCGCCGCCGCCGCCGCCCTCGACTGAGACCCCCGGACAGGGCGCCACCGCCCACCACCGGCGCACGACGGCCGGCTGGCCGGGCCGGGAAGGGACGGCGAGGGTCCACCCGATGGCACCATGGATGACGAGACACGACGAACGGGGGCCCTCCATGACCACAGCCGACGCGCCACACGAGGCGACGGGACCATCGGCGGGCGTGAAGGTGCTCGGCCCGGCCGACCGCACCGCCGAGCACCGCGCCACCGGCGTCGTGGCCTGAGCGCCGGACTCGTCCATGCGCTACCTCCACCTCGTCGACGCCGCCGACGGCTCGGCCTTCGCCCCCGACGGCGAACTCGACTTCGACCAGGGCGACTTCGCCCCGCCCGGCCCACCGATGGGCATCGCCACCGACACCGGGGTGCCCAACCTGATGTTCATCCGCATGGAAGCCGGGTGGAGCGACGCCGCCCACCCCGCCCCGGCCCGCCAGTGGATGCTCGTGATGTCCGGCCGGGGGGAGACCACCGCCGGCGGCGAGACCCGCCAGTGGCAGGCCGGCGACGTGGTGCTCGTCGAGGACACCTCGGCGCCCGGCCACGCCACCACCGTGTTTGAAGACGCCGTCCTCGCCGTCGTGCGCTTCTGACCGACGCTCAGCGCCGGGCGCCGAGCACCGCCTTGGCGCACCGGGGACCGCCGGCCAGCGCCCCGCCGATCCCGTGGCCCGTCGTCGTGCTGGCCCCCACCAGGAACAGCCCCGGCAACGCCGTCGTGTACCCGGGCCGGTTCAACCCGAACTGCTCCGGCGTCGCCGCGATCCCGTACGACGTGCCGCCCGTCGAGCGCACGAAGCGCTCGTGGGTGACCGGCGTGGCGCACTCCTCGTGGACGATCGACGCCTCGAGTCCCGGGATCACCCGCTCCGCCCGGGCGATCAGCAGGTCACGCACCTCCTGCTTGCGGGCCCGGTAGGCCTCGTTGGTGCGGTACCGCTCCCCCGCCGCCGGGCCGCCGCCGTGCAGACCCCACCAGGCGTGGTCGGCGGGCACCAGCGTCATCACCTGCACGTTGGTCTGGCCCGGCGCGCACAACCGGGTGTTGGTCGGGTCCTTCAACGACGCCGAGGTGATGTAGGTCATCGGTCGGTCCGACAGCTCCCCGGCGAAGAGCCGCTCGTACTCGGCCTCCACGTCGTCGCCCAACATCCACAGGTTGGTGTTGGGCATCTCGTCGGCCAGGTCACGATCCAGGATCAGGTAGACGACGAACAACGGCAGGGTCATCTCGTAGCCCTCGGCGGCGGCCACCACCTCGTCGGGCAGCACCCCCGGCGGCACCAGGCGGGTGAGTGTGGCCTTCAGGTCGGCGTTGGACACCACCGCCGGGGCCCGGATCACCTCCGGCACCCCCGCCGCCCGCTTCGACGACGGCACGTGCAGGCGCACCCCGGCCACCGCCGGACCGTCCGGCCCGGGCTCGACGAGGATCTCCTCCACCGGGGTCTGCAACAGGATCGTGCCCCCGTGGGCGGTCACCACCTCGGCCAGGCGGTCGGCGATCACCTGCCCCCCGCCCTCGGGGTAGTACGCGCCCTTCAGGTAGTGCATCACCAACACGGCGTGCAACAGCAACGACACCCTCGACGGGGGCAGCGCGTACGTGCCGTGCTGGCCCGACAGCACGGTGCGCAACCGGGGTGACAGCGCCAGCTCGTCGAACACCTCGCCGAGCGTGGTCGACAGGTGCGCGACCACCACCGGCCCAGGGCCCCGGCCGGTCAGCTCGGCGTCGATGCCCACCACCACGTCGAGGTAGCCGTCGATGCCCGCCCCCTCGTCGGGGAACGTCTCGTGCAGCCGCGCCCGGAACGCGTCCACATCCTTCGGCACCGCGAAGCGGGTGCCGTCGTCGAACACGAACGTGTCGAACCCGTCGGGGTCCATCTCCCGGTAGGTGAGCTCGATGCCGAGCGACCCCAGCACCCGGGGGATGGAACCGCCCGGCCCGCAGTCGCCGATGTAGTGCAGGCCCACGTCGAACTCGTAGCCGTCGTGGGTGAACACCGTCCCGTTGCCGCCCGCCACCGAGTGGCGGTCGACGACCACCACCCGCTCGCCGGCCATCGCCAGGTGGGCGGCGGTGCACAACCCGCCGAGCCCCGCACCGACGACCACCACGTCGACCTCATCGGGGTAGTCGGTCACGTCCGGAACTGTACGCACGATCCCGGCGACCAGCCCGACGCCAGCCGGCCAGTCCTGGCCGTCGCCGGGGAAAGCCACGACTCCCCTCGGCGACGACCACGCGGTCGCCGAAGCCACGAGCCGTGGCTCCGGCGGTCTCAGCCGAGGCGCTCCTCGACGAGCTGACCGACGGCCACCAGCTCGGCGCCGGTCACGAGGCGGGAGGTTGCAGCATCGATCTCGACACCTTGCAGCACACTCCACGCCTGATCGCCGACGACGAGATCCAGCACGCCGTCCTGGTCGTAGATGATGGCCTGGCCCAGCTCGGGCACCTCGGACACGTCGTCGTACTGTCCCCGCCGGACCGGCTCGGTGGACTCGAAGAGTGCACGGTCGCCGAGATAGGTGATGGACACGATCGCGGGCTCCATCGTGATCGTCGGTCCGGCGATGGTGATCGTGTAGTCACAGTTGGGGACCGGGACGACGTCGTTCGGGGTCGCGGTGATCGGGTCGGCCCCGGTGATGACCGCCTGGACGTCGGCGGCGGGGATCTCCTTGCACACGTCGACCTCCGGGATGCCGTCGCTCCCATCGGAGCTCTCCGACGCACCGGCGGCGGAGGAGCCGGCCCCGGACGCAGGAGCCTCCACGGCCTGGCCGGCCGAGTCGGACGTGTCGTTGCTGCTCCCCCCACCGCACGCCGTGACGGCGACGGCGAGAGCGGTGGCCAGCGACATCCCAAGAAGGCGAACGCAGAGTCGGTTCATGATGGTCTCTCCAGTGGTCGGTGGTGTCGTGAACTCGGACGGGTCGGAACTCAGGTCAGGCGTTGCTCGACGAGGGCGGCCAGCGCCACCATCTCGTCCGAGGTCACGGGGCGCGTCGTGTCGCCCGGGACATCGTTCATGGCGATCAGTCGCCAGCTGTCGGAGCCCACCATCAGCTCGACTGTGCTGTTGGCCTCGTACCCGTAGGCCTTCGCGAATCCCGGGAGGTCGGCGGTGTCGGGCCAGGTCCTGACGGCGTTCTCCCGCTGGATGTCGTAGGAGGCCTCGTCACCCGCGTAGGTCAGATAGATCACCGTCTGCTGGCCGGCACCGTCGGCGACGTACTCGCAGTGCGGGACCTTGATCAGCTCGGGCCGGGAGATCGCGGTGAGCGGCCCGGCGTCCGCGAGGAGGGCCCGCACGTCGGCCGCCGGGACCAACCGGCACACGTCGACCTCGGTTGCTCCGGCCGAGGACCCACCCGTCGTCCCCACGGGCACGCTGGTGCCCGAGCCGAGGGCCCCGGAACCCGAGTCCGCATCCACGGCAACGGGCTGGGTTCCACCGGGGTCAGCCTGGTCGGCGCTCTCGCCCCCGCACGCGGCCACGCTCGCGGCGAGGGCGAGGGCCACACCGGTCATCACGATCCGACGGCGGCTCACGACGCCCCCTCGGGCGAGGGACCGCGATCGGCGGCGTCGGGGAGACCTCGCTCCGGATCCGATCGGACCGGCGAGAAGAACGTGTCCATCGCGTCCGACGGTGTCCGCAGCGCCGCATCGACCCGCACCAGGTCGGCGTCCCCCAGGTCGTAGGCCTCCAACGCCGCTGCCGGGTCCTGCTCCACCGCACGGCGGAAGTCGTCGTCGACCGCCAGTCGCTCGAGAAGGTCGTCGATCTTCGCCACGCAGACGAGCCTGAAGACCGAACCGCACGGACGCAATGGACGTGGGTACTCAACTCTGCGTGAGCACTACCCAATCTCCCGAGGGGGTCACGGATCAGAGCGCCCCGTCGAGCTGGTCCCGCGACGAGATGGCCAGTTTGGAGAACGCCCGGTAGAGATGGTTCTCGACCGTGCGTTCCGACAGCACGAGATGGGTCGAGATCTTCCGGTTGGACCAGCCCTGACCCGCGAGCTCTGCGATCTCCCGCTCCCGTGACGTCAGCGCCGACCGCTCGAGGACCGGCCGCACCAACGGGGTCACCAGCCCCTGGCAGCGCCGCAGCTCGGCGCGCAGGGCGGTGAGGGATCTCTGCGCCGCGTCGCCGGCCCCGGCGCCCTCGCGGGCGGACCACGCCAACGCGAACCAGTCCGCGGCGATGGGCGCCCAGCCCTCGGCCGACGCCTCGCCGGCGGCCGCCTCGATGGCCTCGCCGTCTCCGGCGACGGCAACCTCGATCAGGCGGCGGCGACGCTCCACGACCGGGTCGAGTCCGCGGGGAACCCCGGCCATCGCCGCCTCCGCCTCGGCCGAGGAGCCGAGGCGTACGAGGTCGACGGCCCCGGCGCTGACCTCGCACCACCGGTGGTCCGTCGCCGCCCGCACGAGGGCGTCGGGCAGACAGGCGTGGTCGGCGAGACGATCACCGATCCCCGAGGCACCCACGAGGGATTCGGCCCAGGCCAGGGCCCGAGCGACGATGATGTTCTGTCCTTCGAAACCATCAGCCCGGTAGTCGGCGAGACGGTCGATGGCCGCGATCGTCGAGAAGGCGTCGCCCCGGAATGCCGCCGCCAACACGACGCGGGCCCCGGCCCGACGGGCCATCCCCGGCAGATCGAGGTCGGACCAGATCAGCTCCGCCTCGGTCAGATCGGCCATCGCGTCGTCGAAACGACCCTGCTCCACCCGGACCTGACCCCGGATGAGCGAGGCCCAACCACGGGGTTGCGGCGCGGGTGCGCCGAGGGCCAACTGGTACAGCAGCTCCGCCAGCTCGTCGGCGGACGCGAGCTGGCCGGCGGCGATCCGGCACGCAGTGTGAGCGACCAGGTGGATGCCGGCATCCCCGATGAAGCGCACCGGGGACTCGAGGGCGTCGAGCAGCGCAGCCTCGGCCAGCTCGGCGCCACTCGACGGTCGACCGGTCTCGCATCGGGCCATCTCGACCGCCAGGGCAGCGGTGGTGCGGACCGCCGGTTCCTCGTGGTCCAGCAGCGGCGCGACGGCGGCCTCCACCCCGGCCACCTCGCCCGCGAGGTAGTCGAACACCCCTCGCTGGGCCACCATGAGATCAGCCCACGGACTGCCGGCCAGACGATCACGCGTCGACGACAGGACGGCACGCGCCTCGTCGACCCCTCCGTCCGCCCACCAGATCTGCTCGGCTTCGCGATGAGCCAGCGCGGCCACGTCACGGTCGGACGCCGCGACGTGGGCGTACCGACGCAGCACAGCCCGCGCCGTGGCCTGGTCGCCCGACCCTGTCGAGCTCCACGAGGCGAGGAGCACCGCCTCGGGCGTGACGACGCGAGCACATGACGCCAAGGCCAGCTGCGCCGAGCGGACGAGATCACCGCCGGTGCGGAGGAAGTCGGCCGAAGCCAGGAGGCGGTCCGCGGAAAGGTCGTCACCGCTCTCGAAGCGCCACAACGTGGCCCGGGTCTTCGTCTCGGGGCGCTGATCCGACCCGCGCTCGACGAGCTCCGCCAATCGACGGGAATGGCGCAGCCTGGCCACCCTCGGCATCTGCGAACCCAGCACCTCGGAATGGATCGGGTGCGCGCACTCCACGATCAGGTCGGCGGCTTCGCCCCGAACGGTCACCAACCCGACGCGCTCGAGATCCTCGACCGGCGCGAGCGCGTCGAGCTCGACGAGCTCGGCCAGGCCGAGAGGCCCGGCGAGGGCCAGCAACTCGAGCGTGTCCCGGGCACGCTGATCGAGAGCCGCCAGCCGCGCCGCGACGAGATCGAGGAGCGCCGGGTCCACCACGAGCTCGCGTTCGAGCCGCCAGAGGCCGATCCGCTGGACCAGGATCCCGGCGTCGATCGCTCCCTCGGTGAGCTCTCGCAGCACCAACGGGTTCCCGCCGGCCGACACCGCGAGTCGTCGGGCGGTGGCGCCGTCGACCGGCCCGTCGAGCGCGGCCTGGAGCAGGTCGATGGAGACCTCCACGGGAAGCGGTTCGAGCACGATCCGATCGATCTCGACATCCCTGGCGAGGGACGCAACGGCACGCGGCAGGGACTCCCCGGCACGAACGGTGAGCGCCAGACGCACCCGACCATCGAGGGCCAACTGGCAGAGCAGCGAGGACGATCCGTCGTCGAGGAGGTGGACATCGTCGACCTGGAGCACCGGTGGAGCCACGGTCCCGCTCCGGTTCGACGCATCGCCGACCAGCGCGGCCACGACCGACGTGACCGACGGGGCCGCCTCGTTCCCGGAGCGGAATCCCAGAAAGGGCGCGAAGGGGAGCGACACCGCGGCGGCGGCACCCGCCACCCGGCCGGTGCGAACGCCGGAACCATCCAGCGCCGCGACCACCTCGCTCACCAGCCTCGTCTTGCCGATGCCCGCGTCGCCGACGACCAGCTGGACCCGATCCGCCTCCAGCCCCTCGAGGATGCGCTGTCGCTGTCGATCACGCCCCCGCAGCGGCCAGACCCGGCTCACGGGCCGAACGTAGCACCCGGTCGCCGACGCCAGCCCAGCCCGCAAGGCACGGTGAGCGTCGGCACGACATCTCGATCTCGCCCGCGGCGCGACCTCGTCGCCTGAAGGCCTCGCAGTGCATCCTCGACGACGAACGGCCGTCGGGTCGCGAAACTACGCTCACCGGACGAGGCCGGGGGGCCTCGACACCCACGGAGGCGACGTTGCCCGACACCACCACGCCCGCCCACGCCCTGCCCCAGGTCGCCGAGTTCCTGGCCGCCGGCGAGCGCCTCACCGGGCCCGGCTCGCCGTTCGAGGTCGTCACCGAGGACGTGCGGGGCGAGACCATGGAGGTCTTCGCCCATCGCCCCCGGTCGCTGCGCGACGTGCTCGTCGCCTCCCTCGTCCACGGGGAGCGCGACAACTGGGTGTTCGGCGACGGCCGCCGGGTCACCTTCGCCGACACCGAGCGCCAGGTGGCGTCGGTGGCCGCCTACCTGCGCGACGTCCACGGGGTGGGCCCCGGCGACCGCGTCGCCGTCTGCGGGCCCAACAGCGCCGGGTGGCTGGTCACGTTCTGGGCATGCCTCTCGATGGGAGCGGTCACCGTGGCCATGAACGGCTGGTGGACCGAGGCCGAGATGCACCACGCCCTCGACCTCACCGAACCGAAGGTGCTGCTCCTCGACGCCAAACGGGCCGAACGCCTCGGCCCCACCCCCGGGCTCACCCAGGTCGACCTCGACACCGACCTCGACACGATGCTGGCCCACTCCCCCGACGCCACGATCCCCACCGTCGGCATCGACGAGGACGACCCGGCCATTCTCATCTTCACGTCCGGCACCACCGGGCGCCCCAAGGCGGCGGTGCTCAGCCACCGCAGCGTCATCGCCTACGGCATGCTCCAGTCGTTCATCGGTGCCCGGGCCCTGATGCTCAGCGGCCGGGCGATGCCGAGCGGCCCGCCCCCGGTGCGCCTGGCCGTGTTCCCGCTGTTCCACGTCTCCGGTCTCGGCGGCACCGTGTCGGGCATCATGACCGGCTCCACCACGGTGTGGCCCCTCGGGCGCTTCGAACCCGAGGCGGTCATCGAGCTCACCGTCAAGGAGGGCATCAACACCTGGGGCGGCACCGGCACCCACGTCATCCGCCTCCTCGAGCACCCCCACATCGACAGGATCGACCCCGCCCAGCTCGTCCAGGTCGGCATGGGCGGCTCGGCCACCACCCCCGAGATCATCCGCCGCGTCGACACCAAGCTCCCCCACCTCGCCGGCACCATGAGCACCGGCTACGGCTCCACCGAGACCGGCTCGCTCGTCTCCTACGCCCCCAACTGGATGCTCACCGCGTCACCCGAGTGCGTCGGCCCGCCGCTGCCCACCGTGCAGGTCAAGATCACCGACCCCCTCGGCGACGAGCTCCCCGACGGCGAGGAGGGCAACATCTGCGTGCGCAGCCCCCTGCTGATGAACGGCTACTGGCGCAACCCCGAGGCCGACGCCGACGCCTTCCTCCCCGGGCGCTGGTACATCACCGGCGACTTCGGGCGCATGGAGGGCGGGCTGCTGTACATGGCCACCCGCCGCCGCGACCTCATCATCCGCGGCGGCGAGAACATCTACCCCTACGAGGTCGAGAACCGCCTCGACGAGCACCCCGACGTCACCGAGGCGGCCGTCATCGGCATCGACCACGACGTGCTCGGCCAGGAGGTCGGCGCCGTGGTCGTGGTGCGCGACGGCGCCACCGTCACCGCCGACGAGCTCCGGTCGTTCTGCGCCGAGACGCTCGCCTCGTACAAGGTGCCGGTGTCCATCGACATCCGCACCGAGGCCCTGCCCCGCAACCCCAGCGGCAAGATCCTCAAGCACGTCCTGGCCGGCTCGGGCGAGCACTCCTTCGTCGAGGAGTGACGCCCGAGCCGACCGCGGACGACGGCTCAGACCCCGAGCCGGGCCCCGAGCGCCTCCAGATCACCCGGCGCCAGCACCTGACCGGCGAGGGCCCACACACCGGCGAACACCTCCGGCGGTGCACCGGCCTGCATGCCGCCGAGCAGCTCGGCGCGATCGTCGACGTTCATGGCCGGCAGCATCACCGCCAGCGACGCCGCCATCTTCTCCGGCGGGATCGACCCCACGATCGCCTCGTTGATGGCCACCGTCGCCGGCACCCCGATGGCCTGCTCCAGCGCCGGCATGACCACCCACTCCTCGGCGTCCTGGTGCAGCAGGTAGACGCCGGTCAGCTCCGCGAACTGCAGGTAGAGCCGGTCGGCGACGAGCCGGACCTCGGGGACCGGCACCGATGCGACGAGCAGCGCCAGGTCGCGCAGAGCGTCGAAGCGGGCCTCGATGGCCTCGTGGTCCTCGGCCATCTGCGCCGCCAGGTCGGGCCGCACGTCGGTCAGCACGGGGTGGATGTGGGTGTCCTCGTGCTCGGCGTGGTCGACCAACAGGTCGAGGAGGGCGTTCATCCGCCCGCCGAGGGCGACCCACCCCGGCCGGTCGGCCGGGTCGAGCGAGCCGGCGGCCGCGTCGACCGCGAACAGCTCGGCGCGGATCCCCTTGTGGATGTCGCGGTACAGGTCGACCGCGATCGGGCCCCGCTCGCGGAGGCGGGCGTCGGGCGTCGCGATCGGCTGGGTCTGGGTGATGGTCATCGGGTTTCCTCCCGTGTTCGGCCACCGAGAGGGTCGGCGGCGCGGTCGGGTCCCACGATGAACGACACCGCCGAGCGGCGCTCCTGAAAGACTCGTACGCGAATGCTAAGAACTCGCTCATCGGGCACGAGACGAGGAGCGGAGCGGTGTTGAGCGACGAGAACCTGGCCCTGCTCGAATCGGGCTGCGCTCTCGTCATCGGCACCACCACCCCCGACGACAGCTCCGACTCCACCCCCGTGGCCCTACGCGGCTGGGGGCTGCGGGTGCTCGCCGACCACGTCCACGGCCACGACTGCGCCCTGACGGTCCGACTCGTCGTCGACGCCATCGACGTGGCCGAGGGACACCTGCGCGAAGGGGCGGCGATCGCCGTGACCGGAGCCGACGTGCGCACCCTGCGGTCCGTGCAGCTCAAAGGACGCCTGCGCACGCTCGGACCCGCCGACGCCGACGACCAGCACACGGTCGAGCTCTTCCTCGACGACTTCACCCAGGCCATCGAGGACACCGACGGCATGCCCCCCAGCCTCACGCGGCGCCTGACCCCCGCCGGCTACGCCGCCGCCGTCCTCGACATCACCGAGCTCTACGACCAGACCCCGGGGCCGTCCGCGGGCGCCGTGCTCGACGACGGGGTCACGCCGTGAGCCCGGAGCGCGAGCTCACCCTCGCCGACCTCATGAGCTGCTTCGAGGGCGCCGTCCCCGCAGTCATCGCCACCGCCGACGCCGACGGCATGCCCAACGTCACCTACCTGTCCCGGGTCCGGATGGTCGACGACGACCACGTCGCCCTGTCCAACCAGTTCTTCTCCAAGACCCACCGCAACCTCACCGAACGACCCCGCGCCAGCGTGCTGCTCATCGATCCGCTCACCTACGACGAGTTCCGCCTCACGCTCGTCCACGAGCGCTCGGAGCGCCGAGGCCCGGTGTTCGAGCACCTCCGCGACGACATCGACAACCTCGCCGCCATCACCGGCATGGAAGGCATCTTCCGCCTGCGCGGCGCCGACATCTACCGGGTGCTCGACATCGAGGACCTCGCCGCCCCAGGTCGACGCGCCGACCCCACCCGGGGGCCACTGACCACCCGCCCCGTGACCGCGTCGGCCGACCGGCTCCAAGCGGTGGCCGAGCTCACCGGGCGCCTCGGTCGCGCCGGGGACCTCGACACCCTGGTGCAGGCCACCGTCGACGGCCTCGCCACCCTGCTCGGCTACGAGCACTCGATGCTGCTGCTGATCGACGAGACCAGCCATCGCCTCTACACGATCGCCAGCCACGGCTACGACGACCAGGGCGTCGGCTCGGAGGTCGAGGTCGGCGAGGGCATCATCGGCATGGCCGCCGCCCGCATGACCCCGATGCGGGTCGGCAACTACCGCCAGCTCCGCAAGTACGGCTCCACCGTGCGCCGGTCTTTCGAGGACCACGGCGAGCCGGGCCCGGGACGGGAGGTCGCGTTGCCCGGGCTGCCCGACGGCCAGAGCCGCCTGGCCGTCCCCGCCATCGCCCTCGGCCGGCTCACCGGGGTGCTGGCCGTGGAGTCCACCGAGTCGATCGCCTTCGATGAAGCCGACGAGGCCCTGCTCTCCCTCGTCGCCGGCGTGGTGGCCGCCGCCGTCGACGCCGACACCGCCGAGCACGACGAGGCCCCGGCCGTCGGGGCCGACATCCCGACGACGACGACGACCGACACCGACATCAACACCGATACCGACACCGACACCGACACCGACACCGACACCGACACCGACACCGACACCGACACCGACACCGACGCCGACGCCGACGGGGCGACGGTGGTGCGCTTCTTCGCTGTCGACGGCAGCACCTTCCTCGACGGCGAGTATCCGATCAAGGGCGTCGCCGGCCGCCTGCTGTGGGCCCTGCTCGGCCATCACCGACGAGAGGGGCGCACCGAGTTCACGAACCGCGAGCTCCGCCTCGACCCCACCCTCGAGCTCCCCGAGTTCCGCGACAACTTCGAGAGCCGGCTCATCCTGCTCAAACGCCGCCTCGACGAACGCTCCGCCCCGTTCCGCATCGACAAGACCGGTCGAGGCCGCTTCCGCCTCTCGGTCCACGGCCCCCTCCGCCTGGAACAGGTCGACTGACCTCCGTCAGCCCAGCGCCGCGACACTCAGCTGGAACGGGCCCTCCTGCCCGTCGACCAGGTAGATCGCCACCGCCTCCACGTCGGCCGGGTCGAGGGGACCCGGCGCGGGGATCGGGTCGAGGAACCGGCTGACCGGCTCGAACCCCGCCCACGGGAGCACCAGGCGCGCCGTCACGCCGGCCGTCGTCGGGAACGGCTGGATCCAGAAGCCCGACGTCGTCGACCGCACCTGCACCGTGTACGTGCGCCCGTCGCCGGTCACGTCGAGGGTCACCCCGTCAGGCGACGCCCACACGGGGCCGGCGATCACCGGGCTCACCACCGACGCGAACCCCCCGTCGTTGGCGAGGGACAGCTCGCCGGCGAAGACCATCGCCCGTCGGCCCACGCCACCCCGCCGACGGACACCCCGCCCATCACCGTGTCGTTCGTGACCCGCCACCCGTCCACCGAGGCCGGGTCGGCGAACACGAAAACCGGGGCGGGCGGCGGAGGCGACGGCGGGACGGGCGTGGTCGGAGGGACAGCCGTCACCACCGCCGTGGCCGCCGCCGAGTCGGCGCTCGTGTCGGACGACGCCGGCGTCGATCCGTCGGTGGAGGATCCGCACGCCGCCACCGACCCCATCGCGGTCACCGTCACCGCGGCGACGGCCCACGTCCCCGCCCGTCGCCGCACCCGCGCCACCGCCGTCGCGTCAGCCCGAGGCGAGGAAGCCGGCCGGGATGCGGTCGCCCCCGACCGTCGCCCCGAACGCGGTGGTGGTCGCCTCCGGGACGGTGGTCGTCGGGTCCGGTGGCACCGGCGACGGCGGCGTGGTCTGGGGCGCCGTGGCGCCGCTGAGCTCCTGGGCCCGGCTCAACAGCTCGGCGGCCTGGGTCACCGCCTCCTGATAGGCCCCCAGGTCACCGGTGGCCCGCAGCTCGCTTTCGGCGTTCGACAACAACGCCGACGCCTGCGCCACCAGGCTCTCGACGGTCTCGCCCTCGGGCGGCGTCGGCGTCGTGGGCGGGGCCAGCGGGTCGGTCGGATCGATCGGCGTCTCGGGCGTGGTCGGCGTCCCCGACTGGTTCTCCTCGAACGTCTCGGGGTTCGCCCCCGGGAACAGCACCTTCAGCGCCTCGTTCAGGGTCGGGCGCATCACGACCCGGGAGCCGAACACCACGATCACCTCGCGCAGCTCGGGCACCTGGGCGTTGCCCGACGAGGCCACGTAGAACGGGCGCACGTACAGGATCGAGCTGTTGATGGGCACCAACAGCATGTTCCCGAGACGCACCTCCGAACCCTGGGTGTTCAGCAGCGAGATGCGCGCCGACACCTGCTGGTCGGCGAGGATGGCGGCGTTGGCGATCGACGGCCCGTCGATGTTGGTGCCGTCGGGCATCTGGAAGACCGTGATCTTGCCGTAGTCCTCGGGATCGCTGCTGGCCACCATGAACGCGGTCAGCACCCGTCTCGAGTCGTCCTCGGAGAACGGGACGAACGGCCGCAGCGACACGAACTTCTCGCGGTCCTCGCCGGGCAGCTTCAACAACATGTAGTACGGGTCGATGCGCGACTCCCGGGTGCGCACCACGCCCTGCCCGGGGATGATCTGGGTGGTCCCGCCCGTCACCCCGGTGGGAGCCGACCCGGGGTCCTGGGCGACCAGCCAGGCGGTGTTGCGCTCGTAGAACGCCGCCGGCTCCTCGATGTGGTAGCGGCTCCAGGCGTTGGTCTGCACCCGGAACAGGTCCTCGGGGAAGCGCCAGTGCGCCCGGAGCTCCTGGGGGAAGTCGTCCCCGTCCTTCAACAGGTCGGGGAACGCCTTCTGGTAGGCGGCCGCCACCGGGTCGCCGTCGTCGATCACGTACAGGTCGACGGTGCCGTCGTAGGTGTCGACGACGCCCTTGATCGAGTTGCGCACGTAGTTGAAGCGCTGGTCGGCCAGACCGCCCACCTGGGGGATGTTCCCGGTGTCGGCCTGCTGGGCGTTCGGGTAGCGAGCCGAGGTGGTGTAGGCGTCGAAGATGTAGACGATGCGCCCGTTGGTGATCACCGGGTACGGGTCGGCGTCGAAGCTGAGGAACGGCGCCACCTCACGCACCCGCTCGTTCACGTCGCGCTGGAACACGATGCGCGACTCGGGGGTCACGAAGTTCGAGATCAACAGGTTCCAGTCGCCGAAGCGGGCCGCGAACGCCGCCTTGCGCAGCCACGAGCTCATGACCACCCCGCCGCTGCCGTCGTACACCGTCGACTGGGTCTCGCCGTCGATCGAGAAGTCGATCTCCTCACGGTCGGCGTTGGTGATCGCGTAGCCCGGCAACGCCTCGCCGTAGTACATCTGCGGCCGGTCGAGCGTGACGTTGATCCCGTCGGGCGGCGTGAACTCCGTCGGCACGTTCTGGATGAGGAAGCTCGGCCGCCCCTCCGGGGTGGTGGCATTGGCCGGGGCCAGCGCCACGCCGTAGCCGTGGGTGAAGGCCAGGTGGCGGCCCTCCCACGACTGCTGGGGGATGCCGGCGACGCTGAGGTCGCGGGCACCGAGCACCACCTGGGTCTCGGCGAAGGACCCGTCGGGCGACTGGACCTGGTACCGGTCGACGTCGAGGTCGTTGAACTGGTACGACGCCACCTGGCTCTGGAGGCGCTGGTAGGTCGGCAGCACGATCTGGGGGTCGAGCAGGCGGATGTTGCGGATGGTGCCCGGGTTCTCGTTGATGGCGTCGGTCGCCGCCGCCTGGTCCTGGGTGTAGTCGAAGGCCTCGGTGGTCACCTGGTCGAGGCCGAGCGCCTGGCGGGTGGCGTCGATGTTGTTGCGGATGTACGGCGACTCGACGCTCGACTCGGCCGGCTCGACGGTGAAGCGCTGGATGAACGCCGGGTAGGCGACCCCCGCCACCACCGACACCAGCGCCCACAGGCCCACCGCCACCACCGGCAGCACCCAGCCCCGCCGCCAGATGTTGTAGATGAACAGGAAGAAGCTGAGCACGGCGATGAACATCAACAGGTAGATCGCCGGGAGCTGCGCGTTGACGTCGGTGTAGGTGGCCCCGTCGACCGTGCCCCTGGTGGAGGTCGTGAGCTCGTAGCGCTGGAGCCAGTAGTCGACCGCCCGCACCAGCGCCAACAGGCCGAGCAGCACCGAGATGTGCGCCTTCACCTGCGGGGTGACCCGCTGGACCGGGGCCTGGAGGCGGATGCCGCCGTTCAGGTAGTGCGCCACCACCGTCACCACGAGGATGACGACGCCCGACGCGAACAGCCACCCCACGACGGTGGAGTAGAAGGGCAGCTTGAAGACATAGAAGCCGACGTCGGTGTCGAAGGTGGCGTCGGTGACGCCGAAGTCGCCGCCGTTGCGGAACAACAACCACTGGTTCCACTCCGCCGACATCCCCACGCCGGCCACGAGGGCCAGCACCAGCGACACGCCGGCGCGCAACAGGCCTCCCCGCCGGCCCACGGTGTCGTGGTAGCGGTTCAACATCTCGTCCTCGGGCCCCTGGGGCCGGAACTTCGGCGCCAACCGGTCGGCCACGGTGAGGCTGGCGAAGCACAACACGAAGAAGGCCACGGTGAAGATGGCGGCCAGCGCGATCTTCGCCCCGAGGATGCCGGTGAAGACCGACGTCAGGTCGAGGGAGTCGAACCACAGGTAGTCGGTCCAGAACCCGGCGATGCCGCGCAGCGACAGGGCGAGGGCGAAGAACACCAGGACGACGACGACGAAGATGATCCGACCCCGCCCCGAGGTGCTCCGGCGGCGGCGGTTCGGCATGTCGGTGGGGACGCGCATCGGAGGGCAGCCTACGGGGTGTCGCGGTCGACGGACGATCGGGGGCCCCGATCCCGGGCGACGGGCCACGGGCGGACCGCCCGGCGCCACCGGTTCAGGGAGCGGTCAGCGGGGCTCCGGGGCCCGCTCGGCCGGCGCCCCGGGCGGCTATCCGACCCGACCGGTGCCCGCGCCCCGTGACGCCGCCGCCAGCACCGCCGCGGCGACGGGCAGGTCGACGTGTTGGGCCTTGCTCTCGCGGTAGGTGGCCCGGATCCGGTCGGCCAGGTCGTCACGGTCGCCGACCGCCTCGTCGAAGCACCGCTCGAGCTGCTCGCGCAACGCCAGGACGAGCTCCTCGGCCAGACCCGTGGCCAGGTCGTCGACCGGGGCGTCGACCGCACCGGCGGCCGCACCGGCGGCCCGCTCGGCGCCCGCCTCGGCGGCGTCGGCCAGCACCGGCAGGGCCAGGGCCCGGTACCGCTCGACCTGGTCACGCAGCGGCGGGAGCGTGCCGGCCGCCATCGGGGTGCCCTTCTGGCGGCGGACGGCGTCGAGCAGCTCGTTCTGCTCGTCGGACAGGTCACGCTTGAACCTACGGGTCAGCGATTTCTCGAGCTCGGCGAGGACCTCGTCGCCCGCCGTCGCCTCGTCGTCGGCCTCGTCGTGAGCCTCCGTCGACGCGTCCCCGCCGTCGGCGGCGACGGCCTCCTCGGCGGCGACCCCGGCGGCCCCGGTGGTCTCGGAGGTGTCGGCCGGCCCGGCGGCCTCGGCGTCCTCGTCGTCGTCGCGCAACCGGGCGAAGATGGCCGCGGTGCGCTCGGCGCTCGGGGTCCGCACGACCTTCACCGAGCTCGACATGCGCCCGTCGGGGGGGTCGGGCGCCCGCCGCGTGGGACCCGACGCGGACGGGGGGACGTCGGTGTCGGGCTCGACCGCGGCCTCGTCGACCTCGTCGACCTCGTCGACGAGGTCGACGGCCTCCTCCCCTTCGATCCCCTCCGTCCCGTCCTCGACCGCCGTGTCGCCCACCGGGCCCTCGGCGGCCTCGTCGCCGGGGACATCAGGGGCATCGCCGGGCTCGGCGTCGTCGTGGGCGAGCGCGGCGGCGGCCTCGACCTCGGCGGCGAACACCGCCTCGTCGTCCTCGGTGGCGCGCAGCGCCGCCGACTCGGCGGCCAGCTTCGCCTCCGGCAGGGACACCTCGAGCTCCTCGGTGGCCTGGTCGAGGGTCTCGCGCACCACGTCGTAGGCCGCGGCCAGACGGTCACGTCCGGCCTGGAGCTGCTCGATCTGCTGGCGCAACAGCTTGCGGCGGCGGGCGAGGTCGTCGAGCATCCGCTGACGCACCCGCTGCGCCTCGGCCACCATCTCCCGACCCTCCTGGCGACCCTTCTCCACCTCGGCGGCGGCGTCGACCCCCGCCTGCTCGAGCACGCCGGCGGCCACGGCCCGGATGGCGTCGGCGTCGGCCTCGGCCTCCTCGCGACGGGCGGTGGCCTGGGCCCGGATGCCCTCGGCATCGAGCTCGGCCTGCTCGCGCACCCCGTCGGCCGACGCCCGGATGCGGGCCACCTCGGCCTCGGCCTCCTCGCTGCGCCGCACCAGCACCGACTCGGCCTCGTTGCGCATCTCCTGGGCCTCATCCCGGGCCTCGCGCAGCATGCGGGCCACGCTCTCCTCGGCGTTGGCCCGGATCTCGGCCGCCGCCGAACGGGCCGCGTCGAGCACCCGGGCGGTCTCCTCACCGAGCAGCGCCGTCAACCGGCTCGGGTCGAGCTGGTCGACCGGGGTGGCGCGCTGCTCGGCGTCGCGGAGCTGGGCGGCCAGGTCGGCCTCGCGCTCCCGGCCGGCCCGCAGCTGGTTGGCCAGCTCCAGCAGATAGCGCTGCACCTCGAGCGGGTCCGCCCCACGACGCACCGTGGAGAACGAACGCTTGATGACGTCGTCGGGGTCGACGGGCGAAACCGGATCCTTGGCCACGGGCGGATGGTACCGAGGTCGACGCCGCCGCCCGGGGACTGCTCCCGGCCCCGCCGAAGGACCGTCGGTCACGTCAACCGACGGGGACGGCCTCGGTGGGTGCGGGGAGCACGGCGTCGCCACCGCCCATCGTGGCGAGCACCGCGAGAGCGTCGTCGAGATCGTCGACCGGCTCGATGCGCAGGTCGCCGCCGTAGCGGCGGGCCTCCTCGAGCTCCGCGGACGGGACCAGCATCAGGTCGACGCCCTCCCGTGACGCCGCCACCACCTTCTGGTGCACGCCCCCCACCGGCCCCACCGTCCCGTCGAGCTCCATGGTGCCGGTGGTGGCCACCCGCGCCCCCCCGGTGATGCTCTCGGGGGTGAGCGCGTCGAGGATGCCGAGCGTGAAGGCCAGGCCCGCCGACGGCCCGCCCACCTGACCCGAATCGATGGTCACCTGCACCGGGAAGTCGAAGGTGAGATCACGGGTGAAGGTCGACACGCCGATCATCGACCGGGTCGGGTCGTCCGGGCGGACCACGAGCTCGACGCTCACGACGCGGGTGTCGCCCCCCTCGAAGGGCTGCACCCCGAGCTCGATCACCGCCCCGGGCGGCAGCGCGGCCACCTGGCCACTGAGGTCCTGGCTCACCGCCACCGGCCGGCCGTCGACGCTCACCACGGTGTCGCCCCGCTCGAGCACCGCGGCGGCGGGCACGTCGGCGGCCACCGAGGCGATCACCGCCCCCGTGCCCGAGATGGGGATCTCATAGCCCAACCGCTGCAGCGCCTGGTAGGTGGCGGAGTCCTTCGAGCTGGCCATCAGCTGCAGGTTCAGCTCCCGGTTCTCCGACGGGGTCTGCGAGCCGAGGACCAGCTCGGCGTCGACGATGTCGATCGCCGGGTCGATCCAGGCGAGGAACGCGTCGGCCGGGGTGGCCTGCTTCACCGACACCGTCAGGTAGTCGACCATCCCCTCCTGGTCGGGGAAGGTGGGCGCGCCCTCGATCTGGATGAACGGCGCGGTCTCACGAGCCGAACCCGGCGACAGCGTGTAGTAGTCGAGCTTCCACAGGAACACGATCAGCGCCGCCGCGGTGAGCAGCGACAGCGAGATCACCGCGGCGACGGCGCGCCGCCGCGTCCACCACCGCTGCGGACCGACCGATTCGTCCGGTGGGGCACCGGGAGGCCCCTCGTCGCCCCCGGACGGCGGGTACGGCGGCAGTACAGTCGGTTCTGCGGTGTCCATGACGGTCAACTGCTCCGGACGGGGGCGAGGGGCGCTCAAGCCTGCCACGGACCGACCGGAGAACGACCGCACGCAGCACCCCGAGGAGCCCACGTGAGCGCTGACGAGTCCTTCGAGCCGGTGATCGACGCCATCCGCCCCACCGCCTCGCGCCGCGCCCGCTCCGCGGTCGGCCTCGTCATCCTGTTGTCCGTCCTCGGCGTCGTGACCGCCGTCGTCATCACCGTCCTCGTCATCGGCGGCGTCATCGTCCTCAACAACGCCCTGTGATCATGGCGGCGCTCTGCGCCGCGGTGTGTCTCGGTCGCTGGCGCTTCCCCTCGCCGTGCCCACTGCGTCCTCCTCGGCTCCGCCTCGTCGGAACGCGATGTGGCTCGGTCGCTGGCGCTTCCCCGAGCCACCTGGGACGAACCTCCGAGCAGTGAGACCACCCGTCCCGCTCGTCCGTCAGTCGGGGCCCCAGGTGGCGCGGCTCCAGAGGTCGGTCACGGTGTCGATCGCCGTCTCGATCTCCTCGCCGGTCGGTACCCGGTGGCCGAGGCCCAGCGCCACGAACGCGTGCCACTCGCACATCGACACCAGCGCCCGAGCGGCCTGCTGGCTGTCAGGCAGCGGCCGCATCTCGCCACGAGCCACCACCCGGTCGATGCCGTCCACGATGCGCCGCACGAACGTCTCGCGCAGCACCAGCCACAGCTCCTCGATGGCCGGGCTCTGCAACATCCCCTCGAGCAGGGCCCGGTACAACCCGGGGTACCTCCCGAGCGCACCGATGTAGCTGCGCACCATCGCCTCGGTGCGCTCCCGCCGTGACGCGTCCGGTCCGACCTCGGGGCGGGTCAGGATCTGGGCGGTGACCGCCTCGATCACCTGGCTGAACGCCTCGTCCTTGTTGCGGAAGTACAGGTAGAAGGTGCCGTGGGCGGTGCCGGCGGCGTCGGTGATGGCCCCCACCGTCGCCCCCCGGTAGCCCAGCTCGGCGAACACGTCGGCCGCCGCCGTCAGCATCCGCTCCCTGGTCTCGGCCGCCTGACGCTGACGCTTGGTGGGTGGGCGGGTCTCGGTCATTCGTGGTCCACTACGACGATGTCCGACACCCACGACCAGGCGGGGCCGGCCGGGGCCGCCCCGGTCGCACGGACGCTAGCCGACCACCTGGCGCGCCGACGGGGGGCCGCGCTGGCCGGCCACCGCGGCGACAGCGCCACGGCCCGCTCGTACCTCCACGACCCCGACCCCGCGGTGCGCGCCACGGCGCTCGGCGCGCTCGTGCGCACCGGCGACCTCCACGTCGACGAGCTCGTCGCCGCACTGATCGACCCGGTGAGCACCGTCCGCCGGCGGGCCGTCGAGGAGGCGGCCGCCCACCACGTCGGCGACCCCGAGGTCGACGCCGCCGTCCTCGCCCTGCTCGACGACCCCGACGCCACCGTCGTCGAGACGGCGGCCTTCGCGTGCGGTGAGCGCACCCCGCCCGGTGCCGTCGACCGGCTGGCCGCCCTCGCCACCGGCCACGACGACGCCCTCTGCCGCGAAGCGGCTGTCGCTGCCCTCGGCGCCATCGGCGATCCCGCCGGCCTCCCCGCCATCCTGGCGGCCACCCACGACAAGGCGACCGTGCGCCGCCGGGCCGTCATCGCCCTCGCCCCCTTCGACGGCCCCGAGGTCGACGACGCCCTCCAGCGGGCGGCGTCGGACCGCGACTGGCAGGTGCGCCAGGCCGCCGAGGACCTCACCGCCTGAGCCCCCGGGGCGCGACGACGGGGTGGCCGGCCCGGCGAGGACCGACCACCCCGCAGTCGAGGGCTACTCCGCGAAGGTGAACGACTCCGCGGCCGACGACGTGAAGTTGGTCTCGATGGGCGAGAGCCCGCCGGGAGTGGCGGGATCGATCGAGAACACCGACGACGTCCGCGGCGGGTTCCGGTCGGCGGTCGGACCGTAGGTGTAGTTGCCGCTCAGGTCCTCGAACGTCAGCTCGGGGATCTTCTGGGCGGCCGCCACGATGCCGGCCGGCGAGAGGTCGCCGTCGGTCACGGCCTGCTCGAGGATCTGGGCCATGGCCCAGGCCTGCGCGTACCCGAACTGGAAGTAGATGTCGGGCTGCTGGTCGGGGGCGTACTTGGCGATGTCGTCCATCATCTTCGCCATGCCCGGCACCGAGGTGTCGCCCCACGCGGGGCCCTCGGCGATCAGCGTGAAGTTCGTCTGCAGGTAGGGCGCCAGACCGGACTGGGCGAAGACGCTCACCCAGGTCGGCGACACCGCCAGCCACTGCGGGGCGAACGCCTGGGCGACGGCCTCGGACAGGATCGGGCTGGTCTCGTTGGGCAGCGCCACGAGGAGCGTGAGCTCGCACCCGGCGCTCTTCAGCTGGCTGATCGGCGCGGTGTAGTTCGTCTCACCGGTCTTGAAGGTGGCCTCGGCCACGATCTCGTAGCCCTCCTCCTCCGCGGAGTACTCGAGGCCCTCGAGGCCGGTCTCGCCGTAGGGGTCGTCCTTGGTGAGGGCGCACACCTTCTTGTTCTTGGCGTCGAGCGTGCGGATGGCGTAGTCCATGCCGTTGATCACCTGGACCTGGTACGGCCCGCCGATCGGCATGAGGTTCGTCTCGCGCACCCAGAAGGCGTCGAGCGACGCCGGCCCGGCCAGCACGTTGTCGGAGGTGAGCTGCGGGAGCAGCGCGTCGACGGTCGGGGTGCCCAGCACCTGCTGGTAGGCGGCCACCGACGCCTTCGACGCCTGGTACTGCTGCACCGCGGTCTGCGGCTCGTACTTGGTGTCGAGGATGTTCAGCTTCACCTGGTACTTGCCGGCCACGCCACCGGCCTCGTTGTAGGACGACCAGAACACCTCGTTGCCCTTGGTGAGCGGGTTGCCGAGGACGGCCGCCGCGCCGGTCTGGGGGGTCAGCACCCCGAGGGTGATGTTGGTCCCGTCGAAGCCGACGCCGGGCGTCACCTCCTGGGTGGAGCCCGGATCGCTGGTGGTCCCGCTGGACTCGTCATCGGAGCCTCGGCAGCCGGCAGCCACGAGCCCCAGGGCCATGGCCACCGCCGCGAGGCGAACGGTGCGGCGATATCGCATGTTGCTTCCCTTCGTTGTCGGTGGATCGGGCCCGACCCCGAGGGGTCGAGCGGTTGATGGCCGCCGGAGCGACCGGATGGGATCAGTGGGAATCAGTCGGACATCAATAGGAGAACGGCCAGAACTTGAGCCACGCCTTGGCCCGCAACCAGAGCGCGGCCAGGCCCCTCGGCTCGACGAGCAGGAACACCACGATGAGCGCCCCGAACAGCATGTTGTTGAACGACGCCACCGACACGATGCCGTCGTCGGTGGGCGAGGTGGACAGGAACGGGATGTCCCCCGAGAAGTTCTGGATGACCCGCGGGAGAGCACCCACCACCAGCGCACCGAGGATGGACCCGAACACCGTGCCCATCCCGCCGACGATGATGACCGCCACGAACGTGATCGACAGGACCAGCCCGAGGGTGCCGCCGAACTCGACGGGCGACACGAACCGCTGGATGGCCGCCCCGTAGAACGCACCGGCCACGGCGGCCATGGCGCTCGACACCGCGAAGGCCCCGACCTTGTAGCGCAGCAGCGAGACGCCCACGACCTCGGCGGCCACGTCGCGGTCGCGGATGGCCTGCATGGCCCGCCCGGGCCGCGTGCGGACCATGTTCTTGGCGATCAGCGCGGTGATCGCCACGACGGCCCACAACAGGAAGAACAGGCTCTGGTCCCGGCTGAACGTGGTGCCGAACAGCTCGAGCTTGGTGAAGTCCAGCGGACCGAGGGCCAGGCTGGCGTCGACGGCGGTGCCCCGCCCGCCCCCGGTCACGGCGTCCCACTCGGTGAAGATGTGCTCGCCGAGGAACAGCAACCCGATGGTCACGATGGCCAGGTAGTTGCCGTGCAGGCGCAGGGCCACCGGCCCGATCACCGCCCCGAGCACGCCGCCGACGATGGCCGCCATCGGCAGCCACAGGATCATCGGCCAACCCTGCTCCCCGCCGAACCACGCCGCCGCGTACGCGCCGCACCCGATGAAGAAGGCGTGACCGAGCGACACCTGGCCCGTGTAGCCGGTGAGCAGGTTCAGGCCGATGCCGCCGATGGCGAAGATGGCGCAGTAGTTGAGGACCCCGATCCAGAAGTCGTCGAGGCTGTTCGGGATCAACAGGTACAGCACGAGCAACAGGAGCATCCCGACCTGCATGCCCCGGGAACGGAACAGGCCGACGTCGTCGGAGTAGTCGACGACCATCTCCGGGCTGCGGCGACGGGTGAGAGCCATCAGACCCGCTTCACCTCCTTGGTCCCGAACAGACCGTAGGGACGGAACAGGAGGATCAACAGCATGACCACGTAGGGCATGACCGACTGAAAGCCGGTGCCCACCCAGGAGAAGTAGTCCTCCTGGTAGCCCGCGGTCAGCGACTGGACGACCCCGATGATGATGCCGCCGAGCACCGCGCCGCCGGGCGAGTCGAGGCCCCCGAGGATGATCGCCGGGAAGGCCAGCAGGGCGATGAACTGCACCTGCGGGGTGAGGTTGCCGGACCCCGAGGCGATGGTCACCCCGGCGATGGCCGCCACCGCACCGGCGATCCCCCACGACGCCGCCCACACCCGCTTGGCGCTCATGCCCTGGGCGAGCGCCGCCTCCTGGTCGAGGGCCGTGGCCCGCATGGCCAGGCCGAGCGCCGAGAAGCGGAAGAAGAGGAAGAAGGCGCTCACCACGACGGCGGTGAGGATCATGCTCCAGATGTTGGCGACCGTGATGACGATGTCACCGACGTTCACCACGTCGACGCCCCACGGGTCGCCGAGGTTGAGGGCGTCGAAGCCCCAGATGGTGGTCACGACCTCCTGGATGATGAACAAGAGCCCGACCGTGATCATGATCAACGCGAACGCCGGTCGACCCACCATGCGCCGCAGCACGAGGCGCTCGAGCAGCATGCCCACCAGCGCGGTGGCGAGCATCGCCACGATCACCGCCAGCCAGAACGGCAAGCCCCAGGTGGTGCCGGCGTTGTAGGTCAGGTAGGCGCCGAGCATCACGAAGCCGCCCTGGGCGAAGTTGATGACCCCCGTGGCCTTGAAGATGATGACGAACCCGAGGGCCACGAGGGCGTACTTGCACCCCACCGCCACCCCCGAGACGACGAACTGGAGGAACTCGGTCACGAGGCCCCCTCGTACATCGACTCGATCACGTCGGAGAACTCCGCGGCCACCGCGGTGCGCTTCACCTTCGCCGTCGCCGTGATCTCCCCGTCCTCCTGGTCGAGCTCCTTGCGGAGCAGCCGGAACGCCTTGATCGTCTCGACCTGGGCGAGGTCGCGGTTGACCTCGTCGACCCACTCGCGCACGAGGTCCACGACCTCCGGCTTCGACGACAGGTCCTCGTAGGTGGTGAACACCAGCCGGCGCTGCTGCGCCCAGTTGGCCACCGTGTCGAGCTCGATGCCGATGAGGGCCGAGAGGTACTTGCGCCGGTCACCGATCACGATGGCCTCCCGCACGTACGGCGACACCTTGAGGCGGTTCTCGATCTCCGACGGGGAGATGTTCTTGCCCCCGGCGGTGATGATGATGTCCTTCTTGCGGTCCGAGATCGTGAGGTACCCGTCGGCGTCGAGGTCGCCGACGTCGCCGGTGTGCAGCCACCCGTCGGCGTCGAGGGTGGACGCCGTCGCGTCGGGGTCGGCGTAGTAACCCATGAAGGTGCCCGGGCCCCGGGTGAGGATCTCGCCGTCGTCGGCGATGCGGATCTCGCTGCCGGGCACCGGCCGCCCGACCTTGCCGATGCGCACGTCGCCCTCGGGGGTGAGGGTGGCCTGCGCGGTGTTCTCGGTCTGGCCGTACCCCTCGCGCACCGGCACACCGAGCGACCAGAAGAACTCGAGGACCTGCGGGGCGATCGGCGCCGCCCCGGACAGCGCGTCCTTGATGCGCAACAGCCCCAGCTTCTGGCGCAACGGCCGGTAGAGCAGCACCCACCCGATGGCGTAGCTGATGGAACCGCCGAACCCGAGGCCGCCCCGGCGGCGCTTGGCCCCGAGCTTGGCGCCCCGCTTGGTGAAGTGCCGGTAGACGGCCCGCTTGAGCCAGGTGGCGTCGGCCATGCGGATCTCGACCGACGCCATCATCTTCTCCCACACCCGCGGGACCCCGAGGAAGAAGGTGGGCTGGACCTCGCGCAGCTCGCCGGCGAAGGCGTCACCGCCCTCGCCGAAGTTGACGACGTAACCCGACCCCAGGGCGCCCATCACCGAGATGAGCCGCTCGGCCACGTGGCACAGCGGCAGGTAGGAGAGCACCTCGGAACGGCCGTCGACGGCGAACTGCTCGCGAGCGGCCACCGCGGCGGCGGTGAGGTTGGCGTGGGAGAGCATCGCTCCCTTGGCGGGGCCGGTCGTCCCGGACGTGTAGACGATGATCGCCGCGGAGGCGGGGTCGACGGCCGCGGCGCGTCGGTCGAGGTCGTCGAGCGTGGCGTCCTCGCCGAGGGCGTTCAGCGCCGCGAAGGTCAGCAGCTGGCCGTCGGTCGACATGGTGCGGATGCCCCGGGGGTCGAGGACGACGACCTTCTCGACACTCGGCACCCGGTCACGGATCTCGACGAACTTGTCGACCTGCTCCTCGTCCTCGGCGACCAGCACCTTGGCGCCGCAGTGGTTGAGCAGGTACTCGAGCTCCGCCGGCGGCGAGGTGGGGTAGACGCCGACGGTGACGCCACCGAGGGCCTGCACCGCGAGGTCGACGAACACCCATCCCGGGCGGTTCTCCGACAGCACCGCCACCCGGTCGCCCGGGCCGACCCCGAGCTTCTCGAGCCCCGATGCGACCGCCGCCGTGCGCCGGGCGTAGTCGGACCACGAGTACGGCTTCCAGCGCCCGAGCGTCTTCTTGCGCAGCGCCAGCGCGTCGGGCGTGTCACGGGCCCGACGCACCAACACGGCGGGCAGCGTGGGCTCGAGCTCGCCCTCGAGCGCCGGGCCGGCGACGCCGGTGACGGCGATGTCGGTCACGAGCCCACCCCCAGGTAGGCGTCGATGACGCGCTGGTCGGACTGGATCTCGGCGGGGGTGCCGGTGGCGATGGGCACGCCGAAGTCGAGGGCCATCACCCGATCGGCGAGGTCCATGACCATGTGCATGTCGTGCTCCACGAGGATCATGGCGAGGTCGAGGGCCTCCCGGATCTCGAGGATGTAGCGGGCCATGTCCTCGGTCTCCTCGAGGTTCATGCCGGCCACCGGCTCGTCGAGCAGCAACAGGGCCGGCTCCATGGCCAGGGCCCGACCCAGCTCGATCCGCTTCTGGATGCCGTAGGGCAACAGCCCCACCGGCCGGTAGCGATAGGCCTGCAGCTCGAGGAGCTGGATGATCTCCTCGACGGCGAGCCGGTTGTCGATCTCCTCGCGCCGGGCCCGCCCGAACCACAGCGCACCGGAGAAGAAGCCGGTCCGCATCAGGTGGTGGCGACCCAGCATCAGGTTGTCGATCACGTTGAGGTTGGTGAACAACCCGAGGTTCTGGAACGTGCGGGCGATCCCGAGCTCGGCGATCCGACGCGAGCCGGTGCCGACGAGCTCCCTCCCGCGCAGGCGGATCGAGCCCTCCTGGGGCCGGTACACACCGTTCAGGCAGTTGAAGATCGACGTCTTGCCGGCGCCGTTCGGGCCGATCACCGCGAAGAGCTCGCCCCGACGCACGTCGAAGCTCACCCCGGTCAGGGCGTTCACGCCACCGAAGCGCAACGACACCCGCTCGACCGACAGCAGCGTCTCCTCGGGGGCCGCGGCCCCGCCCACGTCGGACATCAGGCGCTCCACCGCTTCCGGCGACGGTAGGTCTTCACGTCGCGGAACGACTTGCGGCCGGCGTCACCGACACCCAGGTAGAACTCCTGGATGTCCTTGTCGTCGCGGAGGACGGCGGCCGGCCCGTCCTTCACCACCCGCCCGTTCTCGATCACGTACCCGTGGTCGGCCACGCCGAGGGCCATCGCCGCGTTCTGCTCGACGAGCAACACGCTGGTGCCCTGACGGTTGACCTCCTGGATGATCCGGCCGATCTGCTCGACGATCAGCGGGGCCAGCCCGAGCGAGGGCTCGTCGAGCAGCAACACGTCGGGCGAGGCCATGAGCGCCCGGCCCATGGCCACCATCTGCTGCTCGCCGCCCGACAGGTAGCCGGCGATCGACTTGCGCCGCTCGCCCAGGACCGGGAACAGCTCGAGCACCCGGTCGTAGCTCGCCGAGATCTCGGCCTTGGACCGACGGGTGTAGGCACCGGCCCGCAGGTTCTCGTCCACGGTCAGCGCCGCGAAGACCCGCCGGCCCTCCATCACCTGGGCGATGCCGGCACGGACGATGTCCGCCGGGTCGTCACGGTCGATGCGCCGGCCGTCGAGCTCGACGGACCCCTTCGTCACCTTCGCCCGGTGCACACCCAGCAGACCGGTGACGGCCCGCAGCACCGTGGTCTTGCCGGCGCCGTTGGCGCCGAGCACCGCGACGATCGTGCCGCGGGGCACCTGCAGCGAGACGCCCCGCACCGCCAGCACGACGTCGTTGTAGACGACCTCGAGGTTGCTCACCCCCAGCACGACGTCGGTCGTGCTCGGCGCGGTCGTCGTCTGGGCCATCGTCCCCCCGGAGCACTACGTGGATCGGCCGTGACTGTAGTCACAGATCACGGCGGCGACGACATCTCGATGACGGATCCGTCATCGAGCGTCACTCCATGAACATCACCCGGAGGTGATCGAACGACTCGATGCAGTGCCCGGCACCGAGCACCACCGACTCCAAGGGGAGCTCGACGAGGTGCACCGGGATGTCGGTCTCGGCCTCGAGGCGCAGGTCGAGGCCGCGCAGCATGCCACCGCCGCCGACGAGGTGGATGCCCTGGCCGATGAGGTCCTGGGCCAACTCCGGCGGCGCGTGGCCGAGGCAGGCGATGACGGCGTCGACCATCGCCGACACCGGCTCCTCGATGGCGTCGCGCACCTCCTCGGCGGTGAGGATCACCGTCTTGGGCAGGCCGCTCATCAGTTCCCGCCCCCGCACCTCGGCGGCGAACTCGTTCTCCGTCGGCCACGCCGAACCGATGGTGACCTTGATCTCCTCGGCCGTGCGCTCCCCGATGGCGATCCCGTACTCACGACGGATGTAGGTCTGGATGGCGGCGTCGATGTCGAAGCTGCCCACCCGCACGGCCTCGAGGGCGACGACGCCCCCGAGGGAGATGAGCGCCACCTCCGACGTGCCGCCGCCGATGTCGATGACCATGTTGCCGAGCGGCTCGTTGATGGGCAGGCCCGATCCGATGGCGGCCGCCATGGGCTGCTCGATGAGGTGGGCCTCCGCGGCCCCCGCCCGCCGGGCGGCCTCCGTCACGGCCCGCTGCTCGACGGCGGTGATCGCCGACGGCACGCAGATCACCACCCGGGGACGGTTGAACCGGTTCACCCCGACGCGCTGCAACAGCAGGCGGATCATCCGCTGCGTCACCTCGAAGTCGGTGATCGCGCCCTTGCGCAGCGGCCGCACAGCGACGATGTAGCTGGGGGTCCGCCCGATCATCTGCCACGCCTCGTGGCCCATGGCCAGGACGTCCTGGGTGCGGCTGTTGAGGGCGATCACCGAGGGCTCGTTCAACACGATGCCCTCGCCGCGCACGTAGACGAGCGTGTTCGCCGTCCCGAGGTCGATGGCGAGGTCGCGGGCCAGGGCTACCGCCCTCCGCCCTGCTCGTCGGCGCCCTCAGGGGCCCGACGACGCGACGAGGGCGGGGGGACGCGACTGGGAGGGGGCCCCACCGGCCGCGGCCGGCCGGTCCGGCGGCCGCTCCCCGGTTCCTGGGGATCACGGCCGAGCGCCCGCATCTCCTCCTGGAACTCGTCGACGCTCGACATGAACGTGGTCGGCTTGCGGTGACGGAGCCACAGCACGAGCGAGCCGAGCACGGTGATCACCACCACGATCAGGAGGAAGGCGACGTTGCTCACCGAGGCTCCCCCACCGCGGCCACCGAGGGGACTTCGGTGATGTGCTGCGCGGCCCGGGCCCACGACGAGCCCCCCGCCCAGTGCTCCTTCTTCCAGATCGGCACGGTGGCCTTGAGCGTGTCGATGCAGAACTCGGCGGCCGCGAAGGCGGCACCACGGTGAGGCGCGGAGACGGCGACCACCACCGACGACTCGCTGAGGGCGACGGTCCCCTCACGGTGCCACAACACGACCCGCCCGAGGTCGGGCCACCGCGTCCGCGCCTCGGCGGCCACCGCGGCCAGGCGCGGCTCGACCTGCTCGGCCCACGCCTCGTAGTCGATGTGGGTGACATCGACGGTGCCCTCGGCGTGGTCGCGCACCAGGCCGCTGAACACCACCACGGCACCGCAGTCCGGGCGGGCGACCCACCCCGTCGCGGCGGCCACGTCGAGGTCCTCGGCGGTGAGCGCCACCCAGTCGTCGGCGTCGGGGGTCGGCATCGGCACGAGCGCATCGTAGTGGGGCGCGTCCAACGATCCGGGTGTCACCGGTACGCTCCGCGCCCATGTCGCCCGAGGACGAGCCCGAGGACGCGGACGGGTTCCAACCTCCCCTCCCCGCGGAGGACCGGCTCTGGCGACACCCCTCCGAGCTGGGTTCCCCCGCCGTCGCGTCGCCCGCACCGACGACCCGGACCGGCCGGCGCCGCCCCCGCGCCGCCCTGGTCGCCTCCGGGCTGGTCGTCGTCCTGGGCGCCCTCGCCGCCGCCGGGGCGCTGGCGACGAGCGGGTCGCCGGGCACCACGACGGGCGTCGCCGCTTCCCCACGCGACGAGGCCATCGCCGCGCTCGGCCCGGCCGTCGCCCGCCTCGACGCCCGGCGCGACGGCGTGCCCACCACGGCCACCGCCGTCGTGTACCGCGCCGACGGCCACCTGCTCACCGCCGCCGAGGCGGTGGAGGAGGTCACCGACCCGACCGTCACCCTGGCCGACGGTCGCGTCCTCCCCGCGACCGTCGTCGGCGCCGACCCGGTGAGCGGCATCGCCGTCGTCCGCGTCGAGGCCACCGACCTCGTCCCCGCCCCGCTGCAGACCGACGAGCCGGTCGAGGCCGGCGCCCCGGCGCTCGCCGTCGCCCATCGCCCCGACGACGTCGAGTCGCCCGCCTCGGGCCAGGGCCGCATCACCGGCACCGGATGGAAGGTGGGCAGCGGCGACGCCGCCCGTCACGACCTCATCCGCACGGTCCTCGGCACCCCCGCCGACACCTCGGGGGCCCTGCTGTGCGACGAGACCGGCGCCGTCCTCGGGGTGTTCCTCCCCGAAGGTGACGTCACCCCCGCGTCGACCGACCCGTCCGGTGACCCGCCGACCACGACCCGGGTCACCTCGACCGACGAGCACTTCGCCGTGCCGATCGCCATGGCCGTCCGGGCCGCCGACGACCTGGTGACCACCGGCCGGGCCCGCTACGGGTGGCTGGGGCTGAGCGGCACCGACCTCGGGGTCGCGGCCGAGGCACCCGGTCCGGCCGGGACCCGGGTGACGGCGGTGTCGCCCGGAGGTCCCGCCGACGTCGCCGGTCTGCGCCCCGGCGACGTCGTGACGACCGTCGACGGCGCCGCGGTGCGATCGATGTCGGAGCTGGCCTCGACCATCCGCCACCACCGTCCGGGCGACACCGTCACGATCACGGTCCGCCGCGACGGCGAGGACCTCCGCGTCGCGGTCGTCCTCTCCGACCGGCCCTGATCCGCGGATCGCACCCGGACGCTCAGCGCCGACGGCGGCGGCGCAGGACCAGCACGGCAGCCACCGCCACGACCGAACCCACTGCGGCGACGATGCCGCCCAGGGCGAGGCTCTGACGGTGGCGAGGGGTGAGGCGGGTCCACGGCCCTCCCGGGTCGGCGGCCACGAACGCCTCGGCGCTGGTGTGGCGCGGCAGCCAGCCGGTCTCGCGGAGGCGGTCGTTGGCCACGACGCACGGCCCCGAGGCGGCCACCACCGCCGCCGGACTGCCCCGCCCCGAGCCGAGCACCGCCCCCAGCCGGGCGAGGCGGTACGCGACCCGCCAGGGCAGCCGGATCCGGATCGTGGGGCCCTTCAGCGCCCTCACCTGTTCTCCGGGTAACCATCCGTCGGGCGCCACGTTGACCACACCGTCGAGACGCTGTTCGACGGCGACCCGCACGGCCGACGCCAGGTCGTCGACGTGGAGGAACTGCACGGGGGGCTCGGCCCGGCGCACCACGATCCCCGAGGTCGACCACGGCGACCGGGCCAACCACCGTCCGTTCCCCGGACCCACGACCACGGCTGTGCGCAGCACCGTGCACGTGGCGCCGTGCTCGTCGGCCCAAGCCCGGGCCATCACCTCCAGCCGGGCCTTGTCACCGGCGAAGCGCACCCTCGGATCGGGCCGGAGCGGCGCGTCCTCGGTGAGCGGCACCGGGTTGTCCTCGCTGGAGCCGTACACCAGCGCAGTCGAGAGCACCACGAGGTGGGACACCTGCCCGACCACCTCGAGCGTGTCGAGGAAGGAACCGAACCCGTCGAGGTCCACGGTGTCGCCGCCCGTGCCGTCGAGCTCGGGGCCCGACGCCGGCCCCAGGTGCACGACGACGTCGGCCCCGGCGACGGCCGAGGCCAGCCGTGCGTCACCGAGGGCGAAGGGCGCGACCCGGACCGACGAGCCCCGACCGCCCCGCGAGGAAGGGTCGAGCGCGGCGTCGACCGCCACCCGCCGTTCGGCGAGGCCACCCAGCTCCTCGAGGACCCGTCGACCGAGCGGCCCGGCCACCCCGGTCACGACGACGGTGTGCTCCACCCGGCCCATCATGCCCGCCGCCGACCGACGCCCGCACCCTCGGTCCCCGGGGTGCTCGGCGGACCGCAGGGTCGGGCCGCGACGCGCCTCGGGGAATCCGCGAGGCACCACTAGCCTGACACGGTGAGTCCGGAACCCCCCGACGACGACCCGTTCGGTCGCTCCAGCGGCAACCCGTTCGAGGGTATGCCGATCTTCGGGGACCTCGCCCGGCTCTTCTCCCAGCAGGGACCGGTCGGCTGGGACGCCGCCCGGCAGCTCGCCTTCACGGTGGCCACCGACGGCACTCCCGAAGCCAACGTCGACCCGCTCGAACGCATCAAGATCGAGCAGCTGGCCCGGGTCGCCGAGCTGCACGTGAGCGCCGCGACCGGCCTGCCCGCCTCGACCAGCGGGCTCGGGGTCACCGTCACCCCGGTCACCCGCGGCCAGTGGGTGACCGCCACCCTCGACGCCTGGCGCCCGCTCTTCGAGACCCTCGCCCGGTCGCTGCACGATCCCGACGAGCCCCCACCCACCCCCGACGAGGCCGACCCGATGGGGTTCATGGCCCCGCTGCTGCGCATGGTGGGACCGATGATGCTCGGCATGACCGCCGGCTCGATGGTCGGGCACCTGGCCCGTCGGTCCTTCGGCCAGTACGACCTGCCCATCCCCCGGTCCCCGTCCGACGAGTTGATGCTCGTCGTCGCCAACCTCGACGAGTTCGGGCGCGAGTGGTCGCTGCCCCCCGACGACCTGCGGCTGTGGGTGTGCCTCCAGGAGATCGCCACCCACACCATCGTGCGCATCCCCCACGTACGGGCCCGGCTCGACGAGCTGATCTCGGCCTACACCGGCGGCTTCCAGCCCGATGCCGGCGCGCTCGAGAGCCGGCTCGGGTCGCTCGACATCGCCGACCCCACGAACATGGGCGACATCCAACAGTCCCTCTTCGGCGACCCCGAGGTGCTGCTCGGCGCCATCCAGTCCCCCGAGCAACGGGCGCTGCTCCCCCGGCTCGAGGCGCTGGTGTGCGCCGTCGTGGGCTACGTCGACCACGTGATGGACCAGGTCGCGCCGGGGCTCATCGGCGACGGCAGGATGCTCGGCGAGGCGCTGCGCCGCCGCCGGGTCGACGCCCACCCCTCGGACCGGTTCGTCGAGCGGCTCTTCGGTCTGGAGCTCACCCAGGCCGCCTACGACCGCGGCTCGGCGTTCGTGGCCGGCGTCCACGAGCGCGCCGGCGCCGACGGGCTGGTCCGCCTCTGGGAGTCCGAACGCACCCTGCCCACCCCCGCCGAGATCGACGCCCCCGGGCTCTGGCTGGCCCGCATCGACCTGCCCGAGGGCTAGGTCGGGTCGGTCGGGTCGGTCGGGTCGGTCCGCTCGGTCGGGTCGTCCTCGGCGGTGGCGAGATCGTCGGGCGAGAACAGCAGTCCCTGGCCCTCGAGCGTGGGCTCCTCGTGCGGCGGCGGGGGCGACGCCGGCATCCAGCGCCGGGCGGGGTCGACGAGCGTGGCGACGCGAGGCGGGGTCCGGTCCGGCCGGTCGGGCAGGAGGGACGTCGGGTCCGGGTCGTCGACGACCACGGTGCGGTCCGGGTCGAGGGTCACGGTGCGGTCCTCGTCGACGACCGTCGGGTCGGTCCCGAACAGCGACGAACGGCCGAGGTGGTCGGCCGGGGGCGGAGCAGCCTGGGCGCGCCCCGCGAACGGCGGGGGCGGAGGCGGGGTCGAGGGAGGGGGCGGCCCGACGGCGGGCTCGGCCACCGGGCGCGTCGCCGCCGCGGGGTCGGGTTCGGCGTCGGGCCCGTAGATCGGGTGACGACGCCACCCCCGCCGCCGGACCGGCACCCGTCCCTGACGGACGCGCCGCATCCCCACGAGGTACCAGACGACCGTCACGGTCGACGCCAACCCGATCATCGCGAAGCCGACCGTCGCCGGCACGGGGATGACGATGGGGACCAGGGCCCCGAGCACCCAGACCAGCTGGAAGCGAGTCTCGAACCGGGCGAACGACCGGCCCCGGTTGGCGTCGGGGGCGTCGCGCTGGACGATGGAGTCGAAGGCCTGCTTCGCCGAGCTCCCCGTGGCCCCCACCACCATCGAGAGGATCGCCGCGCCGGGCAGGCCCCCCACCATCGCCGTCAGCGCACCTCCGACCGCCGTCACGACGAGGGCCCCCACGAGGATGCGCTCCTCGCTCAGCAGCCGGCGCAGACGGGGAGCCACCACTGCGCCGACGAAGAACCCGAGCTGCGCGGTGGCCGCCACCACACCGAGCTGCCACAGCGGCGCGCCCGCGTTCTTGAACGCGAACGCCAGCATGAACGACAGGAAGCCGACGATGCCGCGGATCACCGCCATCGACGTGCCGGCGAGGAAGATGCCGGCGCTGCGCAGCTCTTCGCGCTCCGCCTCCCCCTCGGGCTCGACGGCCACCTGCGTGGGCGGGAGCTTCAGGGCGAGACCCGTCGCCACCGCGAAGACGATGGCGGCCAGGCCGAGGGCCCACTGCGCCCCCCCGAGGGCCAGCAGGATCCCGCCGGGCACGACCGCCACCACGACGGCCAGCGCCGACAGGACGGTCAGCTTCGAGTTGGCCTCGACCAGCTCGGTGTCGTTGCGCACGGTCCCCGGCACCACGGCGCTCTTGGAGATCGTGTACACCTTCGCCAGCACCAGCATCCCGAAGGCCTCGGGGTAGAAGAGCAGGCTGTCGAGGTGCAGCACCACCAGCACGCACAGCACCGCCCGCATTCCCATCGACCCGACGATGATCCAGCGTCGGCCCCCCCTGATCCGGTCGAGGGCCGGCCCGATGAGCGGCGCGGCCACCGCGAACGGGGCGATCGTCAACACCAGGTAGAGGGCGACGCGCCACCGGGCGGAGTCGAAGTCCAGCGAGAAGAAGACCGTCCCGGCCAGCCCCATGGCGAACAGGGCGTCACCGGCCACCCCCGCGGCGTGGGCCCGCGCCAGGCGGGAGAACGCCGACGGCGACCACGGCTTTCGAGGATCCCGTTCGGTCGACGCGCCGAACCCCGGCCGCAGCGGGGACGGGGGGGAACTCACCCGGCCCATGCTAGGAGGGGCGCCGGGCCCCGCGACCGAGGCCCGCGGTCAGCCCCGGGGGGCGTCGTACTTGTACCCGAGGCCCCGGATCGTGACGATCCGGGAGGGGGCGGCAGGGTCGGGCTCGACCTTGGCCCGGAGGCGCTTGACGTGGACGTCGAGCGTCTTGGTGTCGCCCACGTAGTCGCTGCCCCACACGCGGTCGATGAGCGTGTCCCGGGTGAGGACCCGCCCGGCGTTCTCGAGGAGGATGGCCAGGAGCTCGAACTCCTTCAACGGGAGCCGCACCTCCTCGCCGCGGATCACCACCTCGTGGCGCTCGTGGTCGAGGCTCACGTCGCCGACCGACACCACGTCACCGGTACCGACGGCCACCACTGCCGGGACCGGCTCGGGCGAGTGGCGCCGCAACGCCGCCCGCATCCGGGCGACCAGCTCGCGCAGGCGGTACGGCTTGGTGACGTAGTCGTCGGCGCCGACCTCCAGGCCCACCACGGTGTCGATCTCGGCCCCCTTGGCGGTGACCATGATGATCGGCACGCTCGACCGCAGCCGCAGCTCCCGACACACGTCGAGCCCGGACAACTTCGGGAGCATCACGTCGAGCAGGACGAGGTCGGGCTGGACGTCGTCGAAGATGTCGAGCGCCTCCGCGCCGTCACGGGCGATGCTCACCTCGAAGCCCTCCCTGACGAGCCCGACGGTGAGGGCGTCGACGAAGGAGTCCTCGTCCTCGACGACGAGAACGGACGGCATGCTGGTCATCGGACGAGCTCCTCATGGGACGACGGGACGGCCACGGTCGCGGTGGCCGGGACGCGCAGTGTGAAGACGGACCCCTCGCCGAGGCGGGATTCCACCTCGACCGTGCCGTGGTGGTTGACCGCCACGTGCCGGACGATCGCCAGACCCAGGCCCGTGCCGCCGGTCTCGCGGCTGCGGCCCTGGTCGACGCGGTAGAAGCGCTCGAAGATGCGCTCGAGGTCGCGCGCGGGGATGCCGATTCCGTGGTCGGCGACGGTGAGCGACACACGACCGTCCTCGCCGAGCTCGGCTCCCACCTCGACCGTCGAACCGGGGTCGGAGTACTTCACGGCGTTGTCGAGCAGGTTGCTGACCGCCGAGGTGAGCTGGCGGGCGTCGCCCGGGACCTCGATGGCGTGGTCGACGCCGCTGACGTCGATCGAGATGCCGGCCTGCTCGGCGGCGGGATGGATGCGGCTGACCGCCTCTCCGATGATGCCGTCGAGGGCCACCGAGTCGGGATGGTCGACCGAGGAGGTCTCGATGCGCGACAGGTCGAGCAGGTCGTCGATGGTTCGTCCGACGCGCAGCGACTCGGACTGGATGCGCCCGGCGAGGCGTGACGCCACCGCCGGATCGTCCTCGCCGAGCAGCGTCTCGGCGAGGAGGCCGATGGCACCCACCGGCGTCTTGAGCTCGTGGCTGATGTTGGCGACGAAGTCGCGCCGGACCGCCTCGAGGCGGCGGTGCTCGGTGATGTCGTCGATCACCGCGACGGCGGCGTTGCCCCCCGTGGCGGTGATCGGCGCCACCTCCACGACGAGCACCCGGCGGGGCGGGCCGTAGAGCTCGAGCTCTCGCCGGTCGGGGAGACCACCGAGGGCGCTCGTCACCAGCTCCCCGACGGCCGCCTCGACGAGCGCATCGGCGTGGCGGGCCCGGGCGAAGGTCTCGGCGGCGGCGTTGCGGTGCACCACCGCGCCGGTGGCGTCGATGATCAGCACGCCCTGGGGGAGACCGTCGAGGGCGTCCTCGAGCAGGTGGCGCATCGAGCGCACAGCGGTCAGCTCGTCGGCGCAGTCGGCGACCGTACGCTCGAACGTGGCCAGCCCGGCGGCCACCGGGTCGGGCCCCTCGTCGAGCGTGAGGCCCGCTCGCTCGACCGACTCGATGATCGTCTCGGTGATGCGCCGGCGCTCCGCGGCCCGCGCCCACAGACCGGCCGCGACACCGACCGCGACGATGAGGGCGACGACGACGACGAGCTGGACCTGCACCACCGCCAGCGTCGGGGTCACCCGTCGGCCCCGGGCTCCAGCAATCGGCGGATCTCGTACTCGTCGTCCTCGAGCTTCATGGCCGCCCGGGCCTCGAGGCGCGCCGCCCCGCTGCGCTCGGGGAGCCAGCCGGTGACCATGTACTCCACCCGTTGGCCGGTGTTCACGGCGTGGTCGCCGATGCGCTCGTAGTAGCGGCCGATGAGCGCCAGCTGCACGGCCTGTTGCAGGTCGAGGGTGGCCACCGCGTGCGACTGGAAGATGGCCTCGATGTAGTCGTTGTGCAGCCCGTCGAGGGTGTCGTCGATGTCGTCGAGGGCGGCGGCGAGCGCGTCGTCACGCTCGACGTACGCGTCGATGGCGAGCTTGTAGAGCCGGGCGGCCTCCTCGGCCATCCGCTCGATCAGGCCTCGCACCCTCGGGTCGAGCGAGGCGCCGTAGATGCGCCGTGCCCCCTTGGCGACGTTGACCATGAGGTCGGCCGACCGCTCGATCTCGGCCGTGAGCCAGAGGGCGGTGACGATGCTGCGCAGGTCGGTGGCCATGGGCTGTTGGAGGGCGAGCACGTGGTAGCACTCCTCCTCGATCTTCAGCGTCAACGAGTCGACCTCGTCGTCGGCCTCGATCAACCGCTGCGCGGCGTGCATGTCGTTGGTCAGCAACGCCTCGGTGCCCCGGGGGATGAACTCACCGAGCATGGCGGCCAGCCGGACGATGCCATCACGAATCTGGTCGAGCTCGCTGTGGAACGACTTGCGCTGCTCGGGCACGGTGTCTCCTGGTGGCCCGTCGGTCGGTGACATCAACGGACCTCGGCGGCGAGGTGGGCTGGGTCCCCGGTGATCAGGTAGCGGACCCGGGCACCGAGGATGGCCGAGTGGTCGATGATGCGATCGAGAGCTTGGCCGACCACCATCGTACGCAGGGCGGCCGACACGGCGTCGGGCCGGTCGTTGGCCAGGAGCGCAGCCACCAGCCCGTCGACGAGCTCGGCCCTCACCGCCGAGGAGGCGACCGAGGCGGCCCGCTCGGCGTCGAGGGTGGACCACGCCTGGAGCGCCTCGCGGTAGAGCGCCACCGCGTCGTCGGCGAGGGTGCACAAGGTGGCGAAGGCCTCGGGGACCGAACGCAGCTCGTCGTGGTGGGGGGCCTGCTTGACGACCCGGAGGCACAGGTCGCCGATGCGCTCGAACTCGGCGATGACGCGCAGCACCGAGACGATGAGGCGCAGGTCGGCGGCCACCGGGGCCTCCCGGCGCAACAGCTCGTAGCACCGCTCGGTGAGCGACACGTTCATGGCGTCGATGCGGTCGTCGGCGGCGAGCGCCCGCTCGGCGAGCGCCGTGTCGCCGGTGACGAGGACCTCGCGCATGAGCTGGAGGTTCTCGTCGACGACGATGCCCATCATCTCGGCCTGGAGCGAGAGCTGCTCCAGCTCCGCCCCGTACTGCAGGCGGAGGGGCGTGCCGTCAGCCGAATCGGCCGGTGACATAGTTCTCCGTGCGCTCGTCGGCCGGGGCCGAGAAGATCTTGTCGGTGAAGTCGTACTCGACGAGCAGTCCGGTGCGGGTGTCGCTCTCGGGGTTCACCTCGGTGGTGAAGAACGCCGTGCGATCGCTCACCCGGGCGGCCTGTTGCATGTTGTGGGTCACGATGATGATCGTGTACTCCGACTTGATCTCCTGCATCAGGTCCTCGATGCGGGCGGTGGCGATGGGGTCGAGCGCCGAGCACGGCTCGTCCATCAGCACCACCTCCGGGTCCACGGCGATGGCCCGGGCGATGCAGAGACGCTGCTGCTGCCCGCCCGAGAGGCCCATGGCCGACTTCTTCAGCCGGTCCTTCACCTCGTCCCACAGCGCCGCGCCCCGCAGCGCCTTCTCGACGACGTCGTCGAGGTCCTTCTTGACGCCGTTCAGACGGGGACCGAAGGCGACGTTGTCGAAGATCGACTTGGGGAACGGGTTCGGCTTCTGGAAGACCATCCCGATGCGCTTGCGCACCTCGACCGGGTCGACGCGGCTGTCGTAGAGGTCGACGCCGTGGTACATCACCCGTCCCTCGACGCGGGCGCCCTCGATGAGGTCGTTCATGCGGTCGAAGCAGCGCAGCACGGTGGACTTGCCGCAGCCCGACGGCCCGATGAACGCCGTGATCTCATGACGGTGGACCTGCACGTCGACGTCGCGCACCGCCCGGAACGGCCCGTAGTACACGTTGAGACCCTCGACGTCGAAGACGACCTCGGGTTCGCCGCTGCGTTCCTGACGAGGGGCGGCCACGGCGCGGGCCACGGTGGCGGCACCACCGGCGGGAGGTGCGGTCGGGGCATCGGCAGACATCGTGGGGCTCTCTCCGGGTAGGGGGGGATCGAGGGTCGACACGGTCAGGCGGCGTGGCGCCGGGCCACGCGGGCGGACACGACTCGGGCGGCGATCGTGAAGATGAACACGATGACCACCAGGGTGAGCGCCGACGCCCACGCCCGGTCGATGGCGGGCTGGAAGGGGGACTGCGCGTTGGTGAAGATCTGCACCGAGAGCGCGGTGGTGGCGCCGCCGAACACGTCGAGGTTCACGGCGCGGGCGGCCCCGATGGTGAACAGCAGCGGGGCGGTCTCGCCGGCGGCGCGGGCGACGGCCAACATGGCCCCCGAGACGATCCCGCCGAACGCCGCGGGCAGCACGACGGTCATGATGGTGCGCCACTTCCGGTTGCCGAGGGCGTAGCTACCGTGGCGCAGCTCCTCGGGGACCAGCCGCAGCATCTCCTCGGTCGAGCGGATCACGATCGGCAGCATCAGGCAGCCCAGCGCCAGCGCGCCGCCGAAGGCCGAGAGGCCGAAGGTGAGGGTCCACACGGTGTAGACGAACAGGCCCATCACGATGGACGGCACGCCGGTCATCACGTCGGACATGAAGCGGATGATGCTGGCCATCCGGCCCTTGCCGCCGTACTCGTTGAGGTAGATCGCGCCGAGGATGCCGAGCGGCACCGACATGAGCGTGGCCAGGCCGGTGATCACGAGCGTGCCCACGATGGCCGGCGCCATGCCCCCGCCGGCCTCGCGGGTCCGGGCCTGGATGTCCTCGGTGAACCACGCCCAGTCGATGACCCCGATGCCCTTCGCCACGACGTAGTAGATGACGAAGGCGAGGGGGATGACGGCCACCACCAGCGAACCGGCCATCCAGACGCTGGCCACCCGGTTCTTGACGCTGCGCGAACGCGACGTGGTCGCCTCGAGCAGGAGCCGATCGCTCTCCTGGCGAAGTTCGGGCGAGTCGAGACCGGCCACCTCAGGCTCCTGACAGCTTCTTGTCGAACCGCCCGACGATGCCGCGAGCGGTCACGTTCACGATGATGGTCACGCCGAACAGCACGACGCCGAGCCCGATGAGGGCGGCACGATGGATCCCCCCGGCCTCGCCGAACTGGTTGGCGATGACCGCGGCCATGGCGTCACCCGGGGCGAAGAGGTCGGCGGTGATCTGGGCGTTGGAACCGATGACCAGGGCCACGGCGATGGTCTCACCCATCGCCCGGCCCAACCCGAGCATGACCGACCCGACGATGCCGCCCTGGCTCCACGGGAGTACGGCGGAGCGGATCATCTCCCAGCGGGTGGCGCCCATCCCGTAGGCCGCCTCGCGCTGGGCGCTCGGGACGGTCGCGATGACCTCGCGTGACAGCGACGTGATGATGGGGGTGATCATGACGGCCAGGATGATCCCGGCGGTCATGAAGGCCCGTCCACTCGAGGTGGGACCGAAGATCGTGCCGAGCACCGGCCAGCCCTCGACCGCGCCCCCGATGGCCTCGTAGACGCCCTTCACGTTGGGGGCGAAGACCAGGATCCCCCACAGCCCGTAGACCACCGACGGGATGGCGGCGAGCAGGTCCATGACGTACACGACGACCTTCTTGAGCCGTTGCGGGGCGGCTTCGTTCGTGTACAGCGCGATGCCCAGGCTCACGGGCACGGAGATCACCAAGGCGAGGAACGACACCAGGACCGTGCCGTAGATGAAGGCCAGCGCCCCGAACTTGCCCTCGGCGGGGATCCAGTCGTTGGTGGTGACGAACGAGATGCCCTGCTGCTCGAACGCCGGCCAGGCCTCCCGGGTGGTGGAGACCGCGATGAGGGCCAGGATGGCGAGGACCAGGAGGCCCGCCGCCAGCGCCACTCCCCGGAAGACCTGGTCGCCGATGTTGACGCGACCGGCGGCGATCAGTTCCGCCCCCGACCCCTCGGTGGGGTCGAGGACGGCAACCGATCCGGGGGATGGATCCTCGGGGAGTGGCGCCATGGGTGACGCTGGCTAACCGACCGTGATCTGGTCGATCTGGGCGAGGGCCTTGGACTGGAGGCCCTCCGGCAGGTTGGCGAAGTCCACCGAGTTGGCGAGCTGCTCACCCTCGGTCAGCACGAACGTGAGCCAGCCCTTCAGGTTCTCGACCGTCGTCTCGTCGGAGTAGGTCACGAAGGTGAGGATGTAGGTCGGTGCCGTGATCGGGTACGACTCGGCGCCCGGGGCGTTGAGAGGGTTGTAGGTGAGATTCTCCTCGACGGTCACGCCGTCGAGCGCCGCGGTGGCCCCTTCGAGGCTGGCCGGCACGAACTCGCCTTCGGCATTCTCGATGGCCGCGAAGGTGAGGCCCAGTGCGTTGGCGTCGGAGTAGTCGACGTAGCCGATCGCACCGGCGGTGTCCTTCACCAGCTGGGCGACGCCGGCGTTGCCGTTGGCGGCCTGGGCCGAGGGCCAGGCCACGGTGTCACCGGAGGCAATGGTGAAGACGTCGGGTGCGGCCGTCGCCAGGAACTTGGAGAAGTTCGACGTCGTGCCGGAGCCGTCGGAGCGGACCACGACCGTGATGGCGGTGGACGGGAGGGTGACGCCCTCGTTGTCAGCGGCGATCTCCGGGGCGTCCCAGGAGGTGATCTGGCCCATGAAGATGCCGGCCAGGGTGGACTGCGAGAGGTTGATCTCCTCCACGCCGCTCAGGTTGTACGACACCGTGATCGGCGCCGCGACCGTCGGGAAGTAGAGCCAGGGCTTGCCGTTCAGGGCGAGGTCCTCGTCGTCCTTCACCAGGCTGTCGGAGCCGGCCCAGATGGAGATCCCTGCGGCGAGGTCCTTCTTGCCCTGGCCCGAGCCGCCACCGGGGTACGTCACGACCAGCGGGGACACGTTCTCGAACTCGGCGATGACCTCTTCGTAGAAGGCCTTGGGGAACGTGGCGCCCGTGCCGGGAAGGTCGCCGGAGAGTGCACCGAAGTCGATCTCGGACGAACCTCCGGTCGCGGCGGTGGTGTCGGACGAGCTGGATTCGTCGTCGCTCCCGCAGGCGGCGGCGACGAGGCCGACGCTGGCCAGGAGGGCGACGAGCCACACGAGGTGGCGACGCGGGGTGGTACGCAAGAGTGGACTCTCCTCGAGAGGGGGAAACGGGCGCGGGAACGGACTCCCGCGTCGGGGACCGTAGGGAGCCAGTGTGGCGAGCGAACGTAAACCGGGTGAACGAGAGATGAACCGGCCCTGAACACTCGCGCAACAGGACGCGCCGGCGACCTAGCCCGGATCGCCCGACGCGAAGCGCAGGAAGGCGTCGAGCACCTCGGCGTCGTGGTCGTAGGTGAGTCGCCGGCGGGCGCCGTCGAGCGGGCACCAGTCCATCTCGTCGACCTCGTCGTTGGCGGTGAACGTGCCCGCCGCCACGGTCATCTCCCAGTAGCGGACCTGCTTGTGGCGGCCCTTGGCGTCCCGATACGTGACGGTGGGCAGCTCACGGCCGAGCACGCACTCGAGGCCGGTCTCCTCGCGGACCTCGCGCAACGCCGCCTGCTCGTCGGTCTCTCCGGGGTCGAGCTTGCCCTTCGGGAACGTCCAGTCGCGGTACTTGGGTCGATGCACGAGGACGACCTCGGGCCCCGCGGCGGCGACCCGCCACACGACACCCCCGGCGGCGCGCACCTCGGGCTCGCCGCCCGCCGGGCCCGGTGACCGGCCGCCCGCCGACATCGCGTTCAACCCAGCCACCTGACGTTGGCCTTCCGTTCGCACGCCGCCCACGCCTGCGGCCAGAGCTCCCCTGCCGCACGTGACCGTCGACGCTGGTCACCGACGAGCTGGCCGACGACCATCGCCTGGGCGGGGGGCACCGACGGCGTGAGCGCCCGCAGCCACTCCTGCGCCACCGCCGCGTCGCTGAGCTCCCCGAGCTCGCGCTGGAGCACGTCGAGCGCATCGGCGAGCCGTCGCGCCGGTTGGCCGACGACGGGCACGACGACCTCGACGGCGTCACGCGCCTTCTTGACCAGGATGCGCACCTCGTGCAGGTCGTCCTCGGCCGGCTGCGGGCCGAGCCCTGCGACCGCCCGCCGCAGCCCGATCCACCGGGGACGGACCAGCGCGGCGACCGCCTCCGCGGCAGGGCCGCGTGCGGCCCGCGTCAGCGGGGGCTCGAGCGCGGTGGCGACGACCCGATCGAGGAGCTCGACGTAGCGCGCCGTGCGCATCTCGCCGAGCAGGGACGCGAACCGCTCGGCACGCTCGCGCTCCAGTCGCGCGAGCACCGCGGCGACGGCGCCCCGGTCGACGGCGTCGAGCGTCGACGCCGCGTCCCGGAGCCGCTCGAGCAGCACATCGGTGTCGCGGACCACGCCCAGCAGACCCGCCAGCCAGCCCAGCTCGGCGCGGAGGCCCTCGACCACGTCGCCGTCGAGGACGGGGCCGAAGGTCGCCAGCACGGTCCGCAGCCGACGGGTGGCGACACGGGCCTGGTGGACGCCCTCGACGTCGTCGTCCAGGCGGACGACGTGATCGCGTTCGACGAGCCGGCGCGCCGCCTCCGCCAACGCCGCCCTGACCACCTCGGCGGTCGTGGCCCTCGGCCCCACCTCGGCGACGGTGAGATCCGGCGGGGCAAGGGCACGCGGCCCCAACGCCCGCACGACCTTGGTGGTCCGGTCGGGCGCCCCCGCCCCCGCCCGCTCCAGCGCCCCCGCGACGAGAGCCAGGAGGTCCGACGAGGCCCCGTCGGCCAGCTCCACCTCGATCTCCCGGAAGCGGGCGGCCACCTCGTCGCCCTCGACGACCGTGACGACGTCGTCGTCGACCTCGGCCAACCGCCGCCCGTCGCGGAGGAGGTCCACCCGGTGCCGGGTGGTGCGGATGGTGGCCACCGGCGCGAGGGCCGCACCCCGCACCCAGCCGACCACCAGGTCGGCCAGCTCTGGAGGCACCGAGCCGACGTCGGTCTCGACGTCGAACTCCCGCCGGCGCAGCGCGTCACCGTCGCCCCCGGTACTCGGCAACTTCAACGTCCAGCGCGTCGCTCCCTCACCCGTCCGCCGTCGCAGCGACACGCCGTTGCGCACGAGGCGCAGGTCCTCGGTGTCGACGTAGATGGCGTCGAGGTCGAACGTCGTCGGCTCGCCGACGGTGACCCCGGGGACCACGTCGTGCAGGTCGGGGAGCGTGAACCCGGGCCACGCCCCGAACTTCATCTCCGTCTCGAGCTTCCCCGCCGCGGCCACCGCTGCGATCACCTGTGATCGCGTCGTTCGAGGGCGAGGTCCTGGAGTCGGCGGTGCGTCTCCACGCCCTCGGTCCCTCGCCGGTGCCACCAGGTGCTGTCGGCGTCGAGCGTCCACGCCAGGGTGTCGTCGGCCAGACCGACGTCGATCACCTCGGCCAGCCGGGCCTGCAGCGAAGGGTCCTCGACCGGCACGAGCGCCTCGACCCGCCGGTCGAGGTTGCGGGGCATCAGGTCGGCCGAACCGATGTAGTACGCCGGACCGCCGTCGGGCGCACCGTGGGCGAAGTGGTAGATCCGCGAGTGCTCGAGGTACCGGCCCACGATCGAGCGGACCCGGATGTTCTCGGAGAGCCCGGGCACCCCCGGGCGCAGGCAGCAGATCCCCCGGATCAACAGCTCGACGGGGGTGCCGGCCGACGACGCCGCGTAGAGCTCGTCGATGATCCCGGCGTCCACGAGGCTGTTCATCTTCAGCACGATCCGCCCGTCCGGGCCGAGACCCGCTTCGTTGCGGATCAGCTCGGTGATCCCCGAGCGCACCGTCCGCGGTGAGACCAGGAGCTTGGCGAAGTGGGGCTCGCGGGCGAAGCCGGTGAGGAGGTTGAACAGCTGGGTGAGGTCCGACCCGATGGCGGGATCGCAGGTGAGCAGGCCGACGTCCTCGTAGAGCCCGGCGGTCTTCGGGTTGTAGTTGCCGGTGCCGATGTGGCAGTAGCGCTGCATGCCGTCGTCGTCCTCGCGGACCACCAGCGTGGTCTTGGTGTGGATCTTCAGGCCCATCAGCCCGTAGACGACGTGCACGCCGGCCTTCTCGAGCTCACGGGCCCAGCCGATGTTCTTCTTCTCGTCGAAGCGGGCCTTCAGCTCGACCAGCGCGGCGACCTGCTTGCCCCGCTCGGCGGCGCGGACCAGCGACGTGATGATCGACGTGTCGCTCGAGGTGCGGTACAAGGTGAGCTTGATGGCGAGGACCTTCGGGTCGATCGACGCCTGGTGGATGAAGTCCTCCACCGACGTGGAGAACGACTCGTAGGGGTGGTGCACGAGCACGTCGCCCTTGCGGATGACCGAGAAGAGGTCGACCGGCTCGTCGTCGACGGGCCGCAGGCGGGGCTGGGTGATGGGGCTCCAGGGAGGGTCCTCGAGATCGGGGCGATCGAGGCCGCGGACCGCCCAGAGCCCGCCGAGGTCGACCGGTCCGTCGCAGCGGTAGACGTCGGCGTCGACGAGGTCGAGCTCGCGCTTCAGGAGGTCGAGCACCTCGTCGGACACCCCCGCCTCGACCTCGAGGCGGACCGCCCGGCCGAACCGGCGGCGACGCAGCTCGAGCTCGACAGCCTCGAGCAGGTCCTCGGCCTCCTCCTCCTCGAGGGTGAGGTCGGCGTTGCGGGTCACCCTGAACCCGTAGTGGTCGCCCACCGCCATGCCCGGGAACAGCACGCCGAAGTGGGCGGCGATCACCTGCTCGAGGGGCACGAACCGCTCCCCGTCGGGCATCACCACGAAGCGGGGTAGGAGGTTCGGGACCTTGACCCGGGCGAAGCGCTTCTCGCCGCTCACCGGGTCCCGGACGACGACGGCGAGGTTGAGCGAGAGGTCCGAGATGTAGGGGAACGGGTGGCCCGGGTCGACGGCCAGCGGGGTGAGCACCGGGAAGATCCGCTCCGCGAACACGTCGTCGAGGTACGCCCGATCGTCGTCGTCGAGGTCCTGGTAGGACGAGTAGACGAGACCGGCGGCGGCCAACGCCGGGACCAGGCGGTCGGAGAACAGGTCGTAGGCCTCGGCGGCCAGCACGCGCACCCGCTCGCGGATCTGGTCGAGCTGCTCGGCCGGGGTGCGGCCGTCGGCGGTGGTCTTGGTCACCCCGCCGGCGACCTGGTCCTTCAACCCGGCCACACGGACCTGGAAGAACTCGTCGAGGTTCTGGCTGAAGATCGCCACGAACTTGGCCCGCTCGAGCAGCGGGACGTCGGGGTTGTCGGCCAGGGCGAGCACGCGGGCGTTGAAGTCGAGCCACGACAGCTCGCGGTTCAGGAAGCGATCGCGGGAGGCGACGGCCCCCGGGTCGGACACGTCGAGGGGCCGGGGGACGCCCAACCAGGACTCGGACGACGACACCGCTTCTGCCTGCCTCTCGCCGAGCATGGGGGCGAGCCTATCGTCGGCGCTCGCGGCGGATCCCCGCCGGAGCCGGGCCCTTTTCGCTCAGCCGTCCTCGGGCAGACCGAGGTCCCACTCGAGGGTGAGGCGCTCCCGTTCGGCGTCGCGGACCACCCGCTCCCGGTTGCGCCGGAACTGCGGATCGTGGGGCGGGAGGAGCAGGAGGCGGGCGTTGACCCGGGCCCGGAAGTCGTCGATGAGGCCCCGCACCTCGGACTCGCCGAGGACCTCCCAGTGGGGGGCCACCGGACCGAGGTAGACGACCCGTACCCGCCCACGCGGCGGAAGGTTCGGGTCGGGGGTGTCGGTCATGGCCATGGCGATGCTCTTTCGACGACTCGTGGCAGGCGGCAGGGCCTGGCCCGGAACCGGGACACCCTACCGGGCGAGGACGAGGACCAGGGCGGCGGTGACGGCGGCCGAGACGACGGCGGAGACCACCCCCACCACCACGACGACCCCAAGGGCCACACCCGGAGGGCGCACCATGTCGACCGGCGGCAGTCGCGGGGGCGGCGCGGCCTCGAACGGCGCGGGTTCCTCGCCGGGTGAGAGGGGAAGCGGAGGAGGTCGCTCGGGGGGTGGCGAGGGGAGCCCCCCGGGGCCGGCCACGGGCGCGACCTGGGTCGGTGCCTCCCGGACGGGGGCCGGTTGTTCCACAGTCGGCTCGTCGTCGCCGAGGTCCGGACGTTCGTCGGCCACTTCCCTCCTCCGGGGTCCCGGAGAGGCTACCGGCGCCGGCGCGGGGCATCGGGAGGGTGCTTATGCCCGTTTTCGCAGCCGTTCCGTACCTTCCCGCCCATGGCTGCTCCCCGAGCGAGGGTGGCGTCGACCAACCAGGTCGGCGGATCGCCGGGGCGCCCCGACCCGCCGGAGGCGACGATGGAGACCGACACCGACTGGATGGCGCAGGGGAACTGCCGCCACGAGCCGCCGACCCGCTTCTTCCCGAGCGACGGCGTGGGGGTGGAGATCGCCAAGAAGATCTGTTCCACCTGCCCGGTCACCGACGTCTGCCTCGAGTACGCGCTGGAGCAGCGCATCGACCACGGCGTCTGGGGCGGCACCTCCGAGCGCCAGCGCCGCCGCATCCTGCGCTCCCGCCGCCTGCGCGTCGAGGTCCGCGCCGAAGCCGGCTGAGCCCGTCCCCCTGCGTGCACGAGCCGCCTCCGGGCGGCTCGTGGCGCGTCCGGGCGTCGTTCGCCCGGGGCCCGGCGATCCGCGAGGATCACCCCCGTGCTCGAGTGCGTGGTCAACGTGAGCGAGGGCCGCCGGCCCGAGGTGCTCGCCCGCCTCGACGCGGTGGTGCCCGACCGCCTGGACCGCCACTCGTGTGAGCACCACAACCGCTCGGTGTACACGCTGCTCGGCGAGGACGCCCCCCGCCGGCTGGCCGAGGTCGCCGTGGCCGAGCTCGACCTGGGCGGCCACGAGGGAGCCCACCCCCGCCTCGGGGTCGTGGACGTGGTCCCGTTCGTCGCCCTCGACGACACCCCGCCCGCCGAGGCCGTCGCCGCCCGCGACCGGTTCGCCCGGTGGGCCGCCGACACCCTCGGCCTGCCCTGCTTCCTGTACGGCCCGGAACGCTCCCTCCCCGACGTGCGCCGGGAGGCGTTCACCACCCTGTCGCCCGACACGGGGCCCGACCGCCCCCACCCGACCGCCGGGGCGGTGGCGGTGGGGGCCCGGCCGCTCCTGGTGGCCTACAACCTGTGGCTGGAGGACGCCGACCTGGCCCTCGCCGGCTCGATCGCCCGTGAGCTGCGCAACCCGGCGGTGCGGGCCCTCGGGCTGGCCGTCGGCGACGGGGTGCAGGTCTCGATGAACCTCGTCGACCCGCTCCGGGTGGGACCGGCCGACGTCTGGGACCGCGTGGCGGGCCGCGCCCGCATCGAGCGCGCCGAGCTGGTGGGGCTGGTCCCCGAGGCGGTCCTCAGGGCGACGCCGGCGTCACGATGGGCGGAGCTGGACCTCGGACCCGACACGACGATCGAGCACCGGCGGGCGCGGGCGGCCCGTGGGGCGACCTGAGCTCCCCGAGCGCCGGGGAGGGCGCCGCCGCGGTGGGACTGCGGCGGGCGCCCGGGCGGCTAGGCGGAGGCGGAGGCCGCCGCCTCGCTGGCGGCGGCGCGGGCCAGGGCCCGCTGGCGACGGATGCGGCGACGCTCGCGCTCGCTCATGCCGCCCCAGATGCCGAACTTCTCGCCGTTGGCCAGGGCGTACTCGAGGCACTCCCCCTGCACGACGCAGCCCCGGCAGACCTCTTTGGCCTCACGGGTGGACGCGCCACGCTCCGGGAAGAACAGGTCGGGATCGACACCGAGGCAGTTGGCGAGATCCTGCCAGCTCTTCTCTTCGGTGGCCTCGATGGTGACGGGCTCGTGCATGCGTCCTCCTGACACAGGGCTTCACACCCCCGAGTTCGGCCCCGTGGCCCGCACGCCCACCGCTCCGGCGACGCCCTCCTACCACAGGTGTAATTACAACGGTGTGATCATGCCCGCATACGGCTCGCGATGCAAGAGAAACTTCTTGCGCCCGCGCGGGGCGCCCACCGAGATGCGCGCCCGGGTCGGGGACGCGGGTGCTCAGCCGGCGCGGCGACCGCGAAGGAGCTGGCGCTTCTGCTCGATGAAGTCGACCAGCACGTAGTCGCCCAGGGTCTCGGGCGTGGTGAAGAACGCCCGCCCCTTGTTGAGCTCGGTGAGCTTGCCGATGAAGTCGCGCAGGTGCGGCGTCGGGTCGAGCATGAAGGTGTTGATGCGAATCCCGTCCTTCGTGCAGCGCACGACCTCCCGGAGCGTCGCGTCGACCGTCTCCTGCACCGGTGGGTAGTTGAAGTACACGTCGCCCGACCGGGTGATGTGGGCGGTGGGTTCGCCGTCGGTGATCATGATGATCTGCTTGGTGCCGGTCTGACGGGCCAGCAGACGGCGGCTGATCTGGAACGCGTGCTGCATGTTCGTGCCGTACACGAAGTCCCACGACACCTCGGGGAGCTGCTCGGCCATGAGCTCGCGGGCCACCTCGCTGAACCCCACGATCCCCATGTAGTCGCGCGGGAAGGAACCGGTGATGAGCGAGTGCAGCGCCATCGCCACCTTCTTGGCGGGCAGGAAGTTGTCGCGCATCGGCATGGACAGCGAGAGGTCGAGCATCAGCACCGTGCTCGACCGCACCATGTGCTCGGTGCGCTCGACCTCGAAGTCGTCCGGGGTGAGCTGCACCGGCGTGCCCGTGCCGCCCCGACGGATGGCGTTGCGCACCGTGGCGTTGATGTCGAGGTTGAACGCGTCGCCGAACTCGTAGGGCTTGGTCGAGAAGTCGCGCTCGTGCCCGATCCCGATGCGGGTGATCTGGTGCTGGCCGATCTTGTCGGTGGCCAGCTTGGCGAAGAGGTCGTCGAGGGCGTTCTGCCCGATGCGACGGATGCCGCGGGGCGTCAGCTCCAGTCGACCCTCCTTGTTCTCGATGAGGCCCGCCTCCTCGAGCTGCTTGGCCAGCTGGGCCATCTGCTCGAGGCTCCGGGCGGCGTCGTCACCGAGGAGCTCGCGGGCCCGGTCGAGGTCGACCTCGGCCAGCGCCCCCGGGGACGAGGCCCCCCGGAGCAGGTTCTCGAGCTGGTCGAGGTCACTCAGCTCCTGCATCATCTGCGACGCCGACGACATGTCGAGGGGCTGGTCACCCGAGAACTCGTAGCGGCGGCTCCACCCCATGTCGGGGAACATGCCCTGGAGGTTCTGGCCCAGCTGGTCGATCTGCCAGCGCAGGTCCATGTCCTCGAGCAGCTGGTCCGACAGCGCCTGGAGCTGGGCGCGCTGCTCGGGCGTCATCGAGTTGAGCATCGCCTGCGCGGCCGCCATCCGCTGGGCCATGATCTCGAGCAGCTCGTCGAGGTCGCGGGGGTTCTCCGGGAAGAAGTCGCCGAAGCGCTCCATGAACCCGTCGAAGTCCGGCTCCTCCCCTCGCTGGCGCTGCTCGAGCATGTGGTTCAGCTCGGCGAACATGTCCTTCATCCGGGCCATGTCCTCGGGGGACATGTTCTCCACCGCCCCGGCCATCTGGTCGACGTACTGCTGCATCAGCTGCTCGCGCAGCTTCTCGACCAGCGCCTCGAACTGCTCACGGGCCTCCGAGGACGTGAAGTCGTGGCTCTGGAGGTCGCGGACCATGCCGGCGAGGTCGGGCGAGAGCAGGTCCAACGAGGCGTGGCGCTCGGCGGCCACCTGGTCGGTGAGCTCCTGGCGGCGGGCGTCGCCCGACTCGCGGGCCTCCTGGGCCATCTGGTCGATCGCGGCCCGCTCGGTCTCGACGACCTCGCGCAGGTCCCGGGCGATCTCGTCGTACACCCCACCCAGGTCGTGCTGCTCGAGGGTCTCGCGGCGCTTGCGGCGCAACTGCTCGAGCATCTCGCGCAGGCCCTTCATCTGCTCGCCGTTGCGGTCCTTGAAGCCGGACTGCATGGCGCGGCGCAGAGCGGCGTTCAGGTCGCCGTGGTACAGCAGGTCGTCGGTGATCTCCTCGAAGATGCCGGTGGCGTCGAGGTCGAAGCCGACCTGGGTGCCGTCCCACCTCGAGTACCTGACGCGGTTGGCCTTCCCCATGGACGCACCGTACCGGGAATACTGCCCGAGTGACCCGCCGCACCACGACCTCCTCCCCGGGCGCCACGCCCGCGCCCACTGCGACGGCGCCGCCGGTCTGGGGGACGGCCATGACCGCCGCCGGGTCGCTCGGGCTGGCCCCGCGCAGCGACTGGGCGCGGTGGGAGGCTGACGGGCGCCTGCCGCCCTCCGCCGACGGCGGCGGGTTCGGTGTCGACTTCGCCACCGACCTCGAGCTGCTCGCCTCGCTGGGCCTCACCAGCCTGCGCTGGGGCATCGACTGGTCGCGCCTCGAACCCCACCCCGGCCGGTGGGACGCCGACGCCGCCGACCTGGTGACCGAGGTGCTGCGCGCCGCCCGACGGGCCGGCGTGGAGGTGTGGGCCGTGCTCCACGAGGGCCCGTTGCCCGGGTGGTTCAGCGAGGACGAACGGGGCTTCGCCGACGATCGGGGCCGCGGGCTCACCTGGCCCCGCCACGTCGACCGGGTGGCCGACGCGTTCGGTGACCTCGTGGCGGGCTGGGTGCCGGTGCTCGACCCGTTCACCCGTGCCGCCGAGGGCTTCGCGCTCGGCACCCGGCCACCCGGGCGCCGCGACGAGGGGGCCTTCCTCGAGCACCTCCGCGCCCTGCACCTCGTCGGGGTCGAAGCGTGGCGGCTGCTGCGCAGCGGCGACGCGCCGGTGGCGGCCTGTCTCGACCTCTCCCCCACCCACCCGGGGGTGCGCTCGCGTGAGCCCGACGAACGGGAGGCGGCCACGCAGCGGGCGCGCCGCCTCGAGCGGCTCCGCGCCGGGGTGTGGGTCGACGCGCTGAGCGACGGCCTCCTCGCCGTCCCCGAGCTCGGCGAGGTCGAGGTCCCCGGCCTGGCCGGCGCCTACGACGTCGTGGGGATCACCTACCGCGGGGGCACCACCGTCCACGCCGACGGCACCACGGGGCCGTACCCGGCCGACGCTCCGGTGACCGCCGACGGCCACGCCCCGTGGCCCGAGGGGCTGGGTGTGGTCGCGCGCGACCTGCACGCCCGGCTGCCCGGCCGGCGGCTCGCCGTGCTCGGGACGGGGGTGACCGCCCGAGAGGACGACCGCCGCGCCGACGTCGCCGGCGCGACCGCCGCGGAGATCGAACGGGCCGTCGCCGACGGTGTGCCGATCGAGCTGGCGATGTGGGAGACCGGCATCGACGGGTGGAACCCGGTCACCGGGCTGGAGGTGCCCGACGGGATCGTCGACCGGGCCCGCCACCCCCGGCCCAGCGCGGCCGTGCTGTCGGCGGCCGCCGAGCGCGCGAGGCTCGCCCGATGAGCGAACCATCGGCGCAGGAACGCGCCAAGGAGGCCGCCGGACGCCACGCCGCCGGCTACGCCGCCGACGGGATGCGGGTCGGCCTGGGCACCGGCTCGACGGTCCACTGGACGATCGTCGAGCTCGGCGAACGCGGTCTCGACATCACGTGCACGGCGACGTCCGTGCAGACCCACGACCTGGCGACGTCGCTCGGGCTGCGGGTCGTCACCCCCGACGAGATCGGTCGGCTCGACCTCGCCGTCGACGGCGCCGACGAGGTGGATCCGGGGTTCAACCTGACCAAGGGCGGAGGGGCGGCCCACACCCGGGAGAAGATCGTGGCGGCGATGGCCGACCGCTTCGTGGTGGTCGTCGACGAGTCGAAGCTCGTGCCCGCCCTCGGGCCGTTCGGGACGCCGCTCGAGGTCCTCGACTTCGCCCCCGGCGTGGTGGCCACCGCCGTGCGGGCCCTGGGCGCGCACGACGTGACGACCCGCGATCGCCGCAGCGACAACGGCAACCTGGTGATGGACGCCCGGTTCGGGCGGATCGACGACCCTGTCGCGCTGAGCGCCTCGTTGTCGGCCGTCCCCGGCCTCGTCGAGCACGGGATCTTCCCCGGGTCGATGGTCGAACGGGTCGTGATCGCCGGGATCGACGGCGTCACCGAACGCGTGCGGGACTAGCGACCCGCCCTGACGCCGCCCGTCCGCTCAGCGGGAGCGGTACTGGGCGCGGGCGCCGACGGCGTCCTTGTTCAGCCGCTTCGAGAGGTGCAGCCCCTCGAGGACGAACTCGACGGCGCTGGCCACCACCGCCGGGGAGTCTTCGCCCCCGGTCAGGGCCAGCACCGGGCCCCGCAGGCCGGGGAGGTCCTCGAGCAGGTCGACGTAGTCGGCGGCGAGCACGTCCTCGCCGGCCTGCACGATGCGGTCGTCATCGAACGCCTCGACGATGTCGCGGAGCTGCTCGACGGCCACGTCCTCGCGGAACACCGAGAGCACCGCGGCCTTCAGGAGGTGCTCGACCACCTGCTCGTCACGACCGTCCTCGAGCGTCTCGATCTCGAGCTTGCCGGCGGTCGACGACGCCAGGGCCTCCAGGTCGGACACCCGCGGCACCACGTCGGTCTCCCCGTGGATCAGCGTCCGCCGGGCGGCGTTGGCCACCAACGTCTCCATGTTCGACACGGTGAGGCGCACCGACACCCCGGAGCGCTGGTTGACGTGGGGGCTCTGGCGGGCGAGCTGGCTCAACTCGGCGACGACCTCGGCCATGTACTCGGGCACCACGACGCGCACGCCCGGCGCCTCGAGCGGGCGGACCTCCTGGCGGGCGATCTCCACCTCGGTGGCCACGTCGAGCGGGTAGTGGGTGCGGATCTGGGCGCCGAAGCGGTCCTTCAACGGCGTGATGATCCGGCCGCGGTTCGTGTAGTCCTCGGGGTTGGCCGACGCGAAGAGCAGGACGTCGAGCGGGAGGCGGACCTTGTAGCCGCGCACCTGGACGTCGCGCTCCTCGAGCACGTTCAACAGGCCGACCTGGATCCGCTCGGCCAGGTCGGGCAGCTCGTTGATGGCGAAGATCCCGCGGTTGGTGCGCGGCACCAGGCCGTAGTGGAGGGTGAGCTCGTCGGAGAGGTAGCGGCCCTCGGCCACCTTGATCGGGTCGACCTCACCGATCAGATCGGCGATCGACGTGTCCGGGGTGGCCAGCTTCTCCCCGAAGCGCTCGTCGCGGTGCACCCAGTCGAGGGGGGTGTCGTCGCCTTCGGTGGCCACCAGGTCGCGGGCGTGCCGGGAGACCGGGTGGTAGGGGTCGTCGTTGATCTCGGACCCGGCGACGATCGGCATCCACTCGTCGAGGAGTCCGGTGAGCGAACGGATCATGCGGGTCTTCGCCTGCCCCCGCTCCCCCAGGAAGATCACGTCGTGCCCGGCGAGCAGCGCGTTCTCGAGCTGGGGCAGGACCGTGTCCTCGTAGCCCAGCACGCCCGGGAAGAGCGCCTCACCCTCGCGGATGCGGGCGATGGCGTTGCCCCGGACCTCCTCCTTGACCGGGCGGCTGACCCAGCCCGAGGCCCGCAGCGCACCGAGGGTGGTGGGGCGGTCGGTCGAGTCGGACATGGTGGTTCCTCCCCTCCGGAGCCGGTCGGCCACGGATGTCGAACGCGACTCACGCTACCGCTGACACCCAGGGCTGCGTCCGCTCGGGGCGGGGTACGGTCCACCCGTGGTGCGACCCCCCGACCTCGACCTCTCGGGCACGTGGCGCGCCGCCCCCGCCGCCGACGAGGCGCTGCGCATCCGCTACGTCGACGACGACCTCGACGACTCCGGCTGGGAGCCCGTCCCCGTCCCCGGCCACTGGCGATCGGTGCCGGCCCTCGCGAGCTCCGACGGCCCCGTGCTCTACCGGACCCGGTTCTCGTCACCCACCGACATGGCCGGCCCGTCGGCCGGGACGGCCGCCGACGGCGACGACGGCCGGTCGTTCCTGGTGCTCGACGGGGTGCTGGCCGCCAGCGACGTGTGGCTCGACGGCGCCTACCTCGGCGACACGTCGGGGTACGTGGCGGCCCACGCGTTCGAGGTCACCGATCTCCTCCGGGCCCGCGGCGAGCACCTCCTCGCCATGGAGGTGTGGAACGGGCCCGTCGGACCGGGACGCACCCGCGACCTGACCGGTGCGCTGGGCCGCTCGGCGCTCACCGGCGAGCACCACAACGTGGGGGGCATCTGGGGCGCGGTGACGATCGCCCGCACCGGGCCGGTCCGCCTGCGCCACAGCCGGCTGCGGTGCCCGACCGCCTCGCCACGACGAGCCGTGCTGGCCCTACGGGCGGTGCTCGACACCGGCGACCCCCGTGTCGTCACCCTGCGCACCTCGGTGCGCCTGGCGGTGGGCGAGGACGGCACGGAGCGACCCGGCGTCGAGCCCGAGATGGTCGTCGAGCGCGACCACCCGCTGGCCGCCGGCGAGAACCGGGTCGAGTGGACCGTCACCGTCCCCGACCCGGCGCTCTGGTGGCCACGGGCTCTCGGCGGACGACCCCGCTACGACGTGACGCTCGAGGTGGTCGTCGACGACGAGGTGAGCGACCGCCGCAGGTGGCGCACCGGGCTGCGCGAGGTGCGCCTCGACGACTTCGTGTGCCACGTGAACGACGAACGGCTGTTCCTGAAGGGCGTGTCGCTCGGCCCGACCCGGCAGCTCCTGGCCGAGGCGAGCCCCGCGCAGGTCGCCGAGGACGTCCGGCTCGTCGCCGATGCAGGGCTCGACCTCGTGCGCGTGCACGGCCACGTCGCCCGACCCGAGCTCTACGAGGCGGCCGACGACGCCGGGATCCTGGTGTGGCAGGACCTCCCCATCCAGTGGGGCGTGCAGCGGGCCGCCAAGGAGCCGGCGCGGCGCCTCGCCCGGGCCGCCGTCGACCGGCTGGCCCACCACCCCTCGATCGCGGTGTGGTGCGCTCACCACGAGCCCTGGGTGGCCGATCCGGCGTCGCGCCGCAACGCCGATCGGCGCGACCGGCGGCGCCTGCGACGCCGCGCGATCACCGCCCAGGTGCTCCCGTCGTGGAACCGCAGCGTGCTCGACCGCTCGGTGGCCCTCGTCCTCGACAAGAGCGACGGGAGCCGCCCGGTGGTGGCCCACGCCGGCGTCTGGCCCCACCTCCCCCAGCTCGCCGGCACGTCCTCGCACCTGTGGGCCGGATGGCGCTGGGGGGACGTCGAGGCCCTCGCCCGCCTGCTGCGGGCGTGGCCCCGACTGGCCCGGTTCGTCGGCGAGTTCGGCGCCCAGGCCCCCGGGCCGGGTGCCGTCGACGCCCTGGCGGAGGCCGGTCCCTGGCCCGACCTCGACTGGCCGGCGGTAGCCGCCGCCACCGGGCTCGAGGCCGGAGAGGCGTTCCGCGTCGCCGACCCCGCCGCCCACGACGACGCCGCCTCGTGGTGCGCCGCCCTCCAGACCCACCAGGCGGAGCTGGTCCGCAGCCACGTCGAGACCCTGCGCCGGCTCAAGTACCGCCCCACCGGGGGATTCACCGCCTTCGCGCTGGCCGAGCCGGCGCCCGGCATCACCGCCGCGCTCCTCGACCACGAGCGCCGCGCCAAGCCGGCCTGGGCGGCGTTCGTCGCGGCGTGCGCACCGGTCGTCGCCGTCGTCGACCGCCCGCCCGACGAGCTGGCACCCGGCGTGGCCCTCGACCTCGCCGTGCACGTCGTCAACGACCTCCGCGACCCGGTCGCCCCGGTCCGGGTGCAGGCCACGGCCACCTGGACGACGGCGCCCGCCGACGACGGGCCACCCGCCGTCACGGAAGAGACGCGTGGATGGGAGGGGGAGATCGCCGCCGACCGGGTCGCTCGCGTCGGCACGCTGCACCTCGTCGTCCCGGACGACGCGACGGCGCTGCACCTCGCGCTGCGGTGGGAGGGGCCCGACGGCATCTGCGGCCACCGTCACCACCGGCGCGACGTCCGGAGCCGCTGAGCACGGTCGCGGACCGACGGCACCGACCGGTCCCGCCGGTTCGCCTCATCGCCGCACGCCTGGGTAGCGTTCACCTCGCTCGCAGGCGACAGGCGTGCTGCGCCGAGCGACCAGGCCCACCCGTCACCGGCTCTCGTTGGAAAGGCCCGCTCGTGACCGCAACCAAGGAACCGTCCGGGTTCCCGCCCGACATCACCTCGGAGCCGATCGCCCGACGCCAGAAGCACAGCTCCCTCGGCGTCGTCGACCTCTACCGCTCGGCGGTCGGCAAGAAGTGGGTGATGGCCGTCACCGGCATCCTGCTCATGGGCTTCGTGTTCGCCCACATGGTGGGCAACACCAAGATGTACTTCGGCGCCGAGGACTTCGACTCCTACGCCGAGTTCCTCCGCCGCATCGCGTACCCGCTGCTGCCGGAGACGGCCTTCCTCTGGATCATGCGGCTCGGGCTCCTGGCGGCGTTCGGCTTCCACATCCACGCCGCCTACAGCCTGACCGTCCTCAACCGCAAGGCCCGCCCCGTCGGCTACCAGTCCCGCCGCGACTACATCGCCGTGAACTGGGCGAACCGTTCCATGCGCTGGACGGGCGTCATCGTCCTCTTCTTCGTCGTGTTCCACCTCCTCGACCTCACGTGGGGCACGACACCGGTGGCGACCGACGACTTCGTCTACGGCGAGGTGTACCAGAACGTCGCCTTCTCGCTGGACCGGTGGCCCGTCGCCGCCATCTACATCGTCGCCAACCTCGCCCTCGGCATCCACCTGTACCACGGCTCCTGGAGCATCTTCCAGAGCCTCGGGACGATGAGCGCGAAGTTCAACCCCCGCCACAACCCCCTGCGTCGTGGCTTCGCCCTCGCCTTCGCCATCGTCGTCGCCGGCGTCAACATCTCGTTCCCGATCGCCGTCCTCACCGGCGTCGTCGGATAAGGGAGGTCCCGTGAGCACCGCCACCGCCCGCCTCGACTCCAAGGTCCCGTCCGGCCCGATCGAGGACCGCTGGGACAACCACCGCTTCGACATGAAGCTGGTGAACCCGGCCAACAAGCGCAAGTTCACCGTGCTCGTCGTCGGCACCGGCCTGGCCGGCGCCGCCGCCGCCGCCACCCTCGCCCAGCTCGGCTACAAGGTGAAGTGCTTCACCTTCCACGACTCGGCGCGCCGGGCCCACTCGATCGCCGCCCAGGGCGGCATCAACGGCGCCAAGAACTACAAGAACGACGGCGACAGCATCTACCGCCTCTTCTACGACACGGTGAAGGGCGGCGACTTCCGGGCCCGGGAGTCGAACGTGTACCGCCTCGCCCAGGTGAGCGTCGACATCATCGACCAGTGCGTGGCCCAGGGCGTCCCCTTCGCCCGGGAGTACGGCGGCCTGCTCGACAACCGCTCCTTCGGCGGCGCCCAGGTCAGCCGCACCTTCTACGCCCGGGGCCAGACCGGCCAGCAGCTCCTCCTCGGCGCCTACCAGGCCCTCATGCAGCAGGTGTCGCTCGGCACCGTCGAGCTGCACACCAAGACCGAGCTCCTCGACGTGGTGACCAAGGACGGCGTCTGCGCCGGCATCGTCACCCGCGACCTCACCTCCGGCGAGGTGAAGAGCTGGTCGGGCCACGCCACGCTGCTGTGCACCGGCGGGTACGGCAACGCCTTCTACCTGTCGACCAACGCCATGAACTGCAACACCACCGCCATCTGGCGGGCGCACAAGAAGGGCGCCCTGTTCGCCAACCCGTGCTACACGCAGATCCACCCGACCTGCATCCCGGCGTCCGACGAGTTCCAGTCGAAGCTCACACTGATGTCGGAGTCGCTGCGCAACGACGGTCGGATCTGGGTCCCGAAGAACTTCGACGAGACCCGCCCCGCCGACCAGATCCCCGAAGAGGACCGCGACTACTACCTCGAGCGGCGCTACCCCTCGTTCGGCAACCTGGCCCCACGCGACATCGCGTCCCGGGCCGCCAAGGTGGTCGTCGACGAGGGCCGCGGGGTGGGACCCCTCAAGAACGGGGTGTACCTCGACTTCTCCGACGCCATCGACCGCCTCGGCAAGGACGTGGTCTACGAGCGCTACGGGAACCTGTTCGACATGTACGAGCGGATCACCGACGAGAACCCCTCGAAGGTCCCGATGCGCATCTACCCGGCCTCGCACTACACGATGGGCGGGCTCTGGGTCGACTACAACCTGATGACCACCGTGCCGGGGCTGTACGCCCTCGGCGAGGCCAACTTCTCCGACCACGGCGCCAACCGCCTCGGCGCGTCGGCGCTCATGCAGGGCCTGGCCGACGGGTACTTCGTCGCCCCCTACACCGTCGGCGACTACCTCGCGGGGCTGCTCGGGCAGTCGCCGGTCAGCACCGACGATCCCGTGTTCGCCGCCGCCGAGCAGGGCGTGCGCGACGAGATGCACCGCTGGGTGTCGGTGGGCGGCACCAAGTCGCCCGAGTACTACCACCGTGAGCTCGGCAAGCTGGTCTGGGACTACTGCGGCATGGCCCGCGACAAGAACGGGCTCGAGAAGGCGCTCTCCGAGATCCCCGCCCTGCGCGACGAGTTCGAGAAGAACGTCCGGGTGCTCGGCGACCCCAACGGCGTCAACCAGTCGCTCGAGAAGGTCGGCCGGGTGGCCGACTTCTTCGAGCTCGGCGAGCTGATGTGCCGTGACGCCCTCACCCGCGAGGAGTCCTGCGGGGGCCACTTCCGGGTCGAGCACCAGACCGACGAGGGCGAGGCGCAACGCGACGACGAGAACTTCTCGTTCGTGTCGGCGTGGGAGTGGAAGGAACGGGGGACCCCCCAGGAGCTGCACAAGGAGCCCCTGGTGTTCGAGTTCGTGAAGCCGGCCCAGCGCAGCTACAAGTAGCCCGCCGCCGGAGACCTGGAGCAGATCGCAACCATGAACCTCACCCTCAAGGTCTGGCGGCAGGACGGGCCGAACGAGCCCGGCCACTTCGCCACGTACCAGGCATCGGACATCAAGGACGAGATGTCCTTCCTCGAGATGCTCGACGTCGTCAACGAGAACCTCATCGCCGACGGCCACGAGCCCATCACCTTCGACAGCGACTGCCGCGAGGGGATCTGCGGCACCTGCGGGCTGATGATCAACGGCCAGGCCCACGGACCGCAGAAGGGCACGGCCACCTGCCAGCTCCACATGCGCAAGTTCCACGACGGCGAGACCGTCACCATCGAGCCGTGGCGGGCGGCGGCGTTCCCGGTCATCCGCGACCTCATGGTGGACCGCAGCGCGCTCGACGCCATCATCGAGGCCGGCGGCTACATCACCGCCGACACCGGTGCGCCCCGTGACGCCAACGAGATCCCGGTGCCGAAGCCGGCCGCCGACACGGCGATGGACGCTGCGGCGTGCATCGGCTGCGGCGCCTGCGTCGCGGCCTGCCCGAACAGTGCGGGGCAGCTGTTCACCTCGGCGAAGCTGGCCCACCTCAACCTGTTGCCCCAGGGGCAGGCCGAGCGGTGGAAGCGCACCGAGGAGATGGTGGAGACCATGGAGATGTTCTTCGGGTCCTGCACCAACTACGGCGAGTGCCAGGAGGCGTGCCCGAAGGAGATCCCGATCGACTTCATCGCGCTGATGAACAAGGACTACGTGAAGGCCAAGTTCAAGAACCGCAAGCTCCTCGGCCAGACCTGAGCCCGGTCGACACCACGAGGCGACGACGGAGCCGGGCCCGCGGGCCCGGCTCCGTCGCGCCACCCCACCACCTCCGAGGTCCAGGGCGGGCAACGGTGGGACCTTGGACCCTGGTGGTCGCACGCGCGCGGCCCTTCGCCGGAGCCCGCCGCCGACCGACACTGAATCCATGAGTGAGTCACTACAGGATTATGACGAGGACCGACTGGGCCGCCTCGAGCAGCGCGTGCAGACCGACCAGACCCGCATGGGCACGCTGAGCGTGTTCATCGGCCTGTTCGCCGCCACCGCGCTCCTGGCCAGCGCCGTGGGCGTGGGCCTGGGCATGCGAGCGGTCGACGAGAGCAAGGGCGGCGGAGGGGCAGGCGGCACGCAGACCATCGACGTGGAGATGGGCGAGTTCTACGTGACGCCGGCCTCGATCGAGGTCGCAGCCGGCACCGAGGTGATCCTCAACGTGACGAACGCCGGCACGATGCCCCACGACCTCAAGCTCGCCGGCGAGACGGGCACGGCGATGCTCGACGCCGGCGAGAGCGAGACGGTGAACCTCGGCGTGATCGATGCGTCCGCCCGGGCGTGGTGCACGGTGCCCGGCCACGAAGCAGCGGGGATGGTGATGGACATCAACGTCGCCGGTGACAGCGGCGCCGCATCGGCCGGGATGGCCATGGCCGCCTCCAGCAGCTCCGGCGACGCCGCCAGCATCGACTTCAGCGCGTCGTCGGCCGCCGAGCTCACGCCGTTCGACCCGAACCTGCAGCCGGCTCCCGGCGGCACCGAGCACCAGATCACGCTCCGGGCGACAGAGACGGTCCTCGAGGTCGCCCCCGGCGTCACCCAGGAGATGTGGACCTTCGACGACCAGGTGCCCGGTCCGATCCTGCGCGGCAAGGTGGGGGACCTGTTCACGGTGACGCTCGTGAACGACGGGAAGATCGGCCACTCGATCGACTTCCACGCCAGCAAGGTGGCGTGGAACGACGAGATGCGCACCATCCAATCCGGTGAGTCGCTCGTCTACCAGTACAAGGCCGAGTTCGCCGGGATCTTCATGTACCACTGCGGAACGGCGCCGGCCCTGCACCACATCGGCAACGGGATGTTCGGGGCCATCATCATCGACCCGGCCGACCTGCCGCCCGTGGACCGGGAGTTCGTCCTGGTGCAGTCCGAGCTCTACCTCGGCCCCGAGGGCCAACCAGGCGACCTGGTCAAGATGCAGGAGGACGCCTGGGACGCCGTGGTCTTCAACGGCTACGTGAACCAGTACAAGGACCACCCGATCCGGGTCGAGAAGGACCAGCGGATCCGAGTGTGGGTGCTCGACGCCGGCCCGAGCGAGAACTCCTCGTTCCACATCGTCGGCACCATCTTCGACACGGTCTTCAAGGAGGGCACCTACCTGCTGCGTCCGGGCAACACGAGCCAGGGCGGCTCCCAGGCGATGGACCTGCAGCCCGCCCAGGGCGGCTTCGTGGAGTTCACCCTCGCCGAGGACGGCCTCTATCCGATCGTGACCCACAAGTTCTCGAACGTCGGCAAGGGGGCCCTCGGCCTCCTCCAGGCCGGCGAGGTGGCGGCCACCGCCGGCGGCCACTGACCCGAGGAAGCCTCAGAGCCCCCAGTGATGGCTCCGACGGCCCACGGTGTCGAGCTCGAGACGCAGATCGCCGAGCAGCACCTCGCCCCGCACGGAGCAGGCGAGCGCGTAGCCGACCCCCGTGGGCGCGCCGGCGCGCTCCCAGACCGGAGGCCCCTCGGACTCCCATTCGAGGTCCCAGCCGACGGCCAGGCGCTCGCCGCGCAGATCGGGGTCGAACAGGTCGACGTCGGCGTCGGGCACCGCCACCCCGAACGCCTCGAGCCCCAGGCTCCAGCGCCGCCCGGCCTCCTCGAGGACGTGATCGGCCCAGAGACCGGGAGACCGCAGCTCCAGGAACGGCGTGCGGGGTCGTGGCACCGACGGGTCCACCACCGCCACCACGACCCCGGCACGGTGCACCGTGGCCGCGAACCACGCGTCGCCGGGGCGCAGCCCCACCTCGACCTCGAGCCCCGGCTCGGAGCCGGCGGCATCGGCGACGAACCGCCACGACTCGGCGCCCCCTTCGGGGTCGTGGGGGCGCTCGTCGCCCGCCGTCAACCCCGTCACGCTCAGTAGCCCAGGGCGGGGTCGATCACGTTCTCGAGGGGCTCGCCGACCAGGAAGCGGGCCAGGTTCTCGCGGAACGCCTCGAAGAGCCCGGCGCCGGCTCCGGGCCAGTTCCACGAGACGTGGGCGCTGAGGCGCACCCCGGGATGGGTGTACATCCAGTGCCCCTCGGGGAGAGGTTCGGGATCGGGGGCGTCGATGCTCGCCGCGGCGAGCGGGCCCCGGTCGAGGGCACGGCGCAGCGCGGCCTCGTCCACGATCGGTCCCCTCGCCACGTTCACCAGGTGCGACCCGGGCGCCATCGAGGCGAGGACCGCGTCGTCGAGGATGCCGCGGGTGGCCGCCGTGAGCGGGGCGACCACGACGAGGTGGTCGGCACCTGCGGCGAGGGTGGCGACGTCGGGGACCACCTCGACCCCGGCGACGGGACTCGGGCGGTTCGACGCCCGCACCGCCCGTACCTCCGCGCCGAACGGGAGGAGGCGCTCGGCGACGGCGGTGCCGATGCCCCCGAGCCCGAGGAGCCCGACCCGCCGCCCGTGGAGGGTGCCGAGCGGCTCGGCCGGGAAGTTCCAGAGCGAGGGTGGACGGTCGATCCACGCCGCCGGGAGCCGCTTCTCGAAGGCGAGCATGCACGCCAGCACCCACTCCGAGATGGGCACGGCGCTCATCCCCCGCGAGTTGGTGAGGACCAGCCCGGGGCCCACGAGGTCGAGGGGGAACTCGTCGATCCCGGTGCCGATGAGGTGGACCCACTCGACGCCGCGGGCCACGACCTCGGCGAAGTTGGGCACCAACGTCGGCCGGCTGATCAGCACCTGGCCGGTGAGGCCCTCGGGGAGGTCGCCCTCGGCAGGGATGGCGACGACCTCGACCTGCCCGGCGAGCTCGGGGTCCAGGCCGAACCGGGTGCCGTCGCCGACGTGGCTGAGGACGGTGAGCACGGGGGCGACCCTAGCCCGCGGCCGCTGTGGCCGAGCCTGCCCACGTCCGCCGGCGCGAGCACCGGGAGGCGACCCCGGTTTCGATGAGCATTGCTAACTGATAGCATTGCTATGCAAATTCGGGAGCGACATGACCGCCATGACCGATCCAACCCACACCCCACGCGACCCGGCCGTCGACGACGCCACCGCCAGCCGCCTCCGCCTCGCCGTGCTGCGCCTGGCCCGACGCCTGCGCCAGGAGAGCCCCCCGGGCATCACCCCGTCCCAGCTCTCGGCCCTCGCCTCGATCGACCACCTCGGCCCCGTCGCCATCGGCGACCTCGCCGCCCACGAGAACGTCCAACCCCCCACCATCAGCCGGATCGTCGGCACCCTCGAGGGCGACGGATGGGTCGAGCGCATCGGCGACGAGAACGACCGGCGGATCGCCCTCGTGCGGGCCACCCCCAAGGCCCGCCGCGAGCTGGCCCGCATCCGCCGTGACCGCAACGCCTACCTCGCCCGCCGACTCGCCCACCTCTCGCCCGACGAGCTCGACGCCGTGCTGACGGCCCTCCCCGCGCTCGAACGGCTCCTCCAGGAGGACCCCCGGTGACGCGGCTTGAGCGGGGCGTCCGCGACACGTTCTCGGCGCTGGCCGTCCGCAACTTCCGCCTGCTCTTCGCCGGCCAGGTGGTCTCGGTCACCGGGACGTGGATGCAGATGATCGCCCAGTCGTGGCTCGTGCTCACCCTCACCGGCAGCGCCGCCGTCCTCGGGCTGGTCACCGCACTCCAGTTCCTGCCCACGTTGCTGCTCGGCCCCTACGCCGGTGTGGTGGCCGACCGGGTCGACAAGCGCCGTCTGCTCCTCGTCACCCAGACCCTCTCGGGCACCCTGGCCATCACCCTCGGCGTGCTGGTGGCCACCGACGTCGTGCAGATCTGGATGGTCTTCGTCCTGGCCGGCGCCCTCGGCCTCGTCGGCGCCGTCGACATGCCGGCCCGCCAGTCCTTCACCATCGAGGTGGTCGGCCCCGAACGGCTGACCAACGCCCTGAGCCTCAACACCATCACCATGAACGTCGGGCGGCTCTTCGGCCCGGCGGTCGCCGGGCTCGTGATCTCCGGGTGGGATCTCTCGGTGTGCTTCCTCGCCAACGGGCTCAGCTTCCTCGCCCCCACCGCCGCGCTCCTGGCCATGCGCCGCGACGAGCTGAACCCGACCACGCCGGTGCCACGCGCCAAGGGCCAGCTGCGCGACGGGCTCCGCTACGTCTGGGCGACCCCGGCGCTCAGGGTCCCACTGCTGTTGATGCTGGTCGTGGGCACCCTCACCTACGAGTTCCAGGTGAGCCTGCCCGTGCTGGCCCGCGAGACCTTCGGCGTCGGCGCCGCCGGGTTCGGCCTGCTCCAGAGCGCGATGAGCATCGGGGCCATCGTCGGCGGCCTGCTGTTCGCGACCAGGGCCACCCCCACCCACCGGCGCATGGGCCTGGCCGCGGCGGGGTTCGGCGCGGTGGTGCTCCTGCTCGCCGTCGCCCCCACCTACCTGAGCGCGCTGATGATCCTGCCCCTCGTCGGCGCCGGCAGCGTGTTGTTCCTGACGCTGGCCAACTCCACGCTCCAGCTCACCGCGGATCCGCAGATGCGCAGCCGGGTCATCGCCCTCTACACCGTGGCGTTCATCGGCTCCACCCCCATCGGCGGGCCGATCATCGGGTGGATCGCCCAGAGCTTCGGTGCCCGATGGGCGCTGGCCGTCGGCGGAGCGGCAGCACTGCTCGGCGCGGCGCTGGCCTGGCGGTCGCTGCGGCACCAGACGACCGGCACCGGCCGAGCGGCCGCACCGGTCGTCGACCCGACCGACGGGCTCGTGCAGGCGCCGAGCCCCGCCTGAGCCGAGTCAGCCCCCGACGGTCCCCGGCGGAGGCGGAGGGGCGACCGTGCCCGGCGGCGGGGGCGGCGGCGTGACGGCCGCCCCCGGTGCGGGGGGAGGCGGGGTGGCGGCCCCCGGCGCAGGCGGCGGTGCCGCGGCGGCGCCAGGTGCGGGCGGGGGCGCGGTCGCCGCCCCGGGCGGCGGGGGCGCCGCCCCCGGCGGCGGGCCGGCCTTCGGTTCGAGGTCGACGACACCGCCCTGGGCCTCGACAGCACGCAGGTCGGCGGTGATCCGCTCGATGTCGGCGTCGGTGGAAGGGGTGCCCCGATCGGAGTCACGGGCGTAGACCAGCGCGCCGAGGTCCCGCAGGAGGGCGTCGGCGTGCTTGCGCGACGCCGACTGGTCCATCGACGCCTGGCCCTTGGCCACGGTCTCGTTCACGGACTGCGCCAGGGTGTTGGCGCTCTGCTTGAGGTTGTCGAGCAATCCCATCAGCGAAGCCTCCTCGGGCGGGTCGTGGTGCCGACCCTAGTTCGGGTGGACGACGGAACGACTGGAGGACCGGGGCCCCGTCACGAGGCCAGGTTGGCCTCGAGCTGGCCGAGCAGCGAGGCCAGTGACGCCTGCTGGCGCTCCGACAGGCCCTCGACGGTCCGGGCCTCGAGCTCGCTCCACAACTTGCCGACCTTGGTGCTCAGCCGCCGACCCTTGGGCGTGAGGTGGACCCGGATGGCCCGGCCGTCGGTGGCGTCCCCCCGCCGGTCGACGAGGCCCGAGCCCTCCATGCGCTGGAGCATCTTGGTGACGGTGGGCGGTTGGACGCCGAGGGCGGCGGCCAGATCGGCCTGGGTGCGCCCGTCCTGCTCCCAGAGCTCCATCAAGAGCGCCTCCTGTCCGGGATGCAGGCCGACCTGGGCGAGGAGCGACGCGGCCATCGTGCGATGGGCCCGGGCCACCCGCATGAGCCGGAGGTTCAGGTCGACCGGTTGGGCGGTGCGCTTGGAAGCCATGGCGCCCATGATGGGCGCCACCCCCGAGCATGGCAACCTCACCCGGCCGACTGCGACGAGAACCCGCCCGGCGTGGCGAGGCGGCCGCCGGCCCGGACGAGCGGCCCCGGTAGCCTCTGGACGATGCGCTACCTCTCGCCCGAGTGGCTCGAGGCAGCCGCCGGGGCGATCGCCGACGACGAGGCCCTGCAACGGCTCGCCCCCGACACCCCGTTCGTCCTCCAGCACCAGGTCACCGGCGAGGAACCCGTCACGTGGCACGTCGTGTTCGGCGACGGTGTCACCCTGCGCACGGGTGCGGCCGACCGGCCGGACGTGACGTTCCGGTGCGATCCGACGACGGCCCGCCGCATCCACGACGGCGAGGAGAGCGCCCAGCAGGCGTTCATGGAGGGGCGCCTCACCCTCGGCGGCGACCCCGACGCCCTGCTCGCGCACCACGACCTGCTGTCGTCGCTCACCGACACCCTCGCACCGCTGCGCCACGGCGGTTGAGCCCGTGCCCGAGCTGCCCGAGCTGCAGGCCCACGCCGAGCGGCTCGACGTCGCCTTCTCGGGGGCCGTCCTCGAGGGGTTCCGGGCCCTCACCTTCACCGCGCTGAAGACGGTCGAGCCCTCCCCCGAGGCGGCGGTGGGGGCGGCGGTGGCCGGCGTCGAGCGGGTCGGCAAGTACCTGCTGATCCGGATCGGGACGGTCACCTTCGTCGTGCACCTCATGCAGGGTGGGCGCCTCACGCCCGACGAGAAGCGCGCTGCGCGGCCCCGAGGTGGGCTCGCCCGGTGGACCTTCGACGACGGTCGCGCCCTGCTGCTCACCGAGCAGGCGAAGGAGAAGCGGGCCGGGATCTGGGTGGTGGGCGGTGAACCCCGTGAGCAGCCGCCGCTGCTCGGCCTCGGCCCCGACGCCGCCACCCTCACGGTCGAGGGGCTGCACGCCGCGCTCGACGGCCCGTCCATGCGCCTCCACGGCTTCCTGCGCGACCAACGGCGGGTGGCCGGCATCGGCCGCCGGCTGGCCAACGAGGTCTGCCACCGCGCCCGGCTGTCGCCGTTCGCCGCCACCGGGAAGCTCGGGGACGAGGAGGTGGAGGCCCTGTACCGGGCCATCGGCGAGTGCCTGGCCGACTCGCTCGCGGTCGAGCGGGCCCGCGACACGATGAGCTCGTCGGCCGAGCGCCCCGGAGCGGTCCACCACCGCACCGGCGAGGCCTGCCCGGTGTGCGGCGACACGGTCCACGCCGTGGCCTACGCCAGCTACACCGTGAACTACTGCCCGACGTGCCAGACCAAGGGCAGGATCCTGGCCGACAACACGACGTCGAAGTTCCTGAAGTGACCGCCCCCGAGGGGGCGGGTGTCAGATCAGCCCCAGGTCGGCGACCGCGGCACGTTCCTCGGCGAGCTCGGCCACGGAGGCGTCGATGCGGCCCCGGGAGAAGTCGTCGATGTCGAGGCCCTGGACGATCGAGTATGCGCCGTCGGTACAGGTGACCGGGAACGACGAGATGATCCCTTCGTCGACGCCGTAGCTGCCGTCGGACGGGATCGCCATCGAGACCCAGTCGCCCTCGGGGGACCCGAGGGCCCACGTGCGCATGTGATCGATGGCGGCGTTGGCCGCCGACGCCGCGCTCGACAGGCCGCGTGCCTCGATGATCGCCGCACCCCGCTGCTGGACGGTCGGGATGAACTCTCCCTCCAGCCAGGCCTGGTCGTCGACGAGCTCGGCGGCGTTGCGGCCGTCGACCTCGGCGTGGAAGAGGTCGGGGTACTGGGTGGCGGAGTGGTTGCCCCAGATGGTCATCTTCGTGACGGCGCTGACGCCCGTCCCGGTCTTCGCGGCGAGCTGCGCGATGGCCCGGTTGTGGTCGAGGCGGGTCATGGCCGTGAAGCGCGACGGGTCGATCGACGGGGCGTTGCTCATGGCGATCAGCGCGTTGGTGTTGGCCGGGTTGCCGACCACGAGGACGCGGATGTCGGCCGCCGCGTTGTCGGACAGGGCCTTGCCCTGGACCGTGAAGATGGCGCCGTTGGCCTCGAGGAGGTCCTTGCGCTCCATGCCCTTCGACCGGGGCCGGGCGCCGACGAGGAGGGCGTAGCTCACGTCGGCGAAGGCCTCGTTCGGGTCGTCGGTCTGCACGATGCCCTCGAGCAACGGGAACGCGCAGTCGTCGAGCTCCATCGACACCCCGCGCAGCGCGTCGAGGGCGGGGGTGATGTCGAGCAGCTGCAGGATCACGGGCTGGTCCGGGCCGAGCATCTGGCCGCTGGCGATGCGGAACAGCAGGCTGTAGCCGATCTGGCCGGCGGCACCGGTGACCGCGACGCGGACGGGGGTCTTCACGAGATCGTCTCCCGGGGGGTGGGTGGGCGGGACTGCCCGGGAACACTAGTCAGCCGCTCCGCCACCCCGACACGCCCGCCCGCCCGACGGCGGGGAGCGCCGGTCACAGAGTGGTGGGGTACGGGAACTTGGCGTCGACGCCACCGTCGACGACCAGGGTGCGCCCGGTGACGTAGCGGGCCAGGTCGCTCGACAGGAACAACGCCGCGGCGGCGATGTCGGACGTGGCCCCCATCCGGCCGAGAGGGGCGTTGGCGGCGTTGGCGGCGCGCTGTTCTTCGGTGAACGCCGCGTCCATGCGGGGGCTGAGGATGGTGCCCGGCGACACGGCGTTGGCGCGGACCCCCAGGGGCCCGAGCTCCACGGCCAGGGACTGCACCCACGCCATGAGCGCCGCCTTCGCGGCCCCGTAGGCGGCGTGCATGGGCGCGGCGGTGAGGCCGCTGACCGAGGCGATGAAGACCATGGTGCCGCCCCCGCTGCGGACCATCCGCCGCCCGCACTCCTGGGACAGCAGGTACGCGTGGCGCAGGCAGATGTCGATCTCCCAGTCGAAGGTCTCGTCCTCCATCTCGAGGATGGACTGCCACCGGGCCATGCCGATGATGTCGACGAGGCCGTCGATGCGCCCGAGCGCCTCCTCGGCCTCGACGGCCAGACGGGCGGCACCCTCGCGGGTCGTGACGTCGCCCACCCACGGCACCGCGACGGACCGACCGGTGGCGTCGTCGAGCTCGGCGGCGATGTCGGCGGCACGGTCGGGTTCGAGGTCGACGCACACCACCCGGGTGGCGCCCGCCTGGGCGAGGGCGTGGGCGGTCATGCGGCCCATGCCCTGCCCGGCTCCGGCCACGACGAAGCCCTTGCCGTCGAGGCGGAGCCGGTCGAGGAAGTCGGGGACCGGCGAGGGGTCGGAGGCGGTCACGCCATCACCACCCCGCCGTTGGGACGCAGCACCTGGCCGGTGACGAACCGGGAGGCGTCGCTGGCGAGGTAGAGCATCGCCCACGACTGGTCCTCAGGGGTCCCCGTCGTGCCGAGGGGGGACTGCGCCGCCCGGCCCCCCAGCAGCGCGTCGCGGGCCGCCTCGTCGACGGTGCCGTCGGCTCGTGTCCAGTTGCGCTGCACCATGGGGGTGTCGGTGAACCCCGGGGCGATGGCGTTGACGCGGATCCGGGCGGCGCCGAGCTCCGCCGCCGCGCACCGCGTGAGGTGGGAGACGGCGGCCTTGGTCATGGCGTACACCGACAAGGTGGGGGCGGGCATCTCGCCGCCCGCCGAGGACACGTTGATGATCGAGCCGCCGTTCTTCATGGCCCGACCGGCGGCGGCGATCCCCCAGTAGGTGCCCCAGAGGTTGACCCGCGTGACGAGCTCGACGTCGGCGGGGTCGGTGTCGACGATCAGGGAGTTGCGGATGACGCCGGCCACGTTGGCCCACACGTCGAGACGACCGCCGGCCTTCAACGCGGCGACGGCCAGGGCGTTGACCTGGTCGCGCTCGGCGACGTCGGTCGGCACGACGGTGGCGGTGCCGCCGGCCTCGGCGACCAGGGCGGCGGTGGCCTCGAGGCCCTCGACCCCGATGTCGGCGATCACGACGTCGGCTCCCGCCTGGGCGAAGGTGACGGCGGCCTGGCGACCGATGCCGCCCGCCGCCCCGGTGACGACGGCGGTGCGGCCGAGGAGCGAGAAGGTGGCGACGAGCTCGTCGGCGAGGGCCGGACGGTTCGGCGCCGGGGCAGCAGCCGACGCCCCGCCCGCGGCCTTCGAACGCAGGCCCGAGATCATGTCCATGGCGCGACCCGGGTCAGACGAGCGCGGCGCGGGCGTCGACCCGGTGGCCCCGCTTCTCGAGCTCGGGGATCACCTGCGTGCCGAGGAGCTCGAGGCAGCGCATGACCTTCTCGTGGGGCAGCATCCCGAACTGCACGTAGCAGAGCAGCTGATCGACGCCCGCCTCGTCGTAGCGGACGATCTTCTCGAGGCACTCCTCGGGGGTGCCGACGACGATCATGTCCTGGTCGATGTACTTCTGGACGTCGACGTCGCCCTTGATCGAGTCCTCGAGCAACGGGAAGACCTGCGCCTGCTCCTCGGGCGTGAGGTTGGGCAGCTCCCAGGCGAGGGTGAACTCGGCGAGGTGGCGGTACCACCAGGTGACCGAGTCCCAGAGGCCGTAGCCCCGGGCCTCGTCCATGTCGTCGGTGCAGTGGACGAGGGTGTAGGCCCCCACCCGGTCGTTGCGGACCTTGGTGAGGGGCTGATGGCCCTCGAGCTCGGCCTCGAGCTGGGCGGCCCGGTACTGGTTGATGATGTCGGCCATGGCCTCGACCGGCTGGAGCAGCGCGAAGGACAGCAGGCCGAACCCGTCGCGACCGGCGGTGACGGCCGACGGGGCGCTGGCCGCGGCGAGCCAGGGCGGCGGGTGCGGCAGCTGGTAGGGCTTCGGGGTCTGGATGCGCTCGGGGAACTGGATGAGGTCGCTGTCCCAGCTGATGCGCTCGTTCGTCCAGGCGGCCACCACGAACTCGACGGCCTCGCGCCACTGCGCCCGGCTGTCGTCGTTGGCGGGGACCCCGAAGGCGAGCTGCTCCATCGGCGTGGAGCGCCCGGTGCCCCACTCGACGCGACCGTGGCTCAACACGTCCACCGTCGCCACCTTCTCGGCGACACGGGCCGGGTGCTGGAACCCCGGCGGCATGAGGCTCACGCCGAAGCCGAGGCGGAGGTTCTCGGTGATGGTGGAGAGGGCCCCGAGCACCACCTCGTTGCTCGGGCAGGCCGAGCGGCCGTCACGGAAGTGGTGCTCGACGCACCAGACGGTGTTGAAGCCGAGGGTGTCGGCGAAGCGGATCTCCTCGACGGCCTCGTCGTAGCAGGCCTGCTCGGCGTTCATCTGGCCGTGCGGGAAGGGCTCGGGCCAGGGACCGACCTTGGGCTGGAACTCATAGAGCAGGTCGAGCTTCACGTGACGGGTCCCCCTGGTCGTCGTGCCCACCCCCGGCGAGCACCAATTTCGGTATTGCGAAAAGACTTTCGCTCTGTTAGAGACTAGGGCGTCCCCTGCCCCACCGTCAACGAGGTCCCGTGGCCCGACCCGCCCCCGCCGCCCAGCGCGCCCTGCAGGTCCTCGACCTGCTGGTGGCCCACCCCGGGCAGCCCCTCACCCTCACCGAGATCGTGCGCCGTACGGCCATGAGCCTCGGGTCGGCCCACGCCGTGCTGGCCACCCTCGAGACCGCGGGCTACGTCCGCCGGCACCCGAGCACCCGCACCTACGGCCTCGGTCCCGCCCTCGTCGCCGCCGGGGTCGTCGCCCTCGACACCTCCCCCGGCATCCGCCACGCCGTGCAGGGCGCCGCCGCCCTCGCCCGATCGGTCGGCACCGAGGTGGTGGTCAGTGCCGCCACCGCCGACGAGATCATCTTCCTCGCCCGCGCCGGGGCCGCATCGGCGCACGGCCCCGACCTCCGGGAGGGCGAACGGCTCCCCCTCGTCCCCCCGCTCGGTGCGGTGTTCCTCGCCTGGGCCGACGACGCCGAGGTCGAAGCCTGGCTGGCTCGTGATCCCGGACGCACCCCCGAGCGCGACCGACGCCACCGCGCCAACCTCGAGCTCACCCGCCAACGGGGCTACGCGGTCGCCGCCGCGTCGGACCTCCAGCGCGCGCTCGGCGACGCGGCGTCCGACCTCGCCGACGTCCCCCGCCACCACCACCTGCGCTCCGACGTGGGTGACCTCCTGGCGGCGCTGGCCGCGGGGCCCTATGCGCTCGACGCGCTCGAGGCCGACCGCACCTACGACGTCGGTGTGGTGGCCGCCCCGGTCTTCGACGTCGACGGCCACGTCGTCGCCGCCCTCACCGCGACCGGGTTCGCCCCCGGGCGCTCCGCCGGCGAGGTGGTGGCCGTCGCCGAGGCGGTGCGCGACGGCGCGGCGCTGGCCACCCGCGCGTCACGGGGGCGGGCGCCGGCGGGGTGACGGACCCGCCGTCAGCCGGTGGCGCCGGTGACCCGGCGCACGAACTCCGCGATCTCCTCCACCGCGGCGACGGCCTCCGGGAAGGCCGGGTAGCTCATCGGCCAGATGTGGGGCATCTCCGGTTCGACGTGGAGGTCGACGTCGACCCCGACGGCGCTCGCCCGGGCGGCGAGGCGGAGGGCGTCGTCGAGGAGCACCTCCACGTCACCGACCTGCACGAGCATCGGGGGTGCGCCCGTCCAGTCGCCGAACACCGGGGAGGCCAGCGGGTCCTCGGCGTCGTGCCCGGCGAGGTACATGTCGGCGGCGACCGTGGCCGACTCCCCGGAGAACAGCCGATCGGTGTCGGCGTTCGACACGTAGCTCGACGCGGTGACGGTGAGGTCGACCCACGGCGACGAGCAGACCACCCCCGCCGGGGCCGGGAGGTGCTCGGCGCGGGCCCGGAGCACCAACGAGGCCGCCAGCCCCCCGCCGGCGGAGTCGCCGGCCACCACCAGGCGCCCGGGCGCGACGCCGTCGTCGAGCAGGGCGCGATAGGCCGCGATCGTGTCGTCGAGGGCCGCCGGGTAGGTGTGCTCGGGGGCGAGGCGGTAGTCGACGGTGACCACCCGGGCCCCGATCACCGCCGCCAGGTGCGACGAGTAGGCGCGGTAGGCCAGCGCCGACGCGATGCGGAACCCGCCGCCGTGGAGGTACAGCACGACCGGTGCGACGATCGGGTCGAGGTCGTCGGGCCGGCACTCCACCGCCGGCACCCCGCCGACGGTGACCTCCCGGGCCGTGACGCCCCCGGCCAGAGGGATCTGGGCCATGGCGGCGTCGATCCGGGCCCGCTGCTCCGGCACCGTCTCGTCCGGCGGCGGTGGCGGGGCGGCCGCCATGCGCTCGGCCAGGGCGTGGAACTCGTCGCTCGCCATGGCCGCCGACGCTACCGCGCCGACCCCGTGACGGTCCCCGGTGACCCCCCGAAGGGGATCCCCGCCCCGGTCAACCCGGGGTCGGGGCGGGGGCCTGGCCGGTGTTGCCGAGCCAGCTCTCGTAGAGCGCCGCGTACCGACCACCCGCCGCGACCAGCTCGTCGTGGTGGCCCCGCTCGACGAGCACCCCGGCGTCGAAGACCAGCACCAGGTCGGCCGCCTCGGCGGTGGAGAGCCGGTGGGCGACGCTGAACGTGGTGCGGCCCTCGGCCAGCCGCTGCAGCGCGGTGGTGAGGGCCCGCTCGGTGCGGGGGTCGACGGCGCTGGTCGCCTCGTCGAGCACCAGGAGCCCGGGGTCGCCCAGGTGGGCACGGGCCAGGGCGACGAGCTGACGCTCGCCCACCGAGAGGTTCTCGCCCCGCTCACCGACCTCGCACCCGAGCCCGCCGGGCAGCCCCTCCACCCACGACGACAGACCCAGGTCGGCGACCGCGGCGGCCACCTCGGCATCGGTGGCACCGGCGCGGCCCATGCGGACGTTCTCGGCCAGGGTGGTGTCGAAGACGAACCCCTCCTGGGGCACGAGGCGCACCCGCTGGTGACGGGCCGACGGGGCGACCTCCCGGAGGTCGACCCCCCCGATCACGATCCGACCGGCCGTCGGGTCGGCGAGACGGACGAGCAGCCGGGCGAAGGTGGTCTTGCCCGAACCGGTCTCGCCGACGACCGCCACCGACGTTCCCGCCGCGACCTCGACGGCGACGTCGCGCAGCACCGGCGGACCCGTCCGGTAGCGGAAGCCGACCGCCTCGACGCGCACGTCGAGCGCCCCGGCGGGCAGCGGTCGGCCCGGATCGGGCTCGACGACCTCGATCGGCTGGTCGAGCACGTCGAACACCCGCCGCCAGCCGGCGATCGCCGTCTGGGTCTGGTCGAGCACCTCGCCGAGCTCGCCGACGGGACCGAGGATGAGCTGCACGAGGAACAGGCAGGCCAGCAGCCCCCCTGCGTCGAGGCCCCACTCGGGGCCCCACCAGACGCCCGCCGCGGTGACCGCGGCCAGGGTGACGGCCCCGAACGCGTCGCCCAGGGGGAACATGAACGCGAACCACCGGGCGGCGCTCATCTCGGCGCGGTACTGGCGGTCGGCGGCGGCGTCGAGGCGGGCCAGCGACCGGCGACGTAGCCCGTAGGCGCGCACGGCGGCGGCGCCCTGCACCGCCTCGGACATCTCCCCCATGGTCGCCGACACCCGGTCGCGCACCTGCCCGTAGGCCACGAGCTGGCGGCGCTGCATGTACCGGAAGGTCGGGAAGAGGGGAAGGGCGATGACCACGGTGAGCAGGGCGAGCTGCCAGGCGTAGAACGCCATCACCACCAGGGTGCCGGCGATCACCACGGTGTTGACGATCCAGGCGACCGCGCCGTACTGCGCGAACCGGGCGATGGTCTCCACGTCGCTCGTGATCCGGGACGTGAGCTCACCCCTCCGGGACTCGTCGTGGTCGGCGGCGGAGAGGCGGTGGACGTGGGCGAAGGCCCGGACTCGCAGCGACCGCAGCATCGCCTCGGCGGCCGCGACGAGGCGCAGGTAGGTGAACCGGCTGAGCACCGCCACCACGAGGATGACGGCCGCACCGATCCCGCAGATGCCGAACACCACGTCGGCCTGGAAGCCTTCGTCGGCGAGCAGGCCCTTGTCGACGACCTGTTGCACGAGGACCGGGATCGTGAGCCGACCGACCGCCGACAGCACCGCGAAGAGGACGGTCAACCAGAGCCCGCGCCGCAGCTCGGGGCTCTCACGGAGCCCACGGCGCAACACGGCGACCGCGCCCGCCCCCAGGATGCCGTCCTCGTCGCCCACCGGGCCCCCGAGGCGATCGCCGCGGACCTGGCCGGTCGGGTCGTCGAAGGCCTCGGCGTGCTCGAGGGCCAACAGCTCGTCGTGGCCGTCGGGACGTTCGGGCGGCGCGACGGTCACGACGGTGCCTCGTCGGCGTAGGCCCGCACCAGCCGGGCGTAGGTGGGGTCGCGGGCCACGAGGTCGTCGTGGGACCCGGTGTCGACCACCCGGCCGTCGGCCAGGTGGATCACCCGGTCGGCGAGCTCGATCGTGGAGAGGCGATGGGCGACCACGAGGGTGGTGCACGCCAGGGTGGCCCGCAGGTCGGCGAGGATGGCCGCCTCGACGGTGGGGTCGACGGCGCTGGTGGCGTCGTCGAGGACCAGGACCCGCGGCCGCCGCAGCAGCGCCCGGGTGAGGGCGAGGCGTTGGCGCTGCCCGCCCGACAACGAGACGCCCCGCTCGCCGAGCTCGGTCTCCCAGTGCTGCGGGAGGCGGCCCACGAACTCGGCGGCGTGCGCGACCGAAGCCGCGGCGACCAGCGCCGAGTCGTCGACGGGCTCGCCGAGCGTGACGTTCTCACGCACGGTGTCGGCGAAGAGGAAGGTCTCCTGGAAGACGAGCGCCACGGCACCGCGCACGTCGTCGGGTTCGGCGGCGCGCAGGTCGACGCCGCCCAGGCGCACCACCCCGGCGTCGGGATCGAGCAGGCGAGGAAGGAGCTCGCACAGGGTGGACTTGCCCGACCCGGTGGCCCCGACGAGGGCGACGACCTCGCCCGGCTCGACGCGGAGGGAGACCTCGTCGAGCACCGGGGGGTCGTCGCCGTGGGCGAAGGAGACCCCGACGAGCTCGACGCCCAGGGGCCCGTCGGGCAGCGGCGTGGCCATGTCCACCTCGGGTGACGGCTCGGCCGGCGTCGTCATGACAGCGTCGAGGCGCTCGCTGGTCACCACCGCCCTCGGGAGCTCCTGGAGGAAGAACCCGATGACCCGCATCGGGAAGGCCAGGAGGCCGAACAGGGCGGTGGCCTGCACCACCTGGCCGACGTCGATGCGACCGATGGAGACCTGCCACGCGCCGATGACCAGGAGGGCGACGATGCCCAGGTTCGGGAGGGCGTCGATGACCGGCTCGAACGTCGCCCGGATGCGCCCGACGTCGAGGCGGGCGGCGCGCAGGCGGTCGGCGGCGCCGTCGAGGCGCTCGACCTCGGCGTCGGCCCGGCCGAGGGTGCGCACCGCCAGCGACCCGTCGAAGCTCTCGTGGGCGATCCGGGAGACCTCACCCACCCGGGCCTGCACCTCGCCGATCGGGACCTCCGCCCGGGCGGTGTAGAGGCGGTTGACGAGCGCGAGGGCGGGGAACAACAGCACGGCGACCAGCATGAGGGCCCAGTCGACGGTGGCCAGGCTGATGACGGCGAACACCACGAGGGTGAGGACACCGAGGCTGAACGGCAACGCGTTGAGGACCTCGGTCGAGGCGATGATGTCGTTGTCGGCGTGGGCCAGGAGCTGACCGGTCGGGGTGTCGCGGTGGAACCGCAGAGGGGCGTCGACGTAGACGCGGCTCAGCCGGCGCCGCCAGTCCCGTTGCGTCCGGAACGTGAGTAGGGCCGCGAAGTAGCGGCGCATGACGATCGTCGAGCCGCGGAGCAGGCCGATGGCCAGGAGGGCCCCGGCCGCCCCGATCACCGTGGCGGCGTCGACCTCGCCGTCCTGGAACGAGGGCAGGATCACCGAGTTGGTGATCCGGCCGAGCACGACGGTGGTGCCGACGGCGGCCGCCGCGTAGACCACCGCGCCGGTGATCGAGACGAGGAAGACCAGCGGGTAGGCGCGCACGTAGCGCCGCAGGAGCCGGGCACCCCGCCGGGGGACCCCGGTCACCCGGGTGGGGGCGGCGGTGATCGGCTCGGTCATGGCCGAGCCAGCGTAGGCCCGGGCCCCAGGCGCCACGCCCGGGTTCAGGCCCCGGCGCGCAGCCGATCGATGATGGTGTTGAAGGTGGCGCTGGGACGCATGGCCGCGTCGACGAGGTCCCGGTCCGGGTCGTAGTAGCCCCCGATGTCGACCGGTTCGCCCTGCACCGCGTCGAGCTCGCCGATGATGTCGGCCTCGGCGGCGGCGAGGTCGGCGGCCACGGCGCGGAACCGGGCGGCCAGCGCCGGGTCGCGGTCCTGGGCGGCCAGCTCGGCCGCCCAGTGGAGGGCGAGGTAGACGTGGGACCCGCGGTTGTCGATCTCGTGGACCCGGCGTGACGGCGAGCGGTTCTCGTCGAGGATGCGCCCCGTCGCCCGGTCCAGGGTCTCGGCGAGGATCCGGGCGGTCGGGTTGTCACCGACGGTGGCGAGGTGCTCGAGCGAGGCGGCCAGCGCCAGGAACTCGCCGAGGGAGTCCCATCGGAGGTGGTTCTCGCGCACGAACTGCTGGACGTGCTTGGGAGCCGACCCGCCGGCGCCGGTCTCGAAGAGCCCCCCGCCGCCCATGAGCGGCACGATCGACAGCATCTTGGCGCTGGTGCCGAGCTCCATGATCGGGAACAGGTCGGTGAGGTAGTCGCGAAGGACGTTCCCGGTGACCGAGATGGTGTCCTCCCCGCGACGGGCCCGCTCGACCGACACGCGGGTCGCGTCGACCGGGGCCAGGACCGAGATGTCGAGCCCGTCGGTGTCGAGCGTGGCGAGCTCGCGGGTCACCTTGGCGATCACCTCGGCGTCGTGGGCCCTCGTCTCGTCGAGCCAGAACACCGCCGGTGCGCCACTGGCCCGGGCCCGGGCGACGGCCAGCGCCACCCAGTCCCGCACCGGGGCGTCCTTCGTCCGACAGGCCCGCCAGATGTCGCCCGCCTCGACCTCGTGCTCGAGGAGCACCACATCGCGGTCGTCGACCACCCGCACGGTGCCCGACGTCAGGACCTCGAAGGTGGTGTCGTGGGAGCCGTACTCCTCGGCCTTGCGGGCCATGAGCCCGACGTTGGGCACCGAGCCCATGGTGGCGGGGTCGAAGGCGCCGTTGGCGCGACAGTCGTCGATGACGACCTGGTACACCCCGGCGTAGCTCGAGTCCGGGATGACGGCCTTGGTGTCCTGTTGCTCGCCCTGGGCGTTCCACATCTGCCCGGAGGTGCGGATCATGGCCGGCATCGACGCGTCGACGATGACGTCGCTCGGCACGTGCAGGTTGGTGATCCCCCGATCGCTGTCGACCATCGCCAGGTGGGCCCCACCGGCCATCGCCTTCGCGATGTCGGCCTCGATCTCGGTCTGCTCGGTGTCGGTGAGGGCGGTGATGCGGGCGAGCAGGTCGGCCAGACCGTCGTCGGGGTCCACGCCGAGACGCTCGAAGGTCTCGGCGTGGCGGGCGAAGACCTCGGCGAAGTAGGTCGTGACGCCGTGGCCGAAGATGATCGGGTCGGAGACCTTCATCATCGTGGCCTTCAGGTGCAACGAGAACAGCACCCCGAGGCGCCGGGCGTCGGCCATCTGCTCGGCGAGGAAGGCCCGCAGGGCCCGCACGCTCATGAACGTGGCGTCGACGATCTCGCCAGCCTCGGCGGCCAGATCGTCCTTCAGTACGATGACACGACCGTCGCCGTCGGTCAGCTCGACCCGGAGCCGGCCGGCCCGCTCGAGGGTGACGGATCGCTCGTTGGCCCGGAAGTCGCCCCCGGTCATCGTGGCCACGTGGGTCCTCGACTCGGGCGACCAGGCGCCCATCGAGTGGGGGTGACTGCGGGCGTAGGCCTTCACCGAGGCCGGCGCCCGACGGTCCGAGTTGCCCTCGCGCAGCACCGGGTTGACCGCCGACCCCTTGACCCGGTCGTACCGGACCTTCACGTCGACCTCGGCGGGGGTGGTCGGCTCGTCGGGGTACTCGGGAAGGGCCATCCCCCGCTGCTGGAGCTCGGCGATGGTCGCCTTGAGCTGGGGCACCGAGGCGGAGATGTTGGGGAGCTTGATGATGTTGGCCTCGGGTCGCGTGACCAGCTCGCCCAGCTCGGCGAGGTCGTCGCCGACCCGCTGCTCGGTCGTGAGCGCCTCGGGGAACGCGGCGAGGACCCGGGCGGCGAGGGAGATGTCGCGCACCTCGACGTCGACGCCGGCGACCGAGGTGAACGCCTCGATCACGGGAAGGAGCGAGGCCGTGGCGAGGGCGGGGGCCTCGTCGGTCCAGGTGTAGATGATGGTGTGCGGTGTCGCCATGGGAGCTTCCGGTCGCGCGCGGATGAGACGGCGCCCGTCAGCCAGGGGCGCCGCGGGCATCTTCTCACGATCCGGTCCGGGCGCTGCCCGGACGGCGGCGGACGATGTCAGCCGGCGCCGGGCAGACCGAGGTTGGCGGCGATCACACGCGTCGCCGTCGACCGGTTCAACGTGTAGAAGTGCAGGCCGGGCACGCCGGCGTCGAGGAGCTCCCGACACAGCTCGGTGGCCAGCTCCACACCGAGGGCCCGCACCGCGTCCTGGTCGTCGGAGACCGCGTCGAAGCGGTCGGCGAGGTGGGGAGGGAACTCGGCCCCGGCGAGGGTGGCGAACCGGGCCACCTGGGTGGCGTTGGTGACCGGCATGATGCCGGGCAGCACCGGCTTGTCGCAGCCCAGCGCGTCGAGCTCGTCGACCATCCTGAGGTAGGGCTCGGCCTCGAAGAAGAACTGGGTGATGCCGAAGTCGGCCTCGGCCAGCTTGGCGGCCAGGTGACGGCGGTCAGAGGCCATGTCGGGCGAGCGGGGGTGGCCCTCGGGGTGGGCGGCCACGCCGATCGAGAAGTCACCGACCTCGCGGACGAGGCGCACCAGGTCGAGGGCGTACTCGAACTGGTCGGGCGGGGCGTCGGCCGGCTGGTCGACCGGTGGGTCGCCGGCCAACGCCAGGATGTTGGCGATCCCGGCATCGCGGTACTCGGCGAGGAGGCCCACGAGCTGCTCGCGGGTGTGGGCGGCACAGGTGAGGTGCGCCATGGCCGTGACCCCGGCGTCGCGCTCGATGTGGATGACCACGTCACGAGTCCGGTCGCGGGTGGACCCGCCGGCGCCGTAGGTGACCGAGACGAACGACGGCCGCAGAGGAGCCAGCTCGCCGATGACCTTCTCCAGCTCGCGAGCCGCCTCGTCGGTCTTCGGGGGGAAGAACTCGAACGAGCACGTGGGCCCTGCGGCGAGCAGGTCGGCGATCTTGGCCATGGACGGCCCAGGTTACGAGGCGGGGCGACGCTCGGCGGCCTCGACGGTGTTGACGAGGAGCATCGCCCGGGTCATGGGGCCCACACCACCGATGCGCGGCGACAGCCACCCGGCGACGTCGGCCACCTCGTCGGCCACGTCCGAGACGAGGCGGCGGCCCTCGAAGGACACCCCGGCGGCCACGACCGCCGCACCGGGCTTGACCATGTCGGCGGTGATGAGCCCGGGCGCACCGGCGGCGGCGACCAGGATGTCGGCCTGGCGGGTGTAGGCACCGAGGTCGGCCACGCCGGTGTGCACCACGGTGACCGCGGCGTTGGCGTGGGGGCGCTTGAGGGTGAGCAGGTTGGCGAGCGGACGACCGATGGTGAGGCCGCGCCCGACGATGACGACGTGGCGGCCGGCGATCGGCACGCCGTGGTGGACGAGCAGGGCCTGGATGCCCGCCGGGGTGCACGGCAGGGGCCCCTCAACGCCCTGCACGAGCCGGCCGAGGTTGACGGGGTGCAGCCCGTCGACGTCCTTGGCGGGGTCCACGGCGAGGAGGGCGGCCTCGAAGTCGAGGTGCCCCGGGAACGGGTACTGCATCAGGTAGGCGTCGACGGCGGGGTCGGCGTTGAAGCGGGTGACGACCTCGAGGACGTCGTCCTGCGTGGCGTCGGCGGGGAGGTGGGCGTGGTACGAGGCGATGCCGAGCGCCTCGCAGTCACGGTGCTTCATGGCGACGTAGTTGGCCGACGGACCGTCGTCGCCCACCAGGACCGTCCCCAACCCGGGCGTGACGCCGGCCGCCACCAGCCGCTCCACCCGGACCGCGAGCTCGGCCTTGATCCCGTCCGCCACCGCTTCACCGTCGAGGACCTGCGCCGTCATGGGCGCCGACCCTACCCTTGCGGGGCCATGCCCCCCTCCGTCACCTCGGCGCCCGCCCGGCTCCGCACTGCCCTGGCCATCGGTCCGATCGCGCTCGACGTGCCGGTCGTACTCGCGCCCATGGCGGGCATCACCAACCGGGCGTTCCGCCGGTTGTGCCGGGAGTTCGGGGGAGGGCTGTTCGTGAGCGAGATGGTCAACGCCCGGGGCCTCGTCGAGGGCGGCGAGAAGTCGTGGCAGCTGGCGGCCTTCGACCCGGACGAGTCGCCCCGGTCGATCCAGCTGTACGGCACCGATCCCCGCATCGTCGCGGAGGCCGTGCGCCGGCTGGTGGGCGACGGCCACGTCGACCACGTCGACCTCAACTTCGGGTGCCCGGCGCCGAAGGTCACCCGCCACGGGGGTGGGGCGGCGTTGCCGGCCCGTCCGCGCCTGTTCGCCGCCGTGGTCGCCGCCGCCGTGGAGGCAGCCGGTCCGGTGCCGGTCACGGTGAAGATGCGCACGGGGCTCGACGACGGCCGGTTGACGTTCCTCGGCGCAGGTCGCGCCGCGGTCGACGTGGGCGCGGCGGCCGTGGCGCTGCACGCCCGCACCGCCGAGCAGCGCTACTCGGGCCGGGCCCGGTGGGCGGCGATCGGCGAGCTGGTCGACGTGGTGGACGGCGACGCCCCCGTGCTCGGCAACGGCGACATCTGGGTGGCGTCCGACGCACCGGCGATGATGGCCTCGACCGGGTGCGACGGCGTCGTGGTGGGTCGCGCCTGCCTGGGTCGCCCGTGGTTCTTCGCCGAGTTGGCCGCCGTCTTCGCCGGCGAGGCCCCGGCGCCGCCTCCCGACCTCGGCGGCGTCGTCGAGGTGGCCTGCCGCCACGCCCGGCTGCTGGCCGAGGCCGTCGGCGCCGAGCGCGCCGTGCCCCAGATGCGCAAGCACCTCGGGTGGTACCTCACGGGCTTCCCGGTGGGCGGCGACGTGCGACGGGCGCTCATGGCCGACATGGGCCTCGACGAGCTCGAGTCCCGCCTGCGGGCCCTCGACCCCACGCTGCGCCAGCTCCCTGGGGCCGACGGTCTCCCCCGGGGCACGCAGGCCGGGCTCCACCCGGTGGTCGTGCCCGACGGGTGGCTGGACGGCGCCAGTGCCGAGGCCCCCGACGCCGCCGCCGACGCGGCGGTCAGCGGTGGCTGACCCCTCGACACCGGCGAGCCACCCGCCGGAGGCGGCGCCGACCCGGCTCGTGCTGGCCTCGGGCTCCCCGCGGCGCCGGGAGATGCTCGAGGAGATCGGCGTCGTCTTCGACGTCCGACCGTCCGACGTCGACGAAGCACCCCTCGCCGGCGAGGACGGCCCGACGTACGTGGCCCGGCTCGCCGCCGAGAAGGCCCTGGTCGCCGCCCGTCCGGACGCGGTGGTGCTCGCCGCCGACACGACCGTCGACCTCGACGGCGACCTGCTCGGCAAGCCCGCCGACCGGGACGAGGCGCTCGGGCTGTTGCACCGGCTCTCGGGGAGCACGCACCACGTGCACACCGGCGTGGCGGTGGCCTGGTTCGAGGGCGAGGACGCGACGGGCCCGAGCGTGCTCACCGGTGTGGCCACGACCCAGGTGAGCATCGCCGAGCTCCCTGCGGCATGGATGGACTGGTGGGTGTCCGGGCCCGAGCCCTACGACAAGGCCGGCGGCTACGCCCTCCAGGGATCCGGGGGCGTGTTCGTCACGTCGATCCACGGCAGCCCGAGCAACGTCGTGGGCCTCCCGCTCGACCTCGCCGCCCGGCTGCTCGCCGAGTCCGGCCACGACCTGTTGTCGTTCCTGCCCCCGGGCTGAGCCCCGCGTCAGCGCGGCGCGGGAGCGACCAGCTCGACGGCGTTGCCGTCGGGGTCGAGGAGCGGCAACGACGGCTTGCCGAGCTCGAGCACGACGCCGTCGTGGCGGATGCCGCACACGGTGAGGTGGTCGGCCCACGCCTCGAGCGACGGCCCGTCGGGCACGGCGAACGCAAGGTGGTCGAGCGGCGAGGTCGAGAGATCGAGCGCCCCCGCCGGGGAGAGGACCACCACCAACCGGGCGGCCCGCTGGCGCAGGGCGACGGTGTCGGGCAGCTCGACGAGCACCTCCATCCCGAGCACGGTCGTGTACCACGCCTGCGACGCCGCCACGTCGGCGACGCGCAGCTGGACGTGCGAGAACCCGGTGACCGGGCTGACGGGGGTGACCGGGTGCTCGGGGACGGCGGTCATCGGGGGCGCTCCGTTCGGGTCGTCGATGGGACCATGACCTCAGTGGCGGAAGTGGCGCTCACCGGTGACGACCATGGCCAGGCCGTGCTCGTCGGCCGCGGCCACGACCTCGTCGTCGCGGATCGACCCGCCCGGCTGCACCACGCAGGTGGCCCCGGCCTCGATGGCGCCGTCGAGGCCGTCGGGAAAGGGGAAGAAGGCGTCGGACGCGTACACCCCGCCGACCGCCCGCCCGGCGGCCTTCTCGCCGGCGAGGCGGCCGGCGTCACGGCGGTTCTGCTGGCCGCAGCCGATCCCGACGGCGGCGCCGTCCTTCACGAGGACGATGGCGTTCGAGGTCACCTTGGCGACGACCCGCCAGGCGAGGTCGAGGTCGGCCCACTCGGCGTCGGTGGGCCGGCGGGCGGTGACGACCTGCCAACGGGAGCGGTCGACCGTGACGTGGTCGGCGGTCTGCACCAGGTACCCGCCGTCCACCGGGCGCAGCGACAGCTCGGGCACCGCGGGCGACCCGGCGGTGAGGATGCGCAGGTTCTTCTTCTCCTGCAGTCGGGCCAGGGCCTCGGGCTCGAAGGCCGGGGCCACGACCACCTCGGTGAACACCGGGGCGAGCGCCTCGGCCATCGCGAGGGTGACCGCACGGTTCACGGCGACGATGCCCCCGAAGGCCGACACCGGGTCGCACTCGTGGGCCCGGGTGTAGGCCGTCGCGATGTCGTCGGCCACGGCGACGCCGCAGGGGTTGGCGTGCTTGATGACCACCGCAGCCGGCCCCTCGCCGAGGGCGTGGACGAGCTGCCACGCCGCCTCGGTGTCGTAGACGTTGAGGTAGCTCATGTCTTTGCCGCCGTGCTGGGTGGCGCCGGCCCACCAGCCCTGCTCACCGCGGGTGGTGTACCGGGCCCCGACCTGGTGGGGGTTCTCCCCGTAGCGCAGCACCTGGGCCCGGTCGAGGGTGAGGGTGAGGGTGGACGGCAGCTCGTCCGGCGCGTCGCCCGGGGCGTCGTCGGGCCCCGGGCGGCCGGCGTCGAACCACGCCACGATCTCGGCGTCGTAGGCCGCGGTGTGGGCGAACGCGTCACGGGCCAGGGCCACCCGGGTCTCGGCGGACAGCGTGCCCGCGTCACGGAGCTCGCCGAGCACCTCGCCGTAGCGGTCGGGGTCGGTGACGATCCCCACGAAGGCGTGGTTCTTGGCCGCGGCGCGCACCATGGCCGGGCCGCCGATGTCGATCAGCTCGATGGAGGGCTCGGCCGAGAACGGGTAGAGGTTGGCCACGACGAGGTCGATGGGCTCGATGCCGTACTCGGCCATGTCGGCGCGATGGCTGGCGTCGGTCGGGTCGGCCAGGATGCCGCCGTGCACCTTGGGGTGCAGGGTCACCACCCGGTGGCCGAGGATGGCCGGCACACCGGTGAGCTCGGCGACGTCGGTGACGGGCACGCCCGCCTCGGCGATCGCCCGGGCGGTGCCGCCGCTCGACACGAGGTCCCACCCGAGGTCGTGCAACCCCCGGGCCAGGTCGACCACACCGGACTTGTCGTACACGGACAGAAGGGCCCTCACCGGACACTCCCCCTCTCGAGGATCTCGGAGATCGTCTGGACGTACAGGCGCCGCTCGACGCCCTTGATGCGCTCGTGGAGCGTCTCGACCGTGTCGTCGGGGAGGACGGGGACGGCCTCCTGGGCGAGGATCGGGCCGGCGTCGACCTCCTCGGTGGCGACGTGGACGGTGCAGCCGGTGACCTTGACCCCGAAGGCGAGGGCGTCGTCGACGGCGTGCCAGCCGGGGAAGGCCGGTAGCAGGGCCGGGTGGGTGTTCACGATCCGCTCGGGGAACGCCTCGAACATCCCCCGGCCGAGAATGGTGCCGAAGCCGGCCATGGCCACCAGGTCGACGTCCCAGCCCCGCAGCACCCCGACGAGCTCGGCGGTGTAGCCGTCGCGGTCGAAGTCACGGCCGTAGCTCGTGCGCTCGACGATCTCGCAGCTGACGCCATGGCTCGAGGCCACGTCCTGCGCGCCGCACGGTCGGTCGACGACGGCCACCGCCACGGCGATCCCGGCGGACAGGATGGCATCGAGGATCGTCCCGCTCCCCGATGCCAGCACAGCCAGTCGCATAGGCGGGCGAACCTACCAGTCACCCTGCCAGCCGCTCGACGGGTGGAGCGGACCGAGAGATGCCGGCGACGGACCCGGGCGCAGGGCGCGTGCGGGGTGACGCCCGGCCCGGGCAGACTGGATCCATGGAGCGCCTCCCGGCCACGACACCGACGACGTCGCCAGTGCGGACCCGGGGTGTCGGGCAGTGCGCGCTGATCGGTCTGGCCTGCGGGATCGGCGTCCCCTTCGCCGCCTGGGCACTGCGGCTGGGGGCGTTCAGCCTCGTCCTGTTGCCCCTCGTCGCCCTCGCCGTCGGGGCCGCCGTGGGGGGCGGCACCCGGATCAGCCCCCGCCGCGCCGGTGGCGCGTTCTTCGCCGGCGCAATGGTGTGGGCGGTGCTGGGGGCCGGCGGGGGTCTGCTCTGGCCGCTGCGGGTGCTGCTGGGGGCGCTGGCCACCGCCGTGGCCGCCGCAGCCTTCGCCACCGCGGTGGCGTGGCGTCAGCGGCGCCGGTCGGCGTCCGGCGCAGCGCTCGAACGTCCCTGAACGAGGCCGCCCGGGCCGGGTCAGGCCCAGCCGTGCTCGCGGACGACCTCGACCATCAGCTCGCCGGCCTCGGTGGGGTTCTTGCCGACCCGCACCCCGGCCGCCTCGAGCGCCTCCATCTTCGCGGCGGCGGTGCCCTTGCCACCGGAGACGATGGCGCCGGCGTGACCCATCTTCTTGCCGGCCGGGGCGGTGACGCCGGCGACGTAGGAGACGACCGGCTTGGTCATCTTGTCCTTGATGAACTCCGCAGCCTCTTCTTCCGCGGACCCACCGATCTCGCCGATCATCATCACGGCCTTGGTCTCGGGGTCGGCCTCGAACGCCTCGAGGCAGTCGATGAACGACGTGCCGGGCACCGGGTCGCCGCCGATGCCGACACAGGTGGTGACCCCGATGTCCTGCAGCTTGAGCTCGTAGAGGGCCTGGTAGGTGAGAGTGCCGGAGCGGCTCACGATGCCGACGGGACCGCCGGGCTTGGCGATCTCACCGGCGGTGATGCCGATGTTGCACTTGCCGGGGCTGATGATGCCGGGGCAGTTGGGGCCCAGGAGGCGCACGTTCGGGAAGTCGCGCTTGAGCTTGTTGTAGAACCAATGCAGACGATGAACTCCACGCCGCCCTCGGCGGCCTCCATCACCGCGCTGCGGACGCCCGGGGCGGGGATGAAGATGCAGCTGGCGTTGGCCCCGGTCTCGGCCACGGCGTCGGCCACCGACGCGAAGATCGGGATGCCGTCGACGTCCTCGCCGGCCTTCTTGGGGTTGGTGCCGGCGACCACGTTCGTGCCGTAGTCGCGGTTGCGCAGGCCGTAGAAGCGGCCCTGGGAGCCGGTGAGGCCCTGGTAGACGACCTTGGTGGTCTCGTCGACGAAGATGCTCATGGCAGGTCCTCAGTTCTTCCCGGCCAGCTCGACGGCCGTACGGGCCGCCTCGAGCATGGTGGGCCGGCTCTGCAGCTTGTCGGACAGGTGGGGCTCGAGCAGCGCCCGGCCCTCCTCGGCGTTGGTGCCGTCGAGGCGGATCACGATGGGAGCGGCGATGTCGACGCGCTCGAGGGCCTCGATGATGCCCTTCGCCACCTCTTCGCCCCGGGTGATGCCGCCGAAGATGTTGATGAAGATGCTCTTCACCTTGGGGTCGTCGTTGATGACCTGGAGGGCGCCGGCCATCACGTCCGCGTTGGCGCCACCCCCGATGTCGAGGAAGTTCGCCGGCTCACCCCCGACCTGGTTGACGACGTCGAGGGTGCTCATGGCGAGCCCGGCGCCGTTGGCGATGATGCCGACGTAGCCGTCGAGGCCCACGTACTGGAGGCCCTTCTCGTGGGCGGCCTCCTCGCGGGCGTCGCGCACCTGGGTGAGGGCGAAGTCGCCCCACTCGTGGCGGAACTCGGCGTTGTCGTCGAGGGTGACCTTGGCGTCGAGGGCGTGCACGGCACCGTCGGTCTTCACGATGAGCGGGTTGATCTCGGCGAGGTCGGCGTCACCCTCGGTGTAGGCGGTGTAGAGCTTGCGCAGCATCTCGACGGCGCCGTCGGTGACGTCGGGGTTGAGCTTCGCGGCGAGCACCCACTCCCGGGCGGCGTCCTCGGTGAGGCCGTCGACCGGATCGATCCAGATCTTGGCGATGGCATCGGGGTTGTCGACCGCCACCTGCTCGATCTCGACGCCGCCCTCGGCGGACAGCATGCCGAGGTGCTTCTTGGCCGAGCGGTCGAGGGTGAAGCTGGCGTAGTACTCCTCGGCGATGTCCGAGGCGTGCTCGATCCACACGATCCGCGTGATGTGGCCCTTGATGTCGAGGCCGAGGATGTTGCCGGCGTGCTCGCGGACGGCGTCGGCGTCGGGAGCGAACTTCACGCCTCCGGCCTTGCCGCGACCGCCGGCGTGCACCTGGGCCTTGACCATCACCGGGTAGCCGACCTCGTCGGCGGCCCTCACGGCCTGCTCGACGGAGTCGACGGCCCGCCCGTCGGAGACGGGGATGCCGAAGCGGGCGAAGAACTGCTTGCCTTGGTATTCGAGGAGATCCACGAGGCGACAACGTAGCCAGGTTGGTCCCGACCGACCCAAACGCCCCCTCGCGCCGCGACGTGATGTGGGGACGGGGGTGGTCGGCGGGGATACTGGACCCATGCCGGTGCAGCAGACCCCCAAGCGCAGCCCGAGGGCCATGGTGCTCGCCGTGGCCGGGATCGTGCTCGGGATCGCCCTCGTCCTCGGGCTGTTCGTGTTCGCCATCCCCTCGCTCACCGAGTCCGACACCATCGAGGTCCAGCTCGGCGACGACACCTTCGAAGCCGGCTCCGCGGCCCGCCTGTCACGGGCCATCGCCGCCGACGGGCCGTTGCTCTTCTCGGACGTGTCGAGCGGGCAGCGCGACATCTTCCTGCAGCACACCGGCACCTCCGAGACCGAGGACTGGTCGGCCTTCGACGCCCGCCGGCCCGGCCAGAGCCGGGACTGCTCGCTCGAGTGGCAACGCGACGCCGGCGAGTTCCGCGACCCGTGCGACGACACGGTCGTGCCGGCGACGGGCGAGGGCCTCTTGTCCTACCCCGTGACCGTCACCGACGACGGCGTGGTGATCGTCGACCTCAACCCCGACGACGAGTCCCCCGACACCACCTCGGAGTGACCGCCCGCCCGCCGGCGGGACCCGATCCGCCGGTGGCCGTCAGTCCGAGCCCGGCGCCGCGGCCCCCCGCTTGGTGAGCGGGGCCCAGGCCAACAGCAGCTGCTTGGTGCCGACGCCCCCGGCGAAGTGGACGTGGGCGACCGTCTTGTCGCCCGTGCCCTCGACGGCGGTGATCACGCCGTCGCCGAACTTGGGGTGCTCGACGTCGTCGCCGACCACGAGGCCCAGCTGGTCGGCACCGCTCGGCGTGGGCGGGGCCGGCTTCAGCGCCGCCTCCACCACCCGGTCGCGGTGGCGTTGGCCGCCACCGATGACCGAACCGCTCCAGTCGTCGTCATCCCGGCCGGACGGCCGGACGCCGCGGCGCGACCCGGCGCCGCCCCACCCGGCGCCGCCCGTGGGGCGACGCGACGCCCGACGGTTGCCCTGGACCGACTCGACCAGCGCCTCGGGGATCTCGTCGAGGAAGCGGCTGGGCGGGTTGTACTGCGTGCCGCCGTAGATGTTGCGGGCCCACGCATGGGACAGGTAGAGCCGCTCGCGGGCCCTCGTGATGCCCACGTAGGCGAGCCGGCGCTCCTCCTCGAGCTCGTCGGGCTCACCGATCGAGCGCAGGTGGGGGAAGATGCCGTCCTCGAGGCCCACGAGGAACACCGCCGGGAACTCGAGGCCCTTGGCGGCGTGGAGGGTCATGAGCACCACCGACGACTCGTCGTCGGTGAGCTCGTCGGTGTCGGCCACCAGGCTGACCTGCTCGAGGAACTCGTCGACCGAGGCGAACTCGCGGGCCGATCCGACCAGCTCGGCGAGGTTCTCGATGCGACCCTCGGCCTCGATGGAGTGCTCGGCCTCCAGCTCCGCCACGTAGCCGGACCGGTCGAGCGCCGCCTCGAGCACCGTCGCCGGACCTTCGGCGATCAGGCCCACGAGCTCGTCGTGGAGGGCGAGGAACGCCTCGATCCCCTTGACGGCCCGACCGGTGACCCCGGCCGCCGGGGCCTCCCGGAGCGCGTCGAGGAACGTGAGCCCGTGGCTGCGGGCGTGGACGTCGAGCCGGCCGACGGTGGACTCGCCGATCCCCCGCTTGGGCACGTTGAGCACCCGCTTCACGCTCACCTCGTCGGCCGGGTTGGCGGCCGCCTTCAGGTAGGCCAGGGCGTCCTTGACCTCGCGCCGGTCGTAGAACCGGGTGCCCCCCACCACCTTGTAGGGGATGCCGACGCGCATCAGGTACTCCTCCACGACCCGGCTCTGCGCGTTGGTGCGGTAGAAGACCGCGCAGTCGCCCCACCGGTTGCGCCCTCCGTCGTGGAGGTGCATCAGCTGATGGGCCACCCACTGGGCCTCGTCGCCCTCGTCGTCGGCGTGGTAGCGCACGATGGCCTCGCCGTGACCGGCCTCGGTCCAGAGCTCCTTGGGCTTGCGCCCCATGTTGTTGGCGATGACGGCGTTGGCGGCGTCGAGGATGGTCTGGCTCGACCGGTAGTTCTGCTCGAGCAGCAACACCGTGACCTCGGGGAAGGCGTCCTCGAAGTCGACGATGTTGCGCATGTCGGCGCCTCGGAACTTGTAGATCGAGTTCTTGTTCAAGACTCCATTCGCCGAATAAGTGAAGGTCCGCTCAACTTCGAGGTCAAAGACCGGGCCCTCGTAGCGATCGAACACGAGCTCATCGACGACCGCCTCCTCCCACGCTGCAGGCCCTTCCACCAGTACCTTCATCCCGGGTCGCAAGTGACTCAGAGGGGTGAAGTCGTAGACCTGCCCCATCACCACCATCCGCCGACGTATCCCGAGACCTCCGACATCGGCGATCCGCCGAGCGATCTCCAGAGCCTCCCGAAAGTCAGAGCGAAACGCCTCAAAGAGATACGTGTCAGGACGTCGCCCCGGCTTGACTCGAACTCCTCGCGCCTCCAACCGCCGAGCAATCACCGACTGGTTCGACGACCACTGCACACGATGACCCGGACGTGAACCCCGGGGGTCCGAGAACATTGTCAGATTCAGAGTCGAGCGCCTCAGACCGTTCCTCGGGCGAAAGTGGGGAAAGTCTGGATGCAGGTGAAACTCATCGCAGACGACCTTGGCTCGCGCTTCGGTGTCAACTGAATCGAAGAGTCGCTCGAGCCACTCGTCGTCCATGGCGGTCTTACGGCCCACACCGTGAAAACAGGCGGTCGGAAGGCCGTAGTCAGCTGCAAGTCGAGCCTCCCAGTACGTCGCCTCGGCTGGGCTGTCACACACCTTGAGCACCCACACTGCGTCGGCACGTTCCTGGTTGGCACGAACCCGCACACCGAGTTCGGAGTACCCGCTCTTGAAGTGCCGAACGCTCTTGGTCTGGCCGATCCGCCACCCACGGTCGGCGCGATGCATCAGATACACGACCCATTGGTCATCGTTGAGGGTCATGCGCGCCGGGACGATGTGATGGGGCGTGCCGCGCAGCACGCGACCGCCGGCACGGACCGTGACCATCGGACCCGAGTACCGGCCGGGCATCACCGCGGTCACGCGACCCGGAGCCGGGTCATTCCCGCCGTCGGTGCCGAGCACGACGTCACCGACCGCTACGTCCTCGATGAGTACGGGACCCCCGGGCGTCGAGACGAGCGTCCCGGCCGGAAGGCACTGGTCGGCATCCCCCACCACGCAGATCGCTCCGCTCTCCTGGGTGAGCAGGAGCACGAGGTCGTTCTGGACACGGTTGGTGTCCTGGTACTCGTCGACGAGCACGTGGCGGAACCGGCGGCGGTAGTGCTCGAGCACCTCGGGGTGGCGGCGCAGGAGCTCGACGGCGTTGACCAACAGGTCGTCGAAGTCCATGGCCCCGGCCTTGAGCAGACGGGCCTGGTACTCGACGTACACGTCGGCGATCTTGCGCTCGAAGATGTTGGCGGCCCGCTCGGCGTAGGCGGCGGGCCCGACGCCGTCGTTCTTGGCCGCCGAGATGACGCCCTGCACCGAGCGGGGCGGGAAGCGCTTGGCGTCGAGGTTCAGGTCGCGCAGCACGTAGGTGCACAGGCGCACGGCGTCGGCCTGGTCGTAGATGGTGAACGACGACGGGAACCCGAGGAGGTGACCGTCGCGCCGCAGGATGCGCACGCACGCCGAGTGGAACGTGGACACCCACATCTTCTCGGCGACCGGGCCGACCAGGGCCGCCACCCGGTGCTTCATCTCGTCGGCGGCCTTGTTGGTGAAGGTGATGGCCAGGATCTCGAAGGGCGACACGCCGAGGTCGCGGATGAGATGGGCGATGCGGTGGGTCAGCACCCGGGTCTTGCCCGACCCCGCTCCGGCGACGATGAGCAGCGGGCCCTCGGTGTGGGTGACCGCCTCGTACTGGACCGGGTTGAGGCCCTCGAGGAGGTCGTCGTCGCCCATGCTCGGCACCCTACCGGCGGTCGACGACGCTCCCGGAGGGCCGAGTGGGGGCCGAGGACGGGCCCCGAGGGCGTCAGCCGGCGTCGGGGTAGCCGGCGTACCCGTCCCCGTCGAGGTCGAGGCAGATCGACGGATCGGGGGCGGCGGCAATGCAGTCCCCGCCACCGATCAGATAGGTGAACCGTCCGTCGCCGTCGGGGTCGACGCAGTCCCGGTTCGACCCCTCGACGCAGTCGCTGCCGGGCACGGTGGTGGGGATCACCGGCGCGGCGGTGGTGGGCGCCGCGGTCGTGGGTGCGGCGGTCGTGGGTGCGGCCGTCGTGGGCGGTGCGGCGGTCGTCGAAGGCGCAGCGGTGGTCACCGACGGCGTGGCGACGGCCGTGGTCTCCGTGGTCGTGGTCTCGTCGCCGTCGTCGCCGCACCCCGCGACGGCCAGCGCCAGCACCGCGCCGGCGGCGAGGGCGAGACGGCGGACGCGAACCATGGCGGCGAACCTACCCGGCGACGAGCAGCCGGCTGCGGAACAGCTCGAGCACCTGGTCGAGGGCCTCGCGGGTGGGGTGGCCGGGCTCGTCGACGAGCTCCTCGGTGAGCACCGAGTGGGCCCGCCCCGAGATCCCCCAGGGGTTGCCCTTCGACGAGTCGATCTCGACCCCGACGAACCCGTCGCCGAGCTCGCGACGCAGCCGTTCGAAGCGCTCTGCGGGGACGGCGACGTCGCCGGTGAAGCGCAACCCCAGCACGCACACGCCGTCGGCCACCCGCGCCTTCACCTGTTCGAGGTCGTCGTCGGAGAGCTGGACCGACGCCTTGGCGGCCTTCGTGAACCCGATCGGCAGGGAGGGCTGGGAGAGGACCGGGGCGATGACGTCGCCGTCGGCCATCATCGCCAACGCGAACCCGCCCGTGAAGCACATGCCCACCGCCCCGACCCCCGGCCCGCCGCAGGTCTCGTGGGCGTCGCGGGCCAGGGCCCGCAGCCAGTCGGTGACCGGCGCACGGCGCCTCGTGGCGAACGCCGCGAACTCCTTCGACACGCACGCCGGCGCGATGGTCCGGACGATGGCCAGGGGGCCGGCGTCGGCGCCCGGCTCGCCGAAGAGCACGGGCAGCACGACGGTGCAACCGAGGTCGCGCACCCGCCGGGCGAAGTCCGCCACCGCCGGGGTGATGCCGGGGATCTCGGCCATCACGATCACGGCCGGGCCCTCCCCGCTGCGGTACACGGTGCGCGTCGTGCCGGCGTGGGTGAACGCCGTGACGGTGAAGTCGACGAGGTCGTCGGGCATCGGCCCACCGTAGGCCCCCCGGTACGGTGCCGCCCATGAGCGACACCGTCCCCCTGCCCCGGACCAAGCCGTTCCGGTTCGGGGTGCAGGCCAGCGCCCCGCCGGGCGGGTTCACCGGCACCGCCGCCGACGGCGACGCCTGGCGCGAGCTGGCCCGCCGAGTAGAGGACCTCGGCTTCGACACGCTCACCGTGGCCGACCACCTCGACGCCCAGTTCGCCATCACCCCGGCGGTGACGGCCGCCGCCGAGGCCACCACCACCCTGCGCATCGGCGGCCTGGTGTGGTGCAACGACTACCGCCACCCGGTGGTCATGGCCAAGGAGGCGGCCACCATCGACGTGCTGTCGGGCGGCCGGTTCGAGATGGGCCTCGGGGCCGGGTGGATGACGTCGGACTACGTGGGTGCCGGGATCCGGCTCGACCCGCCCGGCGTGCGCATCGAGCGGCTGGCGGAGGCCGTGGCCGTGCTGCGGGGTCTCTGGGCGGATGGGCCGGTCTCGTTCGTCGGGGACCACTACACGATCGAGGGCCTCGACGGGCAGCCGAAGCCGCTCCAGCGGCCGGGCCCGCCGCTGCTGCTCGGCGGCGGCGGCCGGCGCATGCTCGGCCTCGCCGCCCGCGAGGCCGACATCGTGGGGCTCAACATCGCGCTGGCCAAGGGCGTGATCGACGCCGACGCCGGGCCCAACGCCACCGCGTCGGCGACGTTCGAGAAGCTGCGCTGGATCCACGAGGCGGCCGGGTCGCGCTACGACGACCTCGAGCTCCAGGTACGGGTTCACGTGGCCGCCGTCACCGACGACCGCGACGCGCTGGCCGAGGCCCTCGGTCCGGCGCTGGGGATCTCGCCGGCCGACGCGCTGGACTCCCCCCACGCGCTGGCCGGGACGGAGGCGCAGGTGATCGAACAGCTCCAGGAACGCCGCGAGCGCTTCGGGATCTCCTACGTCGGCGTGGGCGTCGACGCCATGGAGGCCATGGCCCCCGTGGTCGCCCGCCTCCGGGGCACCTGAGCCGCCGCCGGGCGCGTCACCGACGATGGCTACCCTCGACCGGAGAGGAGGGGGAGCCATGACCACGACGACCGCCCGCCCGAGCGCGGTGCGCCTGCACCCGGCGTTCGACCGGCCCGACGAGGTGCTGGCCTCGATCCGTGCCGTCGACGAGTGGTGGCCCCTCGCCCGCTATGCCGGGTCGGAGAACGAGGTCAAGGCCACCGGCGGGGACGCCGGTGCCACCATGTTCGTCCCCCCGTGGTTCCGTCGCGACGTCGCCCTCGGCGGCCGCCCCCTCGTGCCCGGGGCCGAGGCCATCCTCGACAACCGCCGGTTCGTCGAAGGCGCCCGGACCGTCTTCGGTGGCGACGTCGAGGTCCGCCCGGCCACCGTGTACGTCAACGTCATGCTCCCGGGACCGGTGCCCTTCGTCCCCCACCTCGACGTCCCCGCCTTCCGCGGGTTCACCCGCGCCGACCACCCGGTCTGGCTGCTGCACCAGATGACGGACTCGGGGCTCTTCGACCACTTCCGCATCCGCCTCGCCACTGCGGTGTGGTGGTCCTTCGCCGGCCCCGGTGGGGCGTTCCACTACTGGCCTCGCGGACCCGAGGCCACCCCCGAGTCGATCGAGCCGCCGTTCGACAACGTCGCCGTGCTGGCCGACAACGAACGCACCTACCACGGCGTCGCGCCGGTGGGCACCCGGGACGACAGCCTGCTCGAAGGCCTCACCCGCGAGTCGCTGCTGCACCGCGTCGACGGCGGATGGGAGATACGCACCGGCGGCGACGTCGTGGCCTCGGCGAGCGACGGGCGGGTGCGGATCACCGTGTCCTGGAAGGGCGAGATCCACTCCCCCGAGGAGCCCGACGACGAGCTCGACCTCGACACCGTCGTCGAGACCTTCCTCGCCGATCTGCGTCGCCGGGGCGTCGACGCCGCCGAGCCCGACGACGCCCACCACGACGACGGGTGGGTGGCGACCCTGTCGGGCACCTACGGCCGCCGGCCTCCGCGCGTCCCGCGCTGACGACCTCGGTCGGTCCCGGCCTCCGCGCGTCCCGCGCTGACGACCTCGGTCGGTCCCGACCTCGGCGCACCGGCGGGATCGTCCGACGTGCACGCAGGCGCCGTCGGCATCGGCTGTCCCACCCTCTCCGTACGCTTGTTCGCATGGCTCCTGCGTCGGTGGGCGAGGTCGAGATCACCTTCGGGCAGACGATGGCGGAGTTCGATCCTGCCGTGCTCTCGGCCACCGACGCGACTGCGCTCATGGGGTCGTTCACCCGGATCAAGCGGATGGCCGAAGCGGGTGAGGCGCTGTGCGCCCGGCGGGCCGCAGCGACCTCGGTCGTGCGCCGCCACGGCGACCACTCGGGTTCGACCTGGGCCGGGCGCCGGATGGGCACGTCACCCACCCGGGCCGGAGGGCTCCTGGAGATGGCCGGTCACCTCGAGCAGCTCCCCGCCACACGAGAGGCGTTGCTGGCCGGGGAGATCTCCACCGATCAGGCCTGCGAGGTGGCTCGAACCGCGTCACTGGTGCCTGAGGCGGAGGCGGACCTGTTGAAGCTCGCCCCACGCGAGTCGTTGGGCGAGCTGAAGCGACGGGGGCGGCGGCTCCGCGCCGCAGCGCCGGGAGCGGAGGAGCGGTTCGCCCGGGTGCGGGAGCGTCGCTACCTGCGCGCCTGGACCGACGACGAGGGCGCCGGCCGCGGGGCCTGGTCGCTTCCGCCAGAAGACCAGGCCATGCTGCTCGCTGCGCTGGCGCCCTTGCGCGAACGGATCTTCCGTGACGCCCGTACCGCCGGCCGCCGCGAACCGGCCGAGGCCTACGACGCCGACGCCCTCGTCGCCCTGGCCCGCGATGCCATGGCAGTGGCCGACAGTGCTGGGGCCGACGTTCGGCCCGGCCCACTGCCGGCTTCCGCTCCCCAGAGGGTTCGGAGTAGCGAGCGGGACAACGGTGCTCGACGAGGAGGTGCTCACGACGGGGGTGCTGGCCGCGGAACTGTCGACGACGGCGGCGGGGCGCGCAGCAGCCGGGGAGACGGACGGATCGGGCGGTCGGGACGAGCGGCCAAGATCATCGTGCGGGTCGACCGAGACGCACTTCTGCGGGGGTACCCAGTGGGCGGCGAGGTCTGCGAGGTCACAGGTGTCGGTCCGGTGCCCGTTGCCGCCGTGCAACGGTGGATCGGGGAGGACGCCTTCCTCGCCGCCGTCGTGACCGACGGGGTCGACATCCGATCGGTCGTGCACCTGGGGCGTCAGGCCACTGCGCTCCAACGAACCGCGCTCGAGTGGCTCGCCCCCGAGTGCTGCGTGGTGGGGTGCAACGCCAGTGCCCGGCTCGAGATCGACCACGAACAGGACTGGGCCCGCACCCGCCACACCACGCTCGACGAGCTCGACCACCTCTGCGCCCACCACCACCGCCTCAAGACCCGCCACGGCCACCGCCTCGAACCCGGCCGCGGGAGACGTCGCCTCCTCCCCCCATCCGGGAGTGATCGCATCATCAGTGGACCGAGCGACACAGGTGCTGCGCCACCGCGACGCCGACCCGTCCCGCCCCAGGAACCCGGGCCGTGCGCCGCCTGCGCGGTGTCGGCCACACCGCGTGTCACGCTGCGGATCCGATCCACTCGGCGAATTCCGGTCGGCCGCGTGGTCGCACCGGGTGGGGCCCGATCGACGCCACGAGTCGCGGCGCCCGACATCTCCCGACCCGCGCCCGCCCACACGGCCGCGCTCGCTGGGCGCGCCCGGCCCCCACCCGAA